>JAHFGT010000024.1 GCA_023247275.1 Candidatus Omnitrophota bacterium
CGCCCACTGGTCAGATTCAATTGGGGGCGCATTTAGTGCGTCATGCAGATCGGACTGCTGGGCCTGCCCCAGGCAGGCAAGAAGACATTGTTACAGGTTCTGACCAGCGTTGACGCGCGCGCAGTGGCACCGTCCCCTAGCGGGATCCCGGGGATCTGCGCGGTACGAGATCCGCGCGTCGACCGCCTCGCCGCGCTGTATCGCCCTAACAAGACCACGCCGGCGACGATCCAATACCTGCTCATGCCGGATGTCACCAAAGAGTCTGCGAAGAATCAGCAGGTGTTCCAGGCCTTGCTCCTCGTCGACGCGTTGGCGTTGGTGGTGCGGGCGTTCGCCGATGACACGGTGTTTCATCTGGAAGGCACGGTGAATCCGGTCCGCGATCTGGAGATGCTCCGCAGCGAGCTGGTGCTCAATGATCTGCTGTTTGTCGAGAAGCGGCTGGAACGGATCGGCAAAGAGTCAACCCGACGCGGCGTGGATCGAGCCGTCGAGCAGGCGGTCTTAGAGCGGCTGCTGGAGCAGCTCAACGCGAACCGCCCCGTGCGGATGCTCGAACTGACCGCGCAAGAGCAGGCCGTGCTGGCCGGTACGCCGTTGTTGACGCGCAAGGCGCTGCTCATCATCCTGAACGTTGCCGAGGATCAGCTCCAGGTGTCAGACCCGGCAGAGGCTATCCTGCAACACTGCGAAGGCTGGAACGTTCATCTGGTGCAGGTCTCTGCAAAAATTGAAGAGGAGCTCTCCCAGCTGGATGACCCGGCTGAGCGCGCGGCTTTTCTCAAGGCACTCGGCATTACAGAACCGGCGATCGATGGGCTCACCCGGGTTAGTTACGAATCCCTGGGGTTGATTTCGTATTTCACCGTTGGCCCGGATGAAGTTCGGGCGTGGACGGTGCGACGGGGGGCCTCTGCCCCTGAAGCCGGCGGGGTGATCCATTCGGATATCCAGCGGGGATTTATTCGGGCCGAGCTGATGAAGTATGATGATCTCATGACGCTGGGCACCGAACAGGCGGTGGCCGCGGCCGGGAAAGCGATGCTCAAAGGCAAAGAGTACGTGATTGAGGACGGCGATATCTTGTCGTTTCGTTTTAACGTGTAACCGGTGGAGCTGCGCGCCATGGCACAAGACCATAGCTTTGATGTTGTCTCAAAGGTGAATCTGCAGGAACTGCGGAATGCGGTCTGGCAAGCGCAAAAAGAGATCGGAACCCGGTTTGATTTCCGAGGCAGCCGAGCCGCTGTGGTATCTGATGAGCCCACCGGTCTGCTAACCTTGACCGCTGATCACGAGGCCCAACTCCGGGGCGTGCTCGAGGTGCTGGAATCCAAGTTGGCCCGGCGAGGGGTTGCGGTCAACGCGGTGGCGTGGCAATCACCAGAAGCGTTGCCCAGTGGCGGGATGAAGCGCCTAGGACAACTGCAGCAAGGGTTGTCCCCGGATCATGCTCGCGCGATTAGCCGCACGATCAAAGACATGGACGTGAAGGTTCAGGCGCGCATTGAAGGTGACACCGTGCGGGTGACCGCTCGTCAGATCGACGACCTGCAAACCGTCGTCGCAGCGTTGAAGGCCAAAGATTTTGGGATTTCTCTCCAAGTGGAAAACTTCCGGTGAGCTTGCACAGCTAATCATGACCTGGCGAGCGTCTTGTCCCCTATAGTAGAATAGACCCATGGCGCAGGGAGCGAAAGTGTTCAAGGTTGGCCAAGGGGAAGTGCTCCGGCTGGGATGGCCTGCGCCAGGACAGGTCGTGATTGCCGTCGATGGACGCGCGAGCGGGGGTGTCTATGCGAGCGGGACACAGACCCTGTCTCCTGGGGCCGGCTTGCCGGTGTGCCGGCATCTCCGACACGAGCTGATTCTGTTTGTGCATCGAGGCCAGGGCCGCTTGACCATCGAAGGCCAGCGGAGCACCGTGGTCCCTGGCGCGGCGATCCATATCCCGAAAGAATCCTGGTACGGCTTGTGCAATACCGGTACAGGGGCGCTGGAGGTAACGTGGACATCCGTCCCTGCCGGCGTTGAAGAGTGGTTTCGAGAGCTGTCACGCTTGGGTGATACCCCGGATCCTTCCAGGCTGCAGCACGTCAGCCAACAGCAGGCCGTTGAGTTGGGCGCGGAGAATCAGCTCAGCTCCGGCAAACCGGGCCGCGCGCCTCGACCACGACGTGGACCTCGAGCGATGCCACAGCCGGCAAGCCATCCTCCGTCTCCGAGTGTGCCAGCGGCTGGGGCGATCACCGCACCGGGCGCTGAATCACCAGCACCGCTGGCTGCCGAACATGCTTCGGCGAAGGATCGGCAAGCGGTGGCTGGGGCCCGTCCCGGGTCGGATCAACCGCGCAGGTGGAATCGGCGACCGCGACATCGCCCACCCGCGCCCATGGGTGGTCGAACCGCGCAGCCGCCAGGGCCAGCGACGTCAACCTCCCGGCGGCCAGAGCCTCGAGGGCAACGGCGTCGGTTCAAAGAAGTGTATATGAACGGACGATGGGTTCGTGTCGCAGGCGATGGGCCGGTCATTTCTCCAGGCCCATAGCAGGGAGACGACCATGCGAATCCTCTTAGCGGAAGACGACGCCCGAGTGGCCAGCTTTATTCGTCGAGGGCTGCGGGAAGAGCATTACACGGTCGACACGGCTGCTGATGGCGAGCAGGCGCTCTTCTTGGCCCAGACCGGTGACTATGATGTGATCATGCTGGATTTGATGCTGCCCAAGCGTAATGGCTTGGACGTGCTCAAGACACTTCGCGGGGAGAAGCTGAATGTCCCGATCCTGATTTTGACTGCCAAAGATGAGCTGCGGGACAAGGTGTCAGGGCTGGATGCCGGCGCTGATGATTACCTCACCAAGCCGTTTGGGTTTAATGAGCTGCTCGCTCGTGTCCGCGCGCTGCTGCGGCGCCCGGGAAAACTCCTGAACGCCGTACTGCGAGCCGGAGACCTTGAGCTCGATACGCTGCGCCATCGGGCGACCAGGAGCGGCAAAGATCTGATCCTGACCCATCATGAATACGCGCTGCTGGAGTTTCTTCTTCGGCATCCCAACCAGGTCGTCACGCGGACCATGTTGGCCGAGCATGTGTGGGAGCATGATTTTGATCCGTTGTCCAACGTGATCGATGTGCATATCGCCCGGCTGCGCCGAAAGATCGACGACGGATTTGACCCACGGCTGCTCCAAACGGTCCGTGGTAGCGGCTACATGCTCCAGGCGCCTGACCCGTCGTAAGATTCCATCCTGATCCACATGATCCGATCCATCCGCGTGACGCTCACCGTGTGGTACGTGGGAATCCTCGCCCTGATTCTGTGCGGGTTTAGCTGGGTCCTGTATTCCAGTGTCTCGGCGAGTCTGACCAAGTACCTCAACGTTCTACTCATGTCCCAAGCGGATGGGGTGGCCAGTTCGCTGTTGGCGTTCCGTGATGCACAGGCCGCCGTCTCTCCGGCGGGTCCGGGCAATTGGGAATCGGCGCCGACGGCCACGTTGAGCGGAGAGATCGATGCCGGGCGATTTCCGGATCTGGTCCAGCGGTGGGTCGAACAGGCGAAAGCGTTAGCGACACTTCGGCCCATTCGCGTGATCGACAATCAGGGCAAAGTGCTCGGAACCTCCATAGGGTTTGAGCAACTGTCGGTGCCGCTGAATGACGTTGCGATCTTCGGCGCGTTGCACGGGCGGACGATGTACGAAGTGGCGGCGATTTCCGATGAAGAACGTGTCAAGCTGGTGTCCCGCCCGGTGGTCGAAAACGGGCGCGTGATCTATATCGTGCAGGTCGCCGCACCGTTGCGGCAGGTAGAAGCGTCGCTTGAGCGGCTGCGCCGATGGTTATTGTGGTTGGTTCCACTGACGTTGGCCATCACCAGTGCGGTCGGATGGTTTCTGGCCACGACGGCGCTGCAACCCATCGGCCAGATGATCACGCAGGCGCAACAGGTGGGCGCCGAACATTTGGATCAGCGACTTCAGGTGCCGCGGAGCGGTGACGAGCTGGAGCGGCTCGCCGTTACGTTTAACGACATGCTGGAGCGGTTGGAACACGCGTTTAAGCGGTTGCGCCAATTCAGCGCCGCCGCGTCGCATGAGCTGCGGACGCCGTTGACCGTGCTCAAGGGAGAGCTTGAAGTGGCTCTTCGAAAACCTCGAGACGCGGAGGAGTATCAGCGCGTGCTGCACACCCAGCTCGAAGCCATCAATGATATGGTCCGGGTCGTTGAGGAGCTGTTGATGTTAGCTCGGAGTGATGTGGTGGAGGGGGCGCTCGAATGGCAACCCGTCGAACTAGCTGGGCTCGCCCGCCACGTCGTGCAGACGCTTCAGGGGATTGCCGACCAGAAAAGCATTCGTCAGGTGGTGGTCTCGGATGCGCCGGTGTGGGTCCGCGGGGAACGCCGACTTTTGGAGCGGCTCATCGCCAATCTCCTGGAGAATGCCATTCGCCATACGCCAGCCCAGGGCGAAGTCGTAGTGGAGTCGCATACAGAGGCCGATGCCGCGTGTTTGGTGGTGCGCGATACCGGGCCAGGAATTTCGGAAGACAAGTTGCCGCAGATCTTCGATCAATTTTTCCGTCGAGCACGATCCACAGCCACCGGACCCTCCACAGGCTTAGGGCTGGGGATATGCCGCTGGATCGCCGAGGCACACCAGGGCCAGATTCACGTGGACAGTCCTCCAGGCCAGGGGGCCAGCTTTACCCTACGGCTTCCGCTCGCATGACGTCTTTGTAATCTCCTGTTCATCCAGCTGTCATCTCCCGCCCTCTAGACTTGACCTATTCTTGTGACAGTGCTCTGGATCGGTTCTTGGGATTCTATGGAGTCGTGTGCGACCCATCAGAAGATGAGGTGACATTGCCATGAAACGAGACGCCTCTCATATGACGTATGACGACGTCGAACAGCTGCTGCCATCGCTGACGACCGGGGCAGGGGCCTCGACGTTCCATTCCGGCGCACAGCGGCGGGTCCTCACTAGCGGGTTGGTCCATGAGCTGCCTGATACGGTTGTTGAGGATGAGAGCCGGCAGCCTCGCAAGAGCCGGGTCCGTCGAGAGACCAAACCGCTGGATGATCCGGTAAAGATGTATCTGTGGCAGATGGGACGGATCCCGCTCCTAACTCGAGAGCAAGAGTTGGAGCTCGCGCGGCGCATTGAATCCGCAGAGCTGGCCTATCGGGATTCTGTCCTGCGGTTGCCGATTGCTCGTCGGGAGCTGTTGAGGTTGGTCGATCAGCTCCTGAAGGGCACGCTGCCCCCGGAAGAATACCTGAAGGGTGGTCCGAACGCCCGACGCGAAGCGCTGCTGAATCAGTTACAGAAACTGCGCACCCGGGCGCGCCGGCTGCGGCCTCGCGCGGATCTGCAGTGCGTGGCGCAGGATTTCCGACTGACGACTCGTGTGTTTGATTGGTTGGTGGCGCGTCTGGACGCGTTGTGCCAGCCGCAATCTCCAGTGGCGTCGTCATCCCGATCCGGTCTGTCAGGGCACCTGGCGCGCACCGAGCATCGACACGGCCGAGCGTCCATCAGACGAATGGCCCAAGCGGATCGTCCCCGGCATCCTCGCTTGACCGCTGCGTTGGCGCACATTCGCGACCACGAGGCCGAGTTTGCGCGGGCGAAACGGGCGCTGGTTGAAGCCAACCTGCGTCTAGTCGTCAGCATCGCGAAGCGCTACATCAACCGCGGGTTGTCATTGCTGGATTTGATTCAAGAGGGCAATATGGGACTCATGAAAGCGGTCGAGAAATATGAATATCGGCGGGGATACAAGTTTTCGACATACGCCACTTGGTGGATTCGCCAAGCAGTCACGCGAGGCGTCGCGGATCAGGCCCGCACCATTCGACTGCCGGTCCATATGATTGAGACCATGAACAAACTCGTCCGCGTATCGCTCAGCATTGTCCAACGGACCGGGCGGGAACCGATGCCGGAAGACGTGGCCAAGGCTGCTGGGCTACCGGTCGAAAAGGTGGGGACGCTGTTGAAGCTGGCTCAAGAGCCGATTTCGCTCCAGATTCCCATCGGGGAGGATGAGGATATGCATTTCGGCGATCTGATTGAAGATCACGACGCGGTGTCGCCGGCGCATGAGACGGCCAACCGCATGCTGAAGGAGCAGATCCAAGGGGGGCTCAAGAATCTGTCCGACCGGGAACAGAAAGTCCTGCGGCTGCGGTTCGGGTTGCACGATAGCGCGCCACGGACGCTTGAAGAGGTTGGTCAGATGTTTCGATTGAGTCGGGAGCGGGTGCGGCAGATCGAGATGAAAGCGCTGAACAAACTGGCGGTTCAACTGGCCAATCACCCGAGTAATCCGAATCGCCTGCGGCGCCTGTTTGGACAGCTAGGGGGGCAGCAGAATTAGTCTGTCCTGCCTGTAGTCTGACAAGGTTGTCACCGAAATGTCATCCGTGCGTCATCGGGTATTGGCTATGTTGGGGTTGGGGAGACGGGTTGGAGCCAACTGCAGAGGAGTCAACAAAGGAGTCTATGATGACACATTGCATACGGAAGGTCGCATTCATGGTGAGCGTTGGGGTGGCATGTGCCATCGCCATGCCAGTCGACCGACAGGTGACCGCTGCTACAGAAGCCAGCCGAGCCAGTCGTGCTGACCTGGGGACGACATTGGAAGGATCCATCATCTCCATCAATCTGGCATCCACTCGCCCAACGATTAGCATTCGCGCAAAGGATGGGGCGATTCGCACGATCGCGCTTATCTCGCCCGCGGTCCGGGTGACTGAAAATGGGCAACCGGTACAGACAGATCAATTACGGATCGGACAATCGATTCGGTTGCAGCCGACGACGAGGAACGGTCAGCAGGTTGCGGAGTCCATTGAAGTCGTGAGCGCTGGAACATCCCCCGGTCGTGAGGAGACGACCAGTCGTAGCAATCGCGACGAATCTGGGTCGCCGAACCGGCCAGAGTTGTCCGGTTCGTCAGTACTTCCGCCGGTTGTGACCACCTCGCCCAGCGGCTCCCACTCGTCCTCAAATACGAACAGGGGTGCATCGCTCAGCGGGTCAGCGGCTGGAGGAGCTAGTACTGGCTCCTCCGTCAGTCGATAAGCGCCTATTGACTAACGCCCCTTCACAGGGAGGAGGCATCCTGATGAGAGCGCTCTTGGTTGGAGTGGCCATCCTGAGTCTGTTGACGGTGATGGGTTGTGCAGAGCGTACCAGCGTCGTCAGGCGGGAGCGGGTGGAGTATCCGTCAGGCGTGGTGACGTATAGTGAGCCACTCCCGCATCAACTTCCTGGGGGGATGATTGAGCAGCGGACCGTGATCTGTCGGCCGATCGAACGGCACATGATTGAGATTCACGATGAGGGAACGTTAGAACGCCGCACCACGACCACGACAGAAGTCAGTCCTCCACCTGTCGTAGAGCGACGAGTTGAGACGCATGAAGTTGAAGACCGGCCGCAAGGCCTTATCAGTGGACTCGTACACTTTGTGGGCGAAATCATCGCGCTACCGTTTCGAATCGTCGGAGGAGTCATCCGCCTGCTCTTTTAGCGCCCGGGTGGGCGACGGATCAGGGGACAGGGGCTCCTGAGCTGTCGAGCGGTCTAGGAAGCGGACCGGGTGGAGTATTGTCTGGCACCGTCAACTCCACGCCGACCTGGTCATGGTCATGAAGGACCAAGGTCCGGGTGTTCTTCTTAGAAATGCCTGGGACCTCGGGCACCATGGTATATGGGACATTCGGAGTCAGCCCGGTAAAGCAAAACATTCCCTGAGAATCCGTCATCGTCGCCTGGGAATGCCGACCGGGTGTGGTCAGGCGAACGATGAGCCCAGGCACGATCCCTCCTTGCTGTCTGCGCACGGTTCCTATGAGCGCTAAGACCGATTCCCGCACGGTAATGGTGATCTCACGCCGGGTGACAGTCTGACCATCACTCACCTCAAATCGGATTCCTGGGTAGACCCCTGCTTGTGTCGCGGTGGGGAGCCAGACGAACGTGCCGCGGGTCGGAACGAACTGAGCGCCAGGTGGTATATTCATCGCCCGGAAACTGAGCTGGTCTCCGTCGAGATCGACGGCATGCACCGTGAACGACAGCATCCGTTGTTCTTTCACCGATCGATCGATCAGCCCATCGAGTACCGGCGGATGGTTGGTTCGGACCACGGTGATCGCGAATTCCTGGGAATCGGTCAACGTTCCATCGCTGACGCTGGCGGTCAGCCGGAACACGCCGACCTGATGTAAATTCGGGGTCCAGTTGAAGGTGCTCGTGGCGGTATCAAAACTGGCGCCGGCGGGGAGTGGCGAAAGTGCCAGTGTAAGCGAATCGTTGTCAAGATCGGCCGCCGTCAAGGTCAGCATGACCGGGGAGTTGGCTGTGATGGTTTGGTCCAGCACGTGGGTCAACGTTGGCGGATGGTTGGTGCGCAGGACCCTCACGTGGAATTGTATGGGCGTCATCAGTTGGCCATCACTCACCGCGAACGTCAGGCGGTGATCGCCAACCTGCTGAGCGGTCGGCGTCCAGGTGAGTACCCCAGCGGTCGCCTGAAGCGAAGCGCCAGTCGGCAGCGGATCAAGTGCCGTATAGGACAGTGGATCTGCGTCTGGATCGCGGGCGGTCAGCGTGAGCCGCCAGGGCTGATCTTGGGAGATGAGTTGATCGTCGACTGGAGCAGCGACGGGCGATCGGTTCCTATTGCGAACGGTGATGGTAAATGTTGTTGAATCTGTGAGTGTGGCATCACTGACGCTGACGGTGACCGGATAGCGGTCGGCTTGCGCAAAACTTGGCGTCCAACTCAGGACATGCGTCGTGGCATTGAAGAACGCGCCGAGGGGAAGGTTCGTCACCGTGAAGGTCAGTGGATCCTTGTCCGGATCTGTCGCCCGCAGGACAAGCGTCCACCCAGCTCCTTCATCGACGGATTGATTGTCGATCGGTTCAAGGACCGGCGGCCGGTTGTCCGGGTCGACCTTTTCGAGCTGTTTCATCACAGCAAAGAAGTCGGCCGGGTGGATCATTTCATACCCGTAGAAGCCTGTGGCGGTCGTGCCTCGGTATCGCACGACCCGCCAACTCGCATAGGCCTGCGCCGCGATCGTCCGCCATGTAGCCGCTGTATCAAACCAGTCGGGATGGGAGAATCCGCCGGCTTCGTGGACGGTGGAGAGATATGCCAAGGGGAACAGCAAGTGGGTTTTTCCCCCATCGGTTGGCCGATTGGCCTCCGAATACGCGAAATAGTCGTATGGTCGGTAGGTGCGCGTTTCCTGCCATCCATTTTTAACCACGTAGTTCATCGTCTGCAGCAGCATCTCGTTCAGGACCGCATGGTCGACAAAACGATAGTCGGTATCGTATTCCAAAAACCGGATGACCGACGAGAGCAGGGCGCCTGCCATCCAGGGATTGGTCCCGTTACTGTGACGTGGCGGCAAAGGAGAGTTGCCTTCACGCGGATACATGTACCACCAGCCGGTGCCCACCCGCCAGTCATTCCGGCCAATCACGCGTCCGTCGACAATATGGTCTGATGGGGTTTGCCACCAGCCGATGAGATGGCGCACCACCTGCGCGCCGGCTTGCAGGTATTTCGGGTCACCGGTCACCCGGTAGACTTCATTCATCACATACAGCGGCCAGGCATAGTCCCGCTCAGCTTCAGCCCAGTGCGGGTTGCTGACCGGCGTCTTAAAGAAGACCGGGGCAGCATTGACCCACCAATTTCCCACCTCATGGATGACTTCCAGTGCGCGCCGATCGCCGGTCAGCAGGTAATAATCCGGCAACCCGGAGATATGCGCGTGTCCATGGTGCAGGTTGCGATCATCATGATCGATCACCTCGTGCTTGATCATATGGCCTTCGCCGGGGCCAAAGCTCTTCGCCCAGTATCCCCAACGATTGCAGTGAGAGACGTCGATATCCATCCAGTGCCGCGACGCCATCTCAGCCAGGTCCCACCATCGCGGGTCCAGTGTGCGCACATACTGAATGAAGAAGTTGTGCGCCCCGACGTGCGTGTCATTGTAGAAGCTGGGGATCTTGACGCCATTCGGGCTGACCGCAGCCCATCCGCCGCGCATCCGATCGCCATAGTCTCTCCATCCGTAGGGGATGGCCAACCCCCCGGTGGATTTCAACTGCTCGATGCTGGGCGTGTAAATGCCATCAATGAGATACCGATCATAGCCTGCTGACCAGGGGCCGGCTTCAACGAGTTGCCCAAACACCTCGGTGCGAGCGTACCAGGCAGCCGGGGCCACCAGTCGCGGCGGCAGCTGAAACAGATCGTTCAGCCTCTCTGCGGTCGATGGATCCGGCGTCGCCTCGTGGAACCGCATGAGCAATTGGTACGTCTTTGCGCCACCCTCGCGGGGAAAATAAAAGGTATTCGGTCGGCGGTAGCGCTTGGTCAGGCCATCTTGTGAGGGGTATTTCAGATCAGGGGTCGGTCCAGATGCTCGGACCGGGTGCAGGGAAACGGTCAATAGCCCATCCGAATCCACGGACAGCTCCTTCGGAAACTGTTGCCAAAAAGCGCGCAGCATGACGCTAAGTCCGCCACGCGCATTCGCCACATCCATCCAGCCAGGCGCTTTTTCTCCGGCGGCCACTCCGTCGTAACCGAAGATAAATGGTTTGAGCGTGCCGTCGACAAAATTCATCTCGCCATGCTGATACAGGTAATGAGTTCCGGAGATTGAGCCGACGGCTCGCTGTCCGCGCTCCCCGCCAAACGCATAGGTCCCGCCAGGGTAGAGAGGCAGGCGGATCCCGTACCCGGCGGCGCTCACCGCCAACGTTTTGCGATTGGCTTGCACGTTTTTCTCGTCGCGTGTGTCGACCAGCGTGTAATCGAGGCTGACCAGATCCTGATCCGCGTAGGCGTAGAGTCGCACGATGTAATCGGTCAATGTCTGGCCGTCAGGCGCTTGCAATTTGCCGGCTACTCGGATGACGACCCGAACCGGTCCAGACTCCTCGATCGTATAGGTGGGGGTCAGAAATCGGGATGCCGCGTACTCGGCCTGATCGAACGCATTGAGGAGAAACAGATCAGCAGGACGACTCAGGAGCGCCTCGGTCGGGTCGTAGATTCCATCCGCGTTGCGGTCTGCCCAGACCTGATCAAATAGCGCGAATCGCTGCTCATTGAGCTGAAAACGAATCCGGCCGGTGGAAACAGTGATAGCCGAGCTGGTTCGATCAATGCGCAACGGAGTTTGGTAGGCCGCGTGATCAACGCCAGCGCCATACTGGAGCAGATAGGTCGCCGGCTTAGTCGGCGATGGCTGGGTCATTACAATGACGAGCACCGCCTTATAGCTGCCATCCGGCCATGTGGCCAACGGCTCAAATTGCGCAGGAGTTTCTTGACCCTGCGCATTTTCAAGTCGGAGCGTCTGCAATGAGCGAAGAGCGCCGCGGGGAAATGGGATTCCGGATGCCACCGGAAACTGCACGTCAGTTGGCTGGGTCATCGTCAGGACAATCTGGTCGGCCGAAGCGGATACCGCTTGGCACCAGCACAAGAGCCCGGTGACAAGCGAGAGTTTGAAACCTCGTGTCGAGCTGATGTCGCCCATTCCGAATCCTCCCACTCAAGCGACACGAAGATAAAAAAAGAGCTACCGAGAACTCTCGGCAGCCCATCTCACGCTACTGAGCGCTACTAATCGCCACGATGTGGGCGATTCAGGCTCACTTGGTGCAGGGACCAGCCTATCGGTATTACCCCCCGCCGACTGACGGTTCACGTGTCCTCGGCGCAGGCCTTCGGTCAAGAGCCAACGACACTCTTGACGGCGATACGTCGAAACTATACCCGATTAGGAATTCACAGTCAAGTACTACTTAACAATCGTTTGATAAATATTATCATAGTATAGAATTAATATGGTTGTCAAGTTTCTTTGCGAGATGAGTCGGCGATCAGATATACTTTGACAGGTCTGCAAACTTCGAGGAGCTCCATGCCAACCGACTTGCTGGTCGTCGACGACGAAGCCGCCCTATGTGCCGCCCTCAAACGGTTTTTTGAATCAAGGGGTTGTCGCGTTGCGACGGCGATGACGGCTGATGATGCGCTCCGGCAATTGAGCGGACTGCCCGCAGCCGTGGTCCTATTGGATCTTAAGCTGCCAGATGCTTCGGGTCTTGAGTTGCTCTCGCGAATGAAGGCAGCGGATCCCGGCATTCGTGTGGTCGTCATCAGCGGCCTGGCGGATGAACAGACCGTCCAGCAGGCGAAATCACTTGGCGCCAACGACTACCTGACCAAGCCGTTCGATTTTGGCGCATGTTGGTATGCGGCGATGGGAATCGAAACGGTCAATGTGCGGGAGACCGAGCCCACGGCAGAAGCGCTCAGCCGTGTCCCAGCCGATGTGGCGCATCATTACCGACTCGTGCCGCTGCGCGTTGAAGAGGACGCCTTGGTCGCGGCAATGGACAATCCACTGGACATCCAGGCGTTGGATGAGCTCAGGACCGTACTGGGCTGTCAGGTCAAGCCGCTGGCTGCGGTGGGAACGGATATCGAGGAAGCGATTCGGCGATGGTATGGAGTCGGTGCGGATGTCTCAGGTCGAACAGGGGCTGCGATAGCGGCTGTGACCGCATCGCAGGCCGCTCCTCCGACTGAAGAGGCTGGCATCGTCAAGCTCATCAATGATCTGATCCGGCATGCCTATCATAGCCGGGCGTCAGATCTGCATGTGGGCCGGGGAACAGAAGGCGCATGGATCCGCGAGCGGATCGATGGGATGCTGTATGACGTGCCGGTCGCGGCACAGTTGAGCGACCTGTACGAGAACATCGTGTCCCGATTCAAGGTGATGGCAAGGCTCAACATTGCCGAGCATCGCTTGCCGCAGGACGGGCGAATCGTCTTCAGTGACGGTGACGTTCGGCTGGATTTACGGGTGTCCGTGCTGCCGACCCCGCACGGGGAGAGCTTGGTCATCCGCCTCTTGGAACCGTCGCAGGTATTCCGGTTGGATCAGCTCGGGATGACCGATGAGCAGCTGCGACGGGTCGGAACGATCCTGGATAGGCCCACAGGATTACTCCTGGTCACCGGCCCGACCGGCAGCGGAAAAACCACGACCCTGTACGCGTTTCTGTCACGGCTCAACACCGGCCAAGCTAATATCGTCACGATCGAAGACCCGATCGAACATGAATTGCCGCGCTTAACCCAAGTGCAGATCCAACCCAAGATCGGACTCACATTCGCGGCCGGGTTGCGTTCCATGCTCCGGCATGACCCGGACATCATCATGGTGGGAGAGATCCGGGATCAAGAAACAGCCAGCTTGGCCGTCCGCGCGGCGCTGACCGGGCATTTGGTGCTCTCGACCTTGCATACCAATGACGCGGCGAGCGGATTCACTCGGCTGCTGGATTTAGGGATTGAGCCGTTTCTCCTGGCGTCGACCGTGGCCGGTGTGCTGTCCCAGCGACTCATCCGTGTCCTGTGCCGGCAGTGCCGTCAACCGGTTCGGGAATCGGCCGCGGTCCTCGGAGAGAAAGGCATTGTCGGCGTCCCGGACAGTGGACAGCTCCCTGTCTGGCAGGCGCTAGGCTGTCGATACTGCCGTCAGACCGGCTATCATGGTCGAACCGGCGTCTTCGAGTTGTTGAGCGTCGACCACCAAATCCGCGCGCTGTTGGCGCGGCACGCCACGGACTCGGATGTTCGGCAAGCCTTCCAACTCCAACGCAGCCCCACCCTGTGGCAGGCCAGCCTCCAAAAGCTGACGGATGGAACCACCTGCCCAGAAGAGTTGTTGCGCGTGCTGCCGCGCGAGCTAGAGTAATCGTTCGGGCTGACTCGTGGTGCTGCCGACCGCCTCGACCTCCCGCGGGACACATTTGCAGAATCGACTCGGTGGGCCGTTCGCTGGCCCGTCGGTGTATCGCCATCGCGCCTACGCGTCCCTCTGGCGGTCCATTGCTCACCAGACGCTGCACAGATGACAGCGAAATGATTCTTCGATGAAAATATCGTCCGGTCGCAAGAACCCTCCTGCCATACGCTCCGAACAACGGCGCGGCACCGCTAGCGACCCTTGGGGTGTTGTGCCTTTTTATGGTACTGCCGGACGGTTCGGGCAGCGACCTGTTTTGCTCGTCCACCATACCGTCCAGAGTTCTCCGCGCTCTGCTTGATAGGCTCGTATATTCGCTGCTCTTTGCGGCTCACACCGGCGACAGGCTTTTTGTTCGGCATTGGGGGACCTCTGTTCACTTCAGGTTAGCGCCTCTACATGCGCCCCCAATTGAATCTGACCAGTGGGCGCCTTGACCCTAAGCGTCCTTCGACTCTGCTCAGGACGCTCATCCTGAGCTGGTCGAAGGATGAGCGCAGTCGTGGTTCGACTCGTTGGACTCGCTCACCACGATCCTGAGCAAGGCCAGTGGCCGCGTCGAAGGATCGACGGGTCACCCCTCGACGCGCCCCGCCGCTTGACGGGGCTTGCTCGGGGTCAATGGCACCACCCCAAATGTTAAGAGGCAGGGGTGGTTCCCTGTAGAGAACATGGCGATGACGTTTTGATGACGATGAATTCATACGTTGTGCTACAATCAAAACTTCCATGGCCGAACGGCTCTCAAGTCAAGCTCCCCCCCGAGGAAGATGGATCCGGCAGGCAGCAGGCCGGGTGATCCTCTCGCTGGTTGTGACCCTCCTGTCGCTCGAACTCGGGCTGCGCGTCTTGTGGCTGAAACAGCTCACCATCAAGGCCGGGATCGAACATCCGCACTTTCATCACCGACTCAATCCCAACCAGACCTACCATTTCTACTCCGGAGAGTTCGATGTCAACGTGCGAACCAACGGGTATGGATTGCGTGGACCTGATCCCGTCGTGCCCAAGCCGACCCATACGCTGCGTATCCTCATGTTGGGCGACTCGTTTACCTTTGGATTTCCGGTGCAGGATCAACAGACGTTCAGCGCGCTAATTGAACATGGCCTGCGGGCGCAGGGCTATGCGGCAGAAGTGGTGAATGCAGGGGTGTCTGGCTATTCTCCGACCTTGCACTATATCTCGTTGCGGGACCAATTCCTCGACTTCCAGCCGGATCTGGTGATGCTGTGGTACGACTACGGGGATCTGCAAGAGGATTCCTGGTTCCAGAAAAACCTCATCTACGATCCCCAGGGACAGATCGTCCGGTGTGATCCTCGGTATCGCAATGGCCGATTTGATTGGTGGGAATGGGGGCGCAATCATAGCGCGTTGATCCGCTACACGGACATCAAAGTGATTCGCCTATTCAATTATCTGCGCGTGCTGGGCCTTGACGGGTACGTGCAGGTCAAGCTGCGCGGTGAGCGGGCAAAAGTTGCCGTGGCTCGAGTCAAGCGCAGCCAAGCCGATCGCGACCTGCCAGCCTTTGACCGTTTCTTGTTGGTGCGGGACACGACCAGCGACGAGGTCTTAGACCGGTATTGGCCTGTCAGCGCCCGGTACATCCGGATGATTCGGGATGTGTTGACCACCCGTGGGATTCCACTGGTCTTCGGCAGTTACCCGTATGGCATGGTCGTTGGGCCAGACCAATGGGCCGCCGGGCGAAAATTTTTTGGGTTTGAACCCGGCAAGATCTATGATGGGCAGCGCGCCAATGCGTTCTTAGAACGATTTGCGAAGGAAGAAAACGTGCCGTTTATTACGGCGCTGTCCGCTTTCCAACGTGCGGCTGCCCGGGAGAAGCTGTACTATGACCAGGACGGGCATATGACCCCGGCCGGCCACCGAGTACTGGCGCAGACCGTGCTGCGTGATGAACGGTTTCTCACCCTTGTTCGACAGCAAGCCGGCCGGGTTGGCGCGGTCATTGACACACAGGCCCCCAGTAAGTGGTGAAGGCTTAGCACGGCCAGGGCCATCCTCGGCGACGAGGTTTGTGCTGCGCGATTCGACCGAATCTGCTATCATAAAACGCATGAAACGGTTGCGAAAAGCTCGATTCGTCTGGGTGTATCCGATTGCCGTGTGGTTGTTTGCCACCGCCAACACGTCTGAGCCATCCATGCGGTTCGGGCTGCTCGTTGTGGTGCTGGGTGAGGCGCTGCGCCTCTGGGCCAACGGCTACGTGGGTCATGTCAAAGTCAACGTGACGCAGCATCCTGATCGGCCCAAGATTGGCCAGTTGATCACGGCCGGACCCTACGCCTATGTCCGGAACCCGCTGTATGTTGGCACCTTTATCATTGGGTTGGGATTCTGCATTGCGGTCCAAAATATCCTCCTGGCTCTCACCGCATTGGTCTGCTTTGCCGTCTTCTACCGAGTGAAGGCCGCGCGCGAACATGTCACGCTGCTGAAGGAGTGTGGGGACGCCTACGCTACCTATCAACGTGCCGTCCCGGCCTGGCGGCCGCGATGGCGTCCGTACGAGCATCGGCGCGGACAGTGGGGCTGGCAGGGAATTGTGGCCAGCAAGGAACTGAAGACGGTGGCCTGGCTCGGAGTCGCGTTGCTGGCCCTGTACTTCCGTGAAGAGTTATGGCAGGAGCGCGAGCTGTTTGGCGCGAAGCATTGGCTGAAGCATAGTTTGTTGGCGGCGTTGCTGCTGGCGCTGATCATCAGTGACGGGACGTTCGAGCTGATTCATCGATTCCGCCGCCGACCCAGCGCCCAGCCGAGTTAACGACGCTCGGCCCTGCCGGCGATGGAGTTCGCCATTAACCGCCCTGGTGAGCTGATAACTCCTACAAGAGAGGAACAGCCGCCAGGGCAGTTTGTTGTTGTCGTGTCATGGCCATCCGAGAGATCCTGATGCAAAAATGGTTGATGTCTTGCGACCAGCACATGTACCTCAGTCCTGAATCGCCGCTCTTCTGGATCGTGGGGTGCTCGGAGCTTTTACCACGTTCTCGACCCTCATGTACGATCGTTGGCGCCTCACGCAGCAGGGGGAAGTCCTCTGAGTGAGCGCACATTTGACGGACAGTATCGTGCTGGGATTGGCCGCGTTGTGGATCGGGTCCGTGCTGGCGACGCGGCTGTGATCGGCTGACGGGGGACACGATGAGTGACGAGTCGGATCGGCTGTTTGCGAAAAAAGAACCTGTTGTGCGGGATTTTGCGTTTGGCAAGGAGACCGCGCAGGTGTTTGATGATATGCTGACGCGGTCGGTCCCGTTCTACGCCGAGATCCAGCGGATGACCGCAGAGATTGCCGCCGACTTCGCGGTCGAGGGGACGAATCTGTATGATCTGGGCTGCGCCACCTGCAATACCTTCTTGGCGCTGGATTCCATCGTCGCGCCTGGGGTCCGGTTTATCGGCGTCGATGACTCCAATGACATGCTGGGGCGGGCTCGGGAAAAGTTGCACCGCCTAACCCATCCCTATGACTTGGTCTGCGCCGATCTCAACCAAGGCGTCGAGGTCACGAACGCGTCCATGGTGATCATGAACCTGACGCTCCAGTTTGTGCGCCCGCTGTATCGACATCAGCTCATGCGCAGTATCGCAGACGGCATGCGCAAGGATGGGTGCTTGATTCTCATCGAGAAAGTACTGAGCAAAGACTCGACCCTGAACCGATTTTTCATCAAGTACTACTATGCCTTCAAGCAGCGGAACGGCTACAGCCATCTGGAGATTAGCCAGAAACGCGAGGCGTTGGAAAATGTGCTGGTGCCCTACCGTGTGGAGGAGAACATCGAACTGCTGCTGAGCAGCGGGTTCTCCTGGTGCGAGCTGTTCTTCAAATGGTACAACTTCTGCGGATTTATCGCGGTACGATGAGTCGTCGTGTTCAGAGCGACGCGTCCGTCTCGTCTGCTGCCGGATCGACCCAAGGGCTGGCCGCGTGGTGTACGGCCTGCGGGCACTTCTTTTTTCGGCATCGCAATGGCTTGTTTCCCATCGTGTTCGGCCTCGGGATTCTCTCGGTGCGACCCAGCCTGCTCTTCGGCGATCGACTGTGGGATCGCGCCGTCATCTACGCTGGGGTGGTTGTGGCGCTCCTGGGCGAGGGTGTCCGGCTGCTGACGATCGGGTACGAGTATATCGAGCGAGGCGGAAAAAACCGACGGGTCTACGCCAGCCGCCTCGTGCAGGGCGGCGTGTACGCGCACACGCGGAATCCGATGTACGTCGGCAATGGTCTGATCGCGATCGGGGTCACGCTGGCGACCGGCTCTCCGGTGGCGTACGCGACGTTTATCCCGTTCTTTCTCTTTGTGTACTGGTCCATTGTCTTGGCTGAAGAGGCCTATCTGACGACCGCTTTCGGCCCGACGTATGCCAGCTATTGTCGTCGCGTGCCCCGATTCATTCCCAGCCTGCGCGGGCTGCGCCGCACGCTGTCGGCGATTCGGTTTGATTGGCGCCGCGCGGTTCGTAAAGAGCTCAGCACATTGGCTGGCTTGGCGCTCGGTCTGCTGGCGCTGCCGCTGTGGAGAAGCTACTTTCTCGATGGATGGGATGCAGCCGTTGCCCGGGCTCCAGGCATGTTCGCTGTCCTGGGGGGTGTGTTGGCCTGCTATGGCGTAGCGGTCTTGATGAAGCGGAATCGTTGGGTCTTCTACCACAGTGATGGCTAAAGCCCAGGGCCTCCCATCCGGTTGACTCATCTCCGTCGCCTGGTCACGTCCCCACCCGGATGAAAATAGCTACCGTTGCGGCCTACGTCGCCCATGCCCTGGGGCCTGTTGGCTATTTTTCTTGAGCCCAGGCTGAGGCACGCTCGATCCGAGCGTGCGCGCGTATCGTGACCACAGGAAGCCACGGCTGTGAAGCTGTGGTCCACATGAGACATTCTGAACGCCAGCATGTTCATACCATCCGCCGACGCCATCACCACTATCGGTCACCCTGGCGGCGCGGCGGATCGTCGTTGCTGTTGATCGCTGGTGTTCTGGTGATTGGGACGATCGGCATGCATCAGTTCGAAGGCATGTCGTATCTCGACGCCTTTTACTTCATGAGCATGATCGCCACCGCCCAAGGTCCGGCGGCTACGCCAGCCACCAGAGCCGGCAAGCTGTTCGCCTCGCTCATGGCGTTTGTGAGTGTTGGCATTGGGGTCGCCTCGCTGGGGTTTCTCTTTGGTCCGTTCTTTGGGCAGCTATGGCGCATCGGGATTGAACGTTTTGAGGAGGAGCGGGAACTGCTGAGGCGGCATGAACGGTGAGTCAGATCAACGGATGGCCATCGTGGAAATCGAGTCGCTGAAGCGGTCTTTTGGTTCGACGGTGGCGGTCGACGCGCTCAATCTGTCGATTGATGCAGGGGACGTGTTTGGGTTGTTGGGCCCGAATGGGGCCGGGAAGACAACCACCATCAAAATTCTGACGACGCTGCTGCGGCCGACCGCTGGACAGGCGCGCGTGGCCGGCTATGATGTCGTCCGCCAGGCTGGAGAGGTCCGGCGGGCCATCGGCTATGTGCCGCAGCTGTTGTCTGCCGATGGATCGCTCACCGGGTACGAAAACCTGCTGATGTTCACCAAGTTGTATGATGTGCCGCGCAACGACCGATCGCCCCGGATTGCGCATGCCGTCACGCTGATGGGACTTGGAGAGGCTGCCGGAAAGCTCGTGCGGACCTACTCCGGTGGGATGATCCGCCGCTTGGAGATCGCGCAATCCATGTTGCACCGTCCGCAGGTGCTGTTCCTGGATGAGCCTACAGTGGGGCTGGATCCCTCCGCGCGTCGGACCGTGTGGGAGTACGTGACCCGACTACGGCGTACGCACGAGATGACCATTTTTTTGACGACACACCTGATGGAAGAAGCCGAACGGTTATGCACGACCATCGCGATCATGCACCGAGGGCGGTTGGTCGCTCGCGGGACCCCGGCCCGCCTGAAGGCGTCGCTACAGCGCCAGGACGCGACGTTGGACGATGTGTTTATCCACTACACCGATGGGATGGAAGGCGGGAGCTATCATGACGTCTCCCGCGCCCGACGCACCGCAAAGCGGTTGGGGTAGGCCGGTGGGCACGCTGCGTCAGTTTGTCGTCAAGACCGCGGTCATGGCAGAGCTGGAAATCCGCAAACTGTCCCATGATCCGACAGAGCTGTTGTTGCGCGCCGTACAGCCGGCACTCTGGCTGCTGATTTTCGGCGAAGTGTTCACGCGCGTGCGGGCCATCCCCACGGGACCTCTCCCGTATCTCGACTACATGGCGCCAGGGATCTTGGCCCAAAGCGTGTTGTTCATCGCCATTTTCTATGGGATCGCGATTATTTGGGAACGGGACCTCGGGATTGTGCAGAAACTGCTGGTGAGCCCGACGCCCCGAACCGCGCTGGTGCTTGGCAAAGCGATCTCGGCTGGCATTCGCGGGGTCAGCGCTGCGATCATCATCTATGGGCTCGCGATGGCCTTGGGCGTGCGGGTGAACGGTCAGCTCGGAGCCATCATCGCACTCCTGGTCAGCGTGATGCTGGGGGCCGCCTGTTTCTCGACACTGTCATTGATCATCGCGTGCGTGGTCAAAACCCGTGAACGGTTTATGGGGATCGGCCAGATACTGACCATGCCGTTATTTTTTGCCAGCAGCGCGCTGTACCCCATCGCGCTCATGCCGCGCTGGCTGCAGATCGTGGCCTGTGTGAACCCGCTGACTTATGAAGTGGATGCGCTCCGCGCGCTCATGCTTCGTGGAGGCACCAGTGTCTGCGGACTTGGAACCGATTTTACGGTGCTGCTTGGCGTCACGATCGGGTTGGTGATGATTGCCGGACGGTTGTATCCGCACGTCGTCACATAGCCGTCCGACAGCTCAGGCTGAGCAGCAGGGCGCGTCTGGATGGCTGTGCTACAATGAAGCGCCATCAACAAACGTAACCCTACCATGGGTTGCCTGCTGGAATTCGGTTGGAGTATCGATGTGGGAGACGTGCGGTCCGCGTGACATCAACAAAGGAGAGCTGCGATGACGCAGAAGGTCAAGCCCATGCCAGAAGGGTACCACTCGGTGACGCCGTACCTGGCCGTGCGAGATGCGGCGCGGGCCATCGAATTTTATCAACAGGCGTTCGGAGCCAAAGAGATATTTCGCATGAACAGCCCTGACGGGAAGGTGGGGCATGCGGAGCTGAGAATTGGCGATTCCGTCGTGATGTTGTCGGACGAAAATCCCCAAGCCGGTTGCGTCTCACCCTCCTCGCTGAAGGGCACCACGGTGACCCTCTTCCTGTACGTGGAGAACGTGGACAGCATCTTTCAGCAGGCCATCAATGCCGGGGCGACGGTGGTCATGCCGGTGGCCAACATGTTTTGGGGAGACCGGCACGGGCAGGTCAGCGATCCCTTCGGCCACCGCTGGTCGCTGGCGACGCATCAAGAAGATGTGAGTCCAGAGCAACTGGCCGAGCGGGCGCGCACAGCATTCGCCCAACCGTCGAAGGCTACGGCCTAGCGCGATCTCCACCGCGATCCAACCGCATGACAACAACCAGCATTCCTCACGTGTCCAACGGGCGACCGTTCGCTGTCCCACGTGGCCTGGTCGCTACGCCGGCGTCGTCGCGGTCGCTGGACGAACGGTATGCGCTGATTCCGCACATGCGGGTGTATGATACCGCGCTGCCGGTGCTGGCTCCGTACCTCACCACGATGTCGCCGGCGCAGGTGCGCACGCCGGTGCTCAACACAGACCGGTATGGGTTTCGAATCTCCCATGGCGCTGACGGCCTTATCGAGAGTGACGCTTGGTGGTCTCAGTCTCGGCGCGGACTGATCCTGGGCGGCTCACTGACCTTCGGTGTTGGAGCGACCCATGACCGGTATACGATGGCCTCGCGCCTGAGCGCCTTGACAGGGACGGCGTTTCTGAACCTGGGCGTCAGAGCAGAGAACTCCACGCAAGAACTCATCAGCGCGATCCCGTTTCTCGCCCATGCCGATGTGGTCATTGTCTGCAGTGGCATGAACAATCTGGTCATGGTGCTGCAGAGTATTGGGGAGAACGAGTTGTCTGGCCCGCTGTTTGATGAGGAGCAGTTGCAGCCGTTGCGCCGGGTGCCGATTCAGGAGCTGGCCAGCGCCGTCACAGGTTCTGCGGATCGTCTGCTGGCCCGCACCTTGGTGACGCAACTCCTCAGGCGATCCGCGACGAAACTACACGCGAGTTGGCCACACCGTTCAGCCGAATCAACGACGCCAGGTGCGAGGCTCAAGAAGCGACGAGTCCAACGCAGGCTGCCGGGCGCGCCGTCATGCGGCACGCGCGGGATTTGCGGATCCTCGTGCATGCCATGCGCCCAGAGGCGAAGGTGATCTTTGCCATGCAGCCGTTCGCGCCGGTCATGGCTCGGCAGCCCTGTCAGGAAGAGCAGCGATTGTTTGCGCTGACCAGCGCGGTGCAGGGGTATGCCTGGCAACGGCTTGAGGAGGAGCTGCGGTCGCTCTGGTCCGGCTACGTCGAGAGGCTCGAAGCCTATGCGCGACAAGAACGCGTCGCCTGGATCGATCTAAACCAGGCCTCGTTGTCCGGGTGGTCGTTTGTCGACCAGGCCCATCTGACAGACCACGGCTATCAGCAGGCGGCCGAATGCCTGGCGCGGCAGCTCGGCCAATGAAGCTCCCTCGCTGGTGGGCCGAGCTGGGCTGGCGGATGATCCGCCGACGACAGATCCGAACGCGTGATGAGGCGAACCCCCGCGAGATCAGCCCACACAAGCCGCAACAGCCGTCAACCACTCACCGCAAGAATGTGTACCCGCTGTGGTAATTCGAGGAGAAGAAGGGAGGTCGGCGTACGATGATTCACCAACGAGGCGCGGTGCCGGTCCTGATCGGACTGGTTGGTATCCTGCTGGGGATGGTCGCTGGTCCAGCTCGAGTTTTCGCTGGTCCGATTACGATTGAGAAGGTGAGCGAGGCGTTTGATCCAAAAACGAGCACGTACACGTATACCGTGGTGCTGAAAAATACCGGTAACGTCGTCGTGGATTACACGCTGACCGCCCAGCCGTATAACGACAAGGACCTTGATGCGAACAACAAGCCGAAAGATGCGGCGACGAAGCAGACAAAGAAGATCAACATCGGCGGGTTCCAGAAAACGACGGTGAAGTTTACGTTCGTGGGCGCTGAAGGCAAGGATTGGAAGTTCAAGTACACGGATCTCTACGACAACCACGGCAAGTTCGTAACCGGGGATGTAGGATCGTTTTCATTTCTTCAATTGCCGCCTGGGCCAAATTTGAATGCCTTGTTGGCGTTTCCGTATCCGTTTCCGTTTGCGGTTGCTGATGCGTATGGGAACACGGCCGAGTTCTTCGTGGATATCACCGACCAACATCTCCCGGTCGGATGGTCGCTCGCCAATTTTACGCCCACGCCAGGCCAGGAGTTCACATTCTCATTTGGACATAGCGAGCCGATTAGCATGTTATTGACCAGTCCGGTGGCCACGTCGATCGGTCAGGTGGGGTTTGTGCGGTATGATGTTGTCCAACCAGACACGGGTTTTCGGTTTTCGGCTGAGTCCGGAGTGGAGGTTATTCCTGAGCCGTCGACGTGGGTCTTGTTCGGGTTCGGCTCAAGCCTCGTTGGACTTAGTGGGTGGGGTCGTCGCCGTTGCCGTGAGAGCGAGGCCGCCCCGTGCTGAATTCGGGAGAGGCTTAGAAATCAGTTCACCCCCTGCTGTCTGCTGCAATCGTGGCCTGCTGTGGCCTGCTGTGGCCTGCGAGCGTCGCGCCACGCGGCTGGCGTATCGACAGTCGATACGCGGTGCCTCGTGGCTGCTCAGTTCGGCTCACCGGCCGCGATTTCGCCACGAAACCAGGAAGTGAATGACTTCTACTCAAAGAGAAACTGGTCTGCGTCCTTGTGAACGCCAGACATGTCCATTGATGGTGCTGCGACTGCACTGATGCTTGGCAAGCCAGCCGTGCCGGTGGACGGATCAAACGCCGAGCGAAACAGTTTGATGACTTGCGTGCCGGTGCCGGTTGGATCGAAAAATGGATCCCCGGTGGGGACCGCGATATGAAATGGCGTTGACCCGCTGCCGGTCAGATCTAGGTCATGGTCGATAAATTGGCCCCAGCCGTAGATCCAGTCAGACATCAACCGGTCATTTCGCGGGGCGTCTTCACCAGATTCTTCGTCGGTCTGGGCGCAAACCATATTGCTAATGAGTCGGGCGCTGGGTCGGTCTGCACCAGCCGGGTCTGAGAGCCCGTCCGCATAGGCGGCCGGCGCTTTGCGCAAGAGATGGATCCCGGTTTGACCCCAGGTCGGATGAAACGGGTTGTTCCGGCGACCGTCATAACCTCTCACGCGAAACAGGGCCCACAAAGGGCTGTCGAGCAATCGGGAGAGATCTGGTGTGGCAGCCTGTGGACGCGGTGAGATCGGCGCCTGGGGGCTGTCCGCTGGTGTGGGTTGGAAGAAGAAGACGTTTTCCTGAAGGTTGGTGATGGTAGTGTTGCGCCGAATAATGTCCGAGAGTCGCGTGGATTCAAGTGCGATGAGCACCCGGCGCGAGAAGGCGCCTTCGTACCAGTAGCTGTCCCCATCGCGAATACGCTTGAACTGGTCAGCGATGATCCGCCGAACGGTTGGCCCAACACTGGCTCCTGGGACATGGGCTTCTGCTAGGCCGCCGACCCACAAATCGATGTGGTTCACATCCCCATAGAGCGACTCGAGTTGCTTCTGGAGCTCCACATTGCTGGTGATCTGATCAAACCGGGTCACGGGCGTCAGGCCATACGCCTTGCGAGTGGTGTTATAGTCTGACAGCCCATGGTCACGGCCTCGCTGAATGTTGCGTGACGCCAAATCAAAGCCGCCAGCCCCCGGAGGTCCGAACAAGAAATTCCGCAGGCCGTTGACGAGTTTGAGATCGACTTCCTGCGCATTGTCGGTGGCGAGATATTTGAGGATCGGGTCAGGGCCCACTTCGTGAATCGTGGCCGGGTTAAAAAACGCGTCACGTAACGGGATCTCATCTCGGACCGGGTTACCGTCATTGTCGAGAAATTCGACATCGTCATTGATGAGGGTATGGCCAACGCGGAATCCGGCCGTGGAAAACTCGTTGGCGATCCCGGGATTGACGTACGGACGATAGCCCCGATAGGGTCTCATGGCGTTCGGCCCTAACAAAGCGGGGAGAAACTCCTGATAGGTGATGACTTGCAGCTCAGCGGTCACGATCTGCCGGGCCCACTGGTAGGTCAACTCATCGGCGAGCCAAGGATAGTGATGTGCAATGGTGTCGGCGATCAAGTTGTGCTCACGAACGAACAAGGTGTGGATGGCAGTAAGCTCAACATTCTCATTGGCCCGCACATCGCCGGCCAAAAACAGCTGCTCATCCGGGACAATATGCGCGTCATTCGCGTTCGGCAAGCGGTCCAGGTTCAACGGGAGTAGGTTGCCTTCGCTGGTCTTCAGCTTGCCGCCTTCGAACGTTCGTAGCGCTCGAGCCCGGGTCGAATCAGCGCCATAGATGACCGATCCATCGATGTAGACGGTGATGTCGTTGGTCTGTTGACGAGGGTTGCTGACGATCCGTTCGGCTGAGCTGGCGGATGTTGCCGTCACGGCATCGGTCGGCGGGACATAGGTGACCGTGAGTGTTGTGCGACCGGTATTGCCTGCAGCATCCTGCGCGGTGATGGTTAAGATGTTCGTGCCGGCTTGGAGGGTGATTCCCTCAATGACCCAGTTCGTGGTCCCGGTGGCGATTCCGGTATTCCCGTGATCATTGGTCCACCGCACCGTGGCCACACCCCCGCGGTCATGTGTGGTGCCGAACACCGTCAACAGGGTCGCGCTGGTGATGAGTCTGCGCGCACTCGGACTGGTCAGGGTAATGGTTGGAGGGGTCGTGTCTGCTGCCCAGGCGACAGGGGACAGATAAAAGAACGTGGCGATGAGCACACTCCATCCGTGGCGATGTGGGAGTGGTTGCGGCCGGGCGCCGTTTTGCATGGGTCGTTCTCCTCAGGGTTGTCAGACGGCGTTGTAAAGTAGGTAATTCTACGGTATGGGGGCGATTAGTGTCAATAGCTATTTACAAACGATTTAAAATTAGTCGTGATCATAACAGAGTTGAGGAGATCCTATGAAGACCGAGATGGCGGCAAACAAATCCAACGCTGTTCGGACAATCAAGAAGGTGTGGAAGAGCATTCCAACCATCGAAGGGGCTGGTGTTCGCCTCAGGCGTGTGTTCGGGTTCCATGAGATTCCGCAATTGGATCCGTTTCTGCTGCTCGACTGCTTCCACTCTGATAATCGTGATGACTACACGCGGGGATTTCCGTGGCATCCGCATCGTGGGATCGAGACGATTACCTATGTCCTCAATGGCGATGTGGA
>JAHFGT010000070.1 GCA_023247275.1 Candidatus Omnitrophota bacterium
TGTAGCACATCAACCCCATCCAAATGACGAGGAACAGTTGGTACGGAAGATCAGCGCGCACACCATGTCCGTCGGACAACGGCGTCATGGGCACCACGCCTGGAATCAACGCTGGCGTGGCATCCAACAGGAGCAGGGCGATCCCTGCGCCATACGCGCCATACAGGGTGCGGCGCGAGGGAAATCCATGATCGAACGGCGACAGGTTGACCACGACATGCAGCAAGAAGACTGGGAGCATAATCACGCCCACATGGTTCAGGCGCCACCAGGTGAGCGCAGCCGGCGCGTGCGTGGCGGTCAGCGCGAAGGCTTGAAACAGCGTCGACCACGCAATCGACGCGCAGTACAAGACAAATGGCCACCGCACGGCGCGATGACGTCCCTTGAACCAGACAAATCCGGCCAAGACGCCCAGCATGACCGTGGTGAGGAGCAGGGCGGTCAACGTGGGCATCAGCATGGCACCAGCCCTACCCGATTGCGCCCAGCCTGCTTGGCGACGTAGAGCGCTTTGTCCGCCCGCGCAAGCAGCCCCTCGAACGTGGCGCCGTCTTCGGGACAACTCGCCAACCCGACGCTGATGGTCTGCGTCACGGTGACGGCGTCGGTCTGGATCGGGCGAGCCCCTACGACAGCGCGCAGCCGCTCGGCGATCACGGCGGCCTGGGCACGGGTGGTCTCAGGCAGCAACAGGATCAGTTCTTCTCCGCCGAACCGGCCCAGCAGATCGTGTTGGCGCAGCAGGCCTGATAACCGCGTGGCAATCTCTTGGAGCACCGCATCCCCGACTAAATGCCCGTGCGCGTCGTTGGTTTGCTTGAAGTGATCCAGATCCAGCATCAACACACACCACGGCAACTGCTGCTGAATGGCGTGCGCGATGACCAGGGCCGCACGCTCGAGAAACGCTCGACGCATGAACAGCCCGGTCAACGCGTCAAACGTTGCGTCCACTTCTGTTTTCGCTAGCGTGGTGGACAAGCGCGCGTTGGTGATCGCAATCGCCAATGTGCGGATTAATGGCAATAGGACGGCCATATCATCCGGTGTGAACGCCGCGTCTGATTTCTTGTGGCCGAGCGCCAAGAACCCGATGAGCTCGTCGTGCAGCACCAGGGGCAGACACAGCTTGTCCCGTATGGCCTGTAGGGGGCCGCGCAAGGCTATCGGAAGCTGTTTCATCCGGTCTGCAGCCTGACCGGCTCCAGGCGATTCCCGCAAGTAAGCCGAGAGGGCAGCATCCATCGGGATCTGCTGGGCCGACCCCTGACGATCGTACGAGACGGCGAGACGGTACGCTTGGTGCTTGTCATCCCGCAGCCAGAGATCGCATCCGGTGAGTTTCATCGTCTGCGTCAACGTGGCGACGGTCATGGCGACCAACTGTTGCAGGTCGACGATTCCCAGCACCTCTTCTGTGAACCGCTTGAGTAATATCCTCACGTCATAATGTGTTTGGAACAGGTACCGATCCGTCGCGCTGAGCAGCCGCGTCCGGAGCCAGTCGAACGAACCGACGACAATCACGACAGAGAGCAGGTTCAACCACACCCATGGAACTCGGACCCCGAATAGCTGTAGAAGGCGGCTGGGCAGCCAGAAACAGAAGATTCCAATGACGGCGGCGAACACCGCGAGCAAACTCGTAAAGACCACGGTGCGACGGATAATGACCTCGATATCGAACAGCTGATGCCGAAGAATGGCATAGGTGACCATGACGATGTAGACGAGCACCAGCCCATTACCGAGCGGAGGGATCGGGATTCCATACCACAGGAAGAAGTTGGTGCTCCCGCCGGCGAACGCGATCAAGACGCCTGAAAAGACATATTGGATCTGCCGGTGGGAAAATCCAGAGACGCGGCGCATGGCCTGCCACAGCAGATAGTGGCTGTAGGCGACAGATGAGAGAAACATCGCGAGATAGGGATGAAACAGCCAGCCCGGCTTGGGCCAGAATCGAAATGAGAGCTCTGGCGTGACACGAGAGATAAAGTGGGGCGTCCAGAGGTCGCCCCACAGGTAGAGGCCTGACACCAGATAGTACGCGAGGATCAGTCGTCGTTTCGCGCCGAATAGGTCGAGAAAACGAACCGTAAAATGCAGGATCAGGACTGGGATCACGATGGCGAACGCCATGAGCGCTTTGGTCCAGAACAGCGCCTGATCTTCAGCCTGGCACAGTTGCCATCTGTAGTACCCGTAGCTCCACCCTGCGACCGACAGGCACCAGCAGCCGAACACACGAGCCGCGGCCGGTTGGCGGCGGGTGAGACAGTAGGTGCCCACCGTCAGGCTGCCAAGGAAGTTCAAGAGTCCGGTAAGCGCGTAGTAGCTCATGAGTTGGCACACGGTTTCACATCGGGGATCATGCGCGGTATCTGGCGAGTACCCACCCGGTTGCGCCCAGCCCGTTTCGCCACATACAGCGATTCATCCGCTCGGGCAATCAACTCCTCGAGCGCGGTCCCATCTTCCGGGCAGCTCGCCAGCCCGATGCTGATGGTCTGGGTCACCAAGACGGTCCCGGTCTGGATTGGTGTCGTCCCCACGACGGCGCGCAGCCGCTCAGCGATCTCCAGCGCCTCTGACCGGCTCGTGTTGGGCAGCAGGATAATCAACTCTTCGCCGCCGAACCGGCCGAGCAGGTCATCTTGACGAAGCGTGCCGGACAGCCGCAAGGCCACTTCTTGCAGTACCGCGTCGCCCACCAGGTGTCCATAGGTATCGTTGGTCTGCTTGAAGTAATCTAGGTCTAACATCAACAGGCAGCAGGCACGTTGCTGCGGCTGGGCGCTCATGATCAGGATTTCAGCCCGTTCAAGAAATGCCCGTCGCACCAACAGGCCGGTTAGCGCATCCAGCGTGGCTTGCGTCTGCGTCTTCGCGAGTTTCGTGAACAGCTGCGCGTTGGTGATCGCGATCGCGAGCGTTCTGGTCAGCGGGAGCAAAATCCCCAAATCATCCTGGGTGAACGGTTCATCCGACTGCTTGCGCCCGAGTGTTAAGAGCCCGATCAGCTCATCATGCAGCACCAGCGGAAGGCACAGCTTCCCCCGCATCTCTTCCAACTGCGTACGCAGCGTCGAGGGGAGATGTTCCATTCGATGCGACAAGTCAGCAGACACCGGCGACTCACGCAGGTAGGTGACCAGCGGGGTTGCTGCCGACATCTCCTGGGTCGCCGGCACCGGGCGGCCGTGCGAGGCGATCAATTGATAGGCGTGCGTGTTCTCATCGCGCAGCCAGACGTCACAGCCTTTGAGTTTCATCGTGGCGGTCAGCGTCGCGACCGTCATCGTGACGAGTTGTTGCAAATCCACAATGCCCAACACCTCTTCGGTGAACTGTTTCAAGAGCGCCTTCGCATCGTACCGTTTTTGAAACAGATACCAGTCGGTGGCGTTGACCAAGTTCGTGCGGACCCAATCAAACGAACTCACGACCACGGTGACCGACAACAGGTTCAGCCACAGCCAGGGAACTCGGACATGGAACAGCTGCAGGAAGCGGCCGGGCAGCCACAGACAGAAAATGCCGATCATCGCGATGAATGTGAGCAACAGTCCGGAAAAGATGATGGTGCGTCGGATCAGGACTTCGATGTTGAACAGGTTGTGCCTGGCGATGGCAATGCCCATCGCGACGACGATGAGAGAGACCAGCGGCGTCAACAGCGGTGGGATCGGCACCCGGTACCATTCCAGGTAGTTCATCATCCCTGATGGAAACGCGATGACCATGCCGAAGAAGACGAGAAGAATTTGCGCCCGGAGTTGTCCGGAACTCTTTTGAAATGTCCGAAATAACAGGACATGCGAAGGCACGACCAAGCCGGCACATTGCGCAAGGTGGAGCGGAAAGATGGGTCCTGGCCGCAACCGAAATGGAAACACCAAGTGGCGTTCAGGAGGTCCGAGGGCAAACCACGGCGTGAACACCAGCAGACCGATGATTCCGCCCAGGAGATAATTTGCTGGCAGCACCCATTTTGGAATCTTGGACCGTGTGAGTTCAACGACGAAGTGGAAGAATCCAGTGGGGAGGAGCACGACAGGAATCATGCAGGCGCGCAAAAAGATCTCAGCAGTGGCCGGCGTCGTCGACTTCAGCCACAGGCCATACAGGAGTGACCATCCCGCGACCTCCCCGGTAAAGATGCAGTAGAGACGCGACAGGCGCAAGTCAGGTTTGCGGCTGAGGACAAAGACGTTCAACAGCCCCATCGCGAAGAAATTCAGGAACCCCCAATTGGCGTAGTAGTCAAGTGGTGGCCACATGGAGGCAGGTAAAGGGTGAAGGGTATCTGGTGACAGAAACAATCAGGCGGTCGGCCCGGGAAGGCCACCGTCGCTGTGCACGGTTATGGGTCGGTGCCTGAGGGATCGTCCGCCCCATCTCGCGCTCAAGCTGGAATCGTTGATTGACTATCCCACATGCTGGTTGTCTCCGCCTGCTCACAGACACAACTCGAGATTCCCAGCCCACAGGCCAGGAATCATCAGGCATACGGAAAGTATATCTGATGCTTAATGCAATCGGCCAGAGCGGGTTACAAAAGAATCGGTGAGAACCAAGGCAGGGCAAAAGCTTGGGGTTGGCGGATTTCTCGACGAGGATCGACGACTAAGTTTTGCTCATATTTACTGAAGATTGTTGATGGACAGACCGCAGCACGAGCCACCAGGCGACGGCTGCGATCGCGCACCACACCATCCCATGAATTCTCGGACCCACTAGCAACTGGATTGGCCCAATGGCCGTGGCGCCAAGTGCTAAGGTGCCCATCATCCAGGCGACCATGGGCCTGCGCCAGCTGGCCGGCGCTCCAGAGCCAGCGAACCGTCGTGGCCAGCGGCCGGGTGGACGGACACGTGCGTAAAACCGTTGCAGATGCTCGGTGTCGACAGGACGGGTCCACAGCGTGGCCGGAATCCACACCAGCGCAGTGCCGAACACCATCACGAGGAGCTCAAGGAGCAACCCCGATGGCCAGCCCAGCCAGCGGAGCACCAAGGGCTGGAGCCACAACACCGGCAGGCTGGCCACCATCGCGGCGATTTCACTCCACGCGTTGATCCGCCACCACAGCCATCGCAGGAGATACACCGGCCCGACCCCGGCCGTCAGATGCAGGATCAAGGTGAACGATGCGCCGATGCTCTGGTTGAAACACGCGACGCCGGTCGCGCCCAGGGCCAGCAGAAATGGCAGCAGGCGCGCGACGATGATGTAGTGCCGCTCGGACGCCTGCGGCTTGAGGAATCGACGATACCCGTCATTGACCAGATACGAGGCCCCCCAGTTGAGTTGCGTGCTGATCGTCGAGAGAAATGCGGCAAAGAATGAAGCGACCAGCACGCCGCGCCATCCAACCGGGAGCAAGGTCGTCATCAATCGTGGGTAGGCTCGCTCATGGTCAATGAACACCCCGTGCGGCCCAGCGACTTGCAACGCGGCGTTTGGAACGAGGATCAACGACGCCAACGCGGTAAGAATCCATGGCCAGGACCGCAGGCAGTATTGGCAGACATTGAACCACAGCACGGACAACATCGCCTGGCGTTCATCCTTGCACGAGACCAATCGTTGGACGATGACCCCTCCGCCGTCGGTGTTCTTCCAGGCCCACCATTGGACCAGCACCAGACCCAAGAACCAGCCGAAGGGCGTGTCGAGCCATCCAGTGCCTGGCTCAGGTAGCGGCGGGATGACCGCAAGCGTTTGGGGACTGAGCTGGGCGGCCAGGGCTCCTAATCCCCCAACCGCGTGCACGGCGACGACGGCCAGGATGACCGCGCCGAACATCGCCCAGGCAAACTGGAATGCATCGGTGAGCACGACACCCCACAAACCGGAGAGCGAGGTGTACACGGTTCCGACCAGCGCCGACACCACGATGGCCCCAATCCGGCTGACGCCTGCGGTTTCCTGCAGCACTTTCGTCATGCCCATCACCGGCCACACGCCCATCAGATAACAGTTGTAGAACAGTCCCCAGTACAC
>JAHFGT010000025.1 GCA_023247275.1 Candidatus Omnitrophota bacterium
GCGTGACTTCGCCGGGCGAGGCCGCGGCCAGGGCGCTTCCCAGAGGAAGACCCGCGCCGTCTGCCACCACCATCCACTTCGTGCCTTTCCCCCGCTTGGTCGGGCCGACGGCACGCCCCCATTTTTCGCGGGGGCGAAGCTCCCGTCAATGAAGGCCTCGCTCCAATGGAGGCGATGGCGCCCATCGAGCTCGGCGAGGAACGCCCGCCAGAGCTTGAGCCACGTCCCGTCGTCCTCCCAGCGTCGGAGTCGACGCCAGCAGGTCGCGGGACTGGGGTACTCCGTGGGCAGCGCCTTCCAGTGGGCGCCGGTGCGCAGCACCCAGAGGATGCCCTCGAAACAGGCACGGTCGTTCGCCCAGGGACGACCCCGCCCATCCTTGCGGCGCGGCAAGGCGGGTAAGTGGGGCAGGATCTTCGCCCATTGGGCATCGGTCAACAACGGTCCGAAGGCCATCGGCCACCCCTCCTATGGTGGGATGCGCCTCCTGTCCGGGGCCTCACAGACCCAGCGTAGCATGATGCGATCAGGGGGCAAGTCCATTTATGAAACCGGTTCTAGAATGTGTTGCACTGGTTATTCGTCCCTGATGAGCCCGACAAGTCCCTTCTCTTTAGTTGTCGTATAGACTGTGTATCTCAAAGTCCCTTGTTACCCAGCCACCGGAAGGCTCTTCGAAAACCTAACTGTTCGGCTTCCTGAACAGTCGATACGTAACATTCCATTTTCTCTTTCTCTACGAGCGTCCGATCATATTGTTGATCAAAAGGAAGGTGATAAATCTTGGACCCATCCTTGCGAGAGATGTTGCACTTTATGCAGGGGTAGGGCTCAAGTGGGAAGCCTTCAATAATTTTGGGTAATTATCAACGATTTGGCACCAGGATAATCCTGGTGCCAAATCGTTGATAATTACCTAATTTTTAATAGCTATGCGTATTACTTCAATAAACTTACCTGTTCTTGTCATCTTCTGTCAATGGCTGCACAGATAAAAGTCTGCGTTAGAGCGGCATGAAGGACAGATGGAAGGCGCGTTCGAGGAACCAGCCTAGGCCGAACAGCAGGATCACCGACGAGAGCGCGATGGTGACCGGCCGGCGGAACGGTTGGCAGGCCAGCCAGAGCGCTAGCGGAAACAGCAGAGCGACGATGGCCATTTGGCCCAGCTCGACGCCGACGTTGAAGGCCAAGAGCGACGAGATCAATCCTTGCGTGGGCAATCCCAGCTCGCGCAGCACGTTGGCAAACCCGAACCCGTGCACAAACCCAAAACAGAAGGTCAGCTTCCACCGATGGCGCACGTCGGTGGCGAAGAAATTCTCAGCCGCGACGTAAACGATGCTCAGCGCGATTCCGGATTCGATCAGGCGTGGCGGCAGGGTCACCAGTTGCAGCGTGGCCAGGATCAGGGTGATGCTGTGCGCAATGGTGAAGGCGGTGACGATCTTGATCAGGTTCCACAGCCGGCCGCCGATGAGGATCAATGCCAGCAGAAACATGATGTGGTCATAGCCCAGGAAGATGTGCGTGATTCCCAGGACGATGAATTGACCCAGTTGAGTCCGCAGCGACGTCGGCTGGCTGAGCACGAACTGTTGCCGAAGATTCTGGACGGAAATAACCCCCTGATATATCTGATCTCCTGCGACGACTTTGGCAAGATTGGTGTAGTTCGGGCCAAAGATCTCGAAGGGCGTGAAGTCAAATGCCATCGAAACCTTAGCGGGGGGAACGCTGACCGGCGCGGTGAAGGACAGATTGACGAATGTTTGGTGGACCACGTCCTCGGTGAGCGTGGCGTGCTCGCGGTGCAGCGCGATCGGCGAGCCGTTGACAGCAACGGTCACGTGCTGCTCGATAAAGGCGTACAGCGTCGGAAGGGCGGCGTGGAGTTCCTCCGATGAGATGGCCGGATCGGCGTCGGTGTTGATATGGAAATGCGCGTCCATGTCTGCGAGGTTGAAGGTGACGATGAGCTCCAGCTGGCGCGGCCTGACGGTGATCGTGCTATAGCTGGCGTGGATTCCATGGGCAGCGGCCGGGCCGGCTGAGAGGATCAGGCTATAGAGCAGCAGAAACAAAACACCAGCGAGCTTGCGGCTGTACCAGCGTGCGATCGAAGCGGTGCGGGTCATCGCTTGTCGGCGCAGGACACTAAATGCGCCCACAATTGCATCTTAACATTGGGCGCATTGACCCTGCGCGAAGTCGAAGGATCACCCCTCGACGCGCTTCGCTTGCTCGGGGTCAATGGAACCACCTATGCAGCTGAACATGCGGGGTGGTTCCATTTAGAGGTTCTTGAGAATCCAGACGATTCCAAGCAGCAGCCCAGAGATGGAGGTGAGAATAACCAGCGTGCGATAGATCCGCCGGCCGGTCTGGGTGGCCCGACGATAGAACCGCCCGGCCACATAGCCGTAGCTACTCATCGTGACCATGCAGCCCAGACTGAACAGACCGATATAGAGGTACGCGAGCCAGGCTGAGCTCATCAGCGTGATCGGGATCAACACAAACAGCTCGGCGGTCCCTGAGGCGCCGTGGATCATGCCGACCAGGGTCGGAGCGAACCGGTGGACATGGCCGGTCTCTGGCTCATGGGAATGTGAGTGGGTGTGCGTCTTGGCCCCGTGCACATGCCGGTGGGTATGCCGCTGTTCTTGTACTAAGAGGAAAAGTCGCCAGATACCCAGGACGATCAGGGTAAGACCGACAAGCAACTCAGCGTACCGCTCGAATGAGGGCTCGAACTTCAAGTGGAGCAGCAGAATAAACGATCCCAAGAACAGCACGGTAGCTGCATGGCCAGCAGCCCATCGAACACCAAACCAGGCGCTCTTGACCGGGTCAGGCTCCAGCGAAATAAAATGGGTCACCGCAGCCACGTGGTCACGGTCAAACGCATGGCGCATCCCAAGCGCCAGGCCGGTGAGCAACAGGAGGGCAGGTCGAGCTAAGGCCATGTCCATCGAGTGTGATTATATCAGGAAGGCCTGATGGCTGGCGCGATCCTAGCTCGACAGCAGGCTGGTCAGATGCAGCAGGATGCCGTGCAGGGCGCGCAGATTGAACGGCTTGATCACATAGTCATAGGCGCCAAAGGTAAACGCCTGGGTGATCAGTTCCGCATCGTCCACCGCGGTGGCCATGATGACCGGCACATCCGGGAACCGCACTTTGATTTTCTTCAGCGTCACCAGGCCATCCATGCCTGGCATCTTGATATCGAGCAGGACGAACGAGGGGTGGCACGTCGCCAGACGACCCAGCGCTTCCTCGCCTGAGGACGCGGTCAGGACGCTGCAGCCACGCGATTCGAGAAATTGTTGCAAGGTGCGCAGCAATTCTGGTTCATCGTCGACCAAGAGCACGGTGCCTGAGAGGCGCAGCCCCTCGGCCGGCGGTGGATCCATTTTGAGCCGGTCCAGCGTCTGCAGGAGCATCATCCGTGTCACATCAGGCGGCACCACCGCCTGAACATCCCCCAACGTGCGAGGATCAAGCGCTTCGCGAGCGACGGTGCTGACTAGGACGATGGGAAGCGATGGGTCGAAACTGTGGATCCGGTCCGCGATACTCCACCCAGGACCATCGGTAATGAGGGAATCGGCGATGACCACGTCCGGACGTTCATGGCGAAGGGACGCGAGCGCGCGTTGGCCAGAATCGATGGTCTTGACCGAATGTCCGTGAGAAGTGAGCAGGTCATAGAACCGCTCGCGGAGGGCAACCGTTGGACTCACGAGGAGTACGCGACGTGTTCCGGCTGCTCCCTGCCCTGATTCAGGACGGGTCTCCATCCTCCACCTGTGTGATGGTCTCTCCGCTCATTTCCCAATCCCCGTAGACAAGTCTACCTGATCTCTAGCCCTGAAGCAGGGAGCCGATGAATTTCTGCGCCGGCAGCGAACGTTCCTCACTCCTGCGCGTCATGATCTTGATCGGATGCTCAAATGGGCCTTCGCGAATTTCGAGCTGCCGCAACGTGCCGGCTGCCACTTCGTTCCGAACCGTGCCGGCTGGGAGGATCGAGATTCCGGCTTCAACTTCGACCGCGCGCTTGATCAATTCCACGTTATCGAACGCGTACACGATTTTCACGCGAACCTGGCATGCGCGGAAGATCCGGTCCAACGCCTTCCGGGTGAGCAGTCCTGGGGCCATGGCAATAAACGCCTGGCCGGTCAATTGAGCGAGCCGGATGTGTCGATGACCAGCCCACACGTGACGCGGTGGAATGACGACGACCAGCCGGTCCTTCTTCAACAGCTCACCATGTAGTTGCGGATTCGGTTCAGGATTGGCCATGACCCCCAGATCTGCACGGCCGGTGAGGACGGCCTCGATCAGTTCGGTCGTCTTCAGGTACGTCACCTGGAGATCAATCCGCGGATACTGCTTGAGAAACGCGGTCAGGTAGGGCGGCAGCTCATACAAGCCCACCGTCAGGGTCGCGACGACCCGCACGCTGCCGGCGACTTCTCGGGGCGGTTTCTGGAGCGCAGCTTCTAACTTCGTGTACTGCTGAACGATCCGCTGGGCATGATCATAGAGCACCCGTCCGGCCGCAGTCACCCCGATCGTGCGGCGACTCCGGTCGAGCAACCGGACCGCGAACTTGCGCTCCAGCGCGGCCAGGTGCTGGCTGATCGCGGACTGTGTGAGATAGTTGCGGCGCGCGGTCAGCGTGAAGCTGCGCGTCTCCACCAGATCTGCGAAGATGCGCAGCGAGCGGATCAGCATTAGCTCACCTTATCAAGAACGTTATAACTATTCATTAGACTTATAGTCTACCCAATGGGCATACTTCACGTGAAGGGCCATGAGCATGATCCCATTTCATCTGACCAACTATGCGTTCAACCCGAACGTGATCCCGCCGCTCATCGCGCTGGTCGCGCTGGGCGCGCTGGGGATTGGCGTGGTCTGGCGGGAACGGGCTTCCTACCCCAGTCGGCTGTTCTGTCTGGTCACCCTCACCGTGAGCGTGTGGTTATTCGCGTTCGCATGGATGTACTGCGCGGTTGATCCGGCGACAGCGCTCTGGTGGGCGAAGTGTGCCTATCTCGGAGTCCCGCTGATTCCGGCCGCCATGTACCACTTGACCATCGTGGTGCTGGGTCGGTCTGCGCAACACGGGAAGACGCTCATCGCCGTGTGGATCGTGGCGGCGTTGTTCGTCGTGACGATCCTCGACACCGATTGGCTCATCGTTGGGGTCCAGCGGTACTGGTGGGGGTACTATCCTCGCTATGGCTGGCTGGGCGTCTTGTACCTGCCGTTTTTCTTCGTCGTTATTCTGGCGAGCTTTCGTCACTATCTTTCCGCGTATCGGCACGCCATCCCAGGGACGCCAGCGTCCCATCGAATCCGCGGGTTGCTGATCGCGTTTAGCGTGGTCTATCTTGGGTCGGTCGACTATGTAGCCAAGTACGGAATCGGCGTATACCCGTTCGGATATCTAGCGGTGCTCGCGTTTGTCATTCTAGCTGCGCGGGCGATCTGGCGGTACCGGCTGATCGAGATCACGCCGGCCGTGGCCGCCCCGCAGATTCTCAATACCATCGCGGATGCGCTGCTGGTCATTGATCGAGAGTCGACCATCCGGCTCGCGAACGCCGCCGTCGGGACCCTGTTCCGGATCGATGAGCGGGCTCTGATCGGCCAACCCGTGGCGACCGCGCTCCGCGGCACTGGGATGGTCGAGCATCTGGTCGAGCATCTGAACGAAGAAGCGCGCGCCCAGGATCAAGAGCTGTCATTGACCGTTGGCTCGGATGAGGGACGGGTCGTGAGCCTGTCGACGTCCATCCTCCGCGATTCTGCCCACCAGCCGATCGCGACCATCTATCTGTTGCACGACATGACCGAGCGCAAGCGCGCCGAAGAGGCATCACGCCGAGCCCATGTTGCGTTGCAACACTCGCACGATGAATTACGGGAAGCGCATCTGCAGCTCATCCAAGCCGCCAAGATGGAGTCGGTGGGTCGGCTGGCGGCTGGCGTGGCCCATGAAGTCAAAAACCCGCTGGCCATCATCCTGCAAGGTGTGGATTATCTCGCCAAACGGCTGAACGGCGACGAACAGACGACGCTCGTGTTGCGGTATACCGGAGATGCGGTTCGGCGCGCCGATGCCGTGATCCGCGGTCTGTTGGATTTCTCGACGGCCCGCGAGTTGGAGCAGACCTCGGTCTCACTGGACACCGTGATCGAACAAGCGTTGCTGCTGCTCAAGCATGAGCTGGATCGATGCCATATGACCCTGGTGAGGCTGTACGCCGACTCGCTCCCGTTGTTGCCGCTGGACCGGAATAAGATGGAGCAGGTCTTCGTGAACGTATTCATGAATGCGATTCAAGCGATGCCACAGGGCGGGACGCTCACCGTGACGACCCGGGTCGCACGGCTCGACGACATGAGCCAAGGGGTCGGCCGGCGCAAGAGCGATCGGTTTGCGGTCGGAGAGCGGGTGGTGGTTGCCGAAGTGGACGATACCGGTCCTGGGATCGCCCAGGAGATGTTGGATAAACTGTTTGATCCGTTTTTCACGACCAAGCCAACCGGGCAAGGCACTGGCCTGGGGTTGACGGTGACCAAGAGCATTATCGAACTGCATGGCGGATTCATTCGGATCAGCAATCGGCCAGGGGGAGGGGCCCGCGTCACGATCGCCCTTGCCATCCATGGAGGGACCAATGGCCACCAAGCGAATCCTGATCGTGGATGACGAAGCTGCGCTCACCCATTTGCTCAAGATTAACCTGGAGCGGGCCGGGCCGTACCAGGTGCACATCGTCAATCGTGGGACCGAGGCGGTTGTCGCAGCCCGGGAGTTTCAGCCTGACCTGGTGCTGCTCGACGTCGTGATGCCGGATATGGATGGGGCGGCCGTGGCCGATCAGCTGCAAGCCGATCCACAGTTACGGCAGATCCCGATTGTCTTTCTCACCGCGATCGTGTCAAAGCGGGAGACAACATCACACCGTGGTGTGATCGGCGGGTGCGCGTTCCTGGCCAAGCCGGTCAGTGTAAAGGAAGTCCTGGCCTGTATTGAACAGCCTCGGCCCGTGGAGGCGACAGAGGAGGAGCAGGGATGACGACCTCGCGACGGATCCTGATCGTTGAAGATGATGAACCGCTGGCGCACCTCTTGAAGCTCCGGCTCGAGGGGGAAGGATTTGCTGTACAGACCGAAACCAGCGGGCGCGCGGCGCTCACCTATGCGGCAGGTCATCCGATGGACCTGGTGATTTTGGATCTGAAACTACCGGATCTGAGTGGCTATGACGTGGCGAAGCAGTTGCGCCGGACGTATCAGCCATGGGTGTTGCCGGTGTTGATGCTGACTGGTATGGATAAACCGGTCGATCAACTTCGTGGGTTTGCCCATGGGGCGGATGCGTACATTACCAAACCGTTCGAGCCTGATGAACTGGTCAAGACCATCACGCTGCTCCTCGGCGAAACCGCGCGGCGCTCGGACGATGATGTCGCGCCACAACGGTGATCCGCATGATCAAGCGGCTGCTCATCGATGACGAGGTGGGCTTCGTGTACGTGCCGAAAGCCAACCTGGAGGCGGCTGGCCCGTAGGACGTGCAGACGGTGACTACGTCATTGGACGCGCTTGAGCAGGCGCGTCAGCTCCAACCAGATCTGATCTTCCTGGATCTGGTGATGCCTGGGCTCAGCGGGAGCCATCTGGTCAACCAGTTCTTGGCTGATCCACAGTCGCGCACATTCCAATCGTCTACTTGACGGCGCTCATCGCAACAGAGCAGGCGGCTGTGTTCGGCGGCAGCGCATTTCTTGGCAAGCCGGTGACGACGCAAGTGGTCGTCACCGCGATTGACCACCGGCTGCGTCGCGCGCAAGAGCTGGGGCAACGCCCATCCACCACCAACTAAGCGACCGGCAAAATTTGTACGGGGACAGGATACTTCAATCGTGCTCACCAAGTCTCCTGTCCCCGCAGACCTACCGGCGTGGCCGGAATTTCTGCTGCGCCACCCTCCAGAACGCGCTAAAATAATCAGTTTGATGAATCAGACGCAGCGACCCTCAATGAGTGGATTGTATGATCCGGCCTACGAGCATGACTCGTGCGGGACCGGCTTTGTGGCGTCGATCGATGGGACGGCCAGCCATCACATTGTCGAGTGGGCGTTGCAGTGTGTCTGCAACGTAACCCACCGCGGCGCGGTGTCTGCCGACCTCAAGACCGGCGACGGGGCTGGGATTCTCACGCAGATTCCTCACCGGTTTTTCGCGACGGCCCTCAGCCAGATGGGTGCTGGGCGCGCCACACCAGGTGACTATGGCGTCGGTGTGATGTTTTTGCCGCAAGCGGCCGATGCCCGTCAGAAGGCTCAGCGGCTTGCTGAAGAAGCGGTGCAGCGCAGCGACGTGACGGTGCTTGGGTGGCGTGATGTGCCAGTCGATCCATCGGTGCTAGGAGATCAGGCCGCGAAGACCCAGCCGGTCATCCGGCAGGTGTTGGTCGGGCGACCCGCATCGATTCCAGTCGGGGACTTTGAACGCCGACTGTTTTTGGTGCGCCGGCACATTGAGCAAGCGTGGGAACGACAGTCGGTGTCGGACAGCTATCTCCCATCGTTCTCATCTCGAACGATCGTCTATAAAGGGCTGCTGGTGGCGCCGCAGTTGCCGCAGTTTTACCGGGACTTGTCTGACCCGGCCTTTACCTCATCGATCGCGGTGTTCCATCAGCGGTATTCCACCAATACGTTCCCGAACTGGTTTTTGGCCCAGCCGTTTCGGTTCCTCGGCCACAACGGTGAAATCAACACGTTGCAAGGCAACCGCAACTGGATGGCGGCGCGCCAACCAGAGCTGTCGTCGACGCTGTGGGGCGATCAGCTGCACGAGCTGTTTCCGATTCTTCAACCAGCTGGGTCAGATTCGATGAGCCTGGATAACGTGCTCGAGCTGTTGGTCATGTCCGGCCGGGACATTTTGCAAGCCATGATGATGTTAGTCCCGGATGCGTGGCAGGGCATGGCCGAACTCGATCCGCAGGTGAAGGCATTCTACCAATACCATGCGATGCTGGTCGAGCCATGGGATGGGCCGGCCGCGTTGACGTTTACCGATGGGACGATCGTGGGCGCGACGCTGGACCGTAATGGGCTCCGGCCGGCTCGGTATTGGGTGACCAAGGATCGGGTGGTGATTATGGCCTCAGAGGTCGGGGTCGTCGACATCGAGCCGTCACGGATTGTGGAGAAAGGCCGGCTGGGTCCAGGCCAGGTGATCGCCGTCCATACCGGGCGCAAACAACTGCTGCGCAACCACGACATTAAGCGCGAGTACGCTTCAGCACATCCGTATACCGACTGGGTCGCACGCAGCGTGGTCTCGATCGATGAGCTGGTGAATGGCCATATCGCCGACGAGGAGCTCGTTGAGCCGGACTCGTTGACACGACGCCAGATCGCGTACGGCTATACCGATGAAGAGCTGCAGATGTTCATCGAGCCGATGGCCAAGACCGGCAAAGAACCGATCTGGTCGATGGGCGATGACGCGCCGCTGTCGGTCTTGTCCTCCAAGTCCAAATCGCTGTTTACGTACTTTAAGCAGCTCTTCGCGCAGGTCACCAATCCGCCCATTGATCCAATCCGGGAAGAGCTGGTGATGTCACTCAATACCGTGTTGGGCGCGCGGCCGAATCCATTAGAAGATGGGCCAGCGGCCAAACGGATGTTGCGCACGACCAGTCCCCTCTTGCTGCCGCAGCAGTTTGCGGCCATCCGGGCTGGGCAGGAGCCTGACCTCACGTCAACGGTTATTTCAACATTGTTCCCGGTGGCCAATGGAACCGCCGGGCTACGGGCTGCGGTCCAACAGGTCTGCGAGCACGTGGTGGCTGCGGTGGACGACGGTGCGGCGATCATTGTGCTCAGCGATCGCGGTCTTGACGCTGAACAGGCGCCGATCCCGTCGCTACTGGCCACCGCGGCGGTGCATCATCATTTGATCCGGGCCGGCCGGCGCATGAAAGCGTCGCTCGTCGTCGAAACCGGCGATGTCCATGAGGTCCATCAGTTTGCTTGTCTGATCGGCTATGGCGCGGCAGCCGTGCATCCCTATGTGGCGTATCAGACGCTGAAAGCGTTGCATGGAGCTGGCCGGCTGGGGACCGACGCCTTCGACCAGGTCATGACGCACTACAAGAAGGCCATCGACCAGGGCGTCCTCAAGATTATGTCGAAGATGGGAATCTCGACGGTCGGCAGCTACCGCGGCGCGCAGATTTTCGAGGCGCTTGGGATTTCCAAAGAACTGATCGACGACTGCTTCCCCGGCACGCCGTCACGGATCGGCGGGATCACGTATGAGCATCTAGCGAAGGATGTCCTGAGTTGGCATCAGCGCGCGTACCAGACGCCGGCGCCCACGACACTGGAGGCGGGCGGATTCTACAAGTACCGACGCGATGGCGAGTATCATGCGTTCAACCCAGAGATGGTTCGCTTCCTGCAGCAGGCCATCAAGGCCGGCGACTACGAGATCTATCAGCAGTTTGCCGCGTCGGTGAATCATCGACCGGTGACCGCGTTGCGCGACCTGTTGGATGTCAAACCGATCGGGCCTTCAGTGTCGATCGATGCGGTCGAGCCGATTGAGGCGATCACCCGGCGGTTTGCGACGGCGAGCATCTCGTATGGCGCCTTGTCGCTGGAGGCGCATGAGACCTTGGCGATCGCGATGAACCGGATCGGCGGCAAGTCTGGCTCAGGCGAGGGCGGGGAAGATCCGGCTCGGTATCGAATCGCCGATTCGGCCATGAATCGGAACTCAGCCATCAAGCAGGTCGCCTCCGGCCGGTTTGGCGTCACGCCCGAATATCTGATGTCAGCGCGCGAGCTTGAGATCAAAATGGCGCAAGGGTCCAAGCCAGGCGAGGGCGGCCAACTGCCTGGGCATAAGGTGTCCGAAGATATCGCCCGGGTGCGGCACACGATCCCTGGCATCTCGCTGATCTCGCCGCCGCCGCACCATGACATCTATTCGATCGAGGATCTGAAGCAGCTCATCTATGACCTGAAGACGATCAACCCTGGCGCGCGCGTGAACGTGAAGCTCGTGGCCGAGGCCGGGGTGGGCACGATCGCCGCCGGCGTGGCGAAAGCGCACGCGGATACGGTGCTGATCTCTGGCCATGACGGCGGCACCGGGGCCAGCCCGCTCAGTTCGATTAAGAACGCCGGGTTGCCGTGGGAGCTCGGCCTGGCCGAGACGCAGCAGACGCTCCGACTGAACGGGCTGCGCGAGAAAATTTTGGTGCGCGCCGATGGCGGCATGAAAACCGGTCGGGATATTTTGCTGGCCGCGGTGTTCGGCGCTGAGGAGTTTGGATTCGGTACGGCGGCCGTGGTGGCAACCGGGTGTGTCATGACCCGCCAGTGCCATTTGAATACCTGTCCGGTCGGGGTGGCGACACAAGATCCGAAGCTGCGCGCGCGATTTACCGGCACACCGGAGATGGTGGTCAACTACATGCGGTTTATCGCTCAAGAGCTGCGCGAATATCTGGCGGCGTTGGGCGCCCGCACATTGGATGACGTGATCGGCCGCACCGACCTGCTGGTTCGCCGCAAACTGACGCTGAGCGACAAAGCTCAAACCGTGAACCTCGACTTCCTGTTGACGCCGGTTGATTTAGGGCCCCGGTATCATACGTTGCCGCGCAACGACTTTATTCATGACGAGCCGATCGATACGCAAATTCTCAAGGATGCGCAAGCGGCGCTCCACACGCGGTCAACGATCAAGCTTGAGTACCGGGTTCGAAATATCCATCGCACGATCGGCGCCCGACTCTCTGGCGAAATTGCGAAGCGGTATGGGGATCAAGGCCTGCCAACCGCCACGATTGATGTAACGCTGACCGGCGTGGCCGGCCAGAGCTTTGGCGCGTTTTGCATCAACGGTGTGCGCCTAACGCTGATCGGCGAAGCCAACGACTATGTCGGCAAAGGCATGGCCGGCGGTGAGCTGATCATCCGGCCGACCGACGATTCGCCGTTTGCGTGGAATCTCAACACGATCATCGGCAACACCTGTTTGTACGGCGCGACCGGTGGGGTGTTGTACGCGGCTGGCCGGGCCGGTGAACGGTTTGCGGTGCGCAACTCTGGCGCGATCGCGGTCGTCGAGGGATTGGGCGACCATGGGTGTGAATACATGACCGGTGGGATTGTGCTGGTCCTCGGTGAGACCGGGCGCAACTTCGGAGCCGGTATGACCGGCGGTCGAGCCTATGTGCTAGACCCAGCACGCGTCTTCGAGAAGCGGGTGAATCCAGAGCTCGTGCAGTTGGGACGCCTGGACGGTGCTGAAGACATCGACAACGTCCGCACGCTCTTGGAACGTCATTTTGTCACCACGAAAAGCAACCTGGCGTTAGAGCTGCTCACCAATTGGGACGACACCCAGCCGCTGGTGTGGGTCGTGGTCCCTCGAGGCGCAGGCGCCAAGCTCGAGCAGGCGGTCAGCGCGAAGGAAGGTTAGGCACCGGCGCTCTGCCTCGTCCGTTCAGTGAGCCCCGGTTCTTTATCCCGCACCGTATCGAGGAAATAGCGATGTCCCCCACACGTGAACAGGTGCTGCGCGTTCTTCAAACGGTCCAGGATCCGGATCTGAAACAAGATCTGGTCTCGCTGGGATTCATCAAAGAGCTCACCGTGGAAGGTGGCCGGGTCAGATTCACGATTGAGTTGACGACCCCAGCTTGCCCGGTGCGGGATGTGATGAAAGAGCAGGCGCGCGTTGCGGTGCAGTCGCTGCCTGGGGTGTCAGCGGTCGACATCCGCATGACCTCGCAGGTGCGGCCGTCGGTTGGCCAAGCAGGCCGTGCCAGCGCTCAGGGGCTGCTGACCCCAACGATCAAGCACATCATCCCGGTCGCCAGCGGCAAAGGCGGGGTAGGCAAGTCGACGGTCAGCGCAAATGTGGCGCTTGCGCTGTCGCGCACCGGCGCCAAAGTTGGCCTGATGGATGCTGATGTGTACGGCCCGAGCATCCCGACCATCCTAGGAATCCGGTTGCTGCCAGAGATCGACCAGGCCAGGCGAATCATCCCGGTCCAGCAGGATGGCCTGAAGATCATCTCGATGGGATTTTTCATGAAGCCGGAAGAGGCGGTCGTGTGGCGCGGGCCGATGCTGCATAAAACCGTCGAGCAATTTCTTGGCGGTGTGGACTGGGGCGAGTTGGATTACTTGCTCGTCGATCTTCCTCCAGGGACTGGCGATGTGCAGCTCTCTTTGTGTCAGCTCATCCCGATCACCGGGGCGGTGATTGTTTCGACGCCGCAGGACGTGGCGCTCAACGTCGCCCAGAAGGCGATCGCGATGTTCAAGAAGCTGAACGCGCCGATCCTCGGAATCGTCGAGAACATGAGCCACTACGTCTGTCCTTCCTGCCAGCACCGGGAGGATATCTTCGGCACCGGCGGAGCCCGGCAGACCGCAGAGCGGCTCGGAATCCCATTCCTCGGCGAGATCCCGCTGGCCACGCCGATTCGGGTGGCAGCGGATCAAGGTCAGGCAATCGTCGCGTCAGCGCCTGAGTCGCTGGCGGCAAAAGCCTTCACGTCCGTCGCCGAGCAGCTCGCCGCCCAAGTCAGCATCCGTGCCATACAAGGCGAGACTCAGCCACACGTCAAAGTCACTTTCTGATGGGAGTGCCGCGGCCAGGCTCATCTGGTTCACTCGATATTCTGCGGAGACTCAACCAGGCGGGAGTCAAGTACCTGGTCCTTGGCGGGGTAGCCGCCATCTATCACGGCGTACCGCGCGCGATATGTGACCTCGATCTTTCCATGTGGCTTGCGCCAGATAATCTCAAGCGGTTGAGTGCTGCGATGAAGGCAATGGGTTTTACGCCGAAGGCCCCAGTTCCTGTCACGGGGCTGGCGAGTGCTCAGACGCGCCGCGAATGGACGCGTCGCAAGGGCATGCCGGTGTTCGCATTCGAAGAACTGAAGCCGCCGTTTCGGCTTGTGGACATCATGATCACCCCATTGCCGAGTTTTCATCAGGTGTACAAGCGGCGTGTCGAAGTTCGTGATGAGCGTGTCACGATTTCCCTCATGTCGATCCCTCAGTTGATCCGGACGAAAATGGGGACCGGCCGGCCGAAAGACCAAGAAGATATCCAATACCTTCGATTCATCCAATCGGTTCATCGCCGCAGGAAGGCGTCATGATGGAGGGTCGGCATGGACTCTCTGAAGACAAGCCGTGGTTGGTTCTGCAGTTCTTGAGACTCTCCCCGACGGAGCGGATGCGGTACGCCACTGGATTTGTCGACTCGGCTCTTCGCGTGAATCCGGGTCTGCTGAAACATCGCTCAACGCTGGGCGTTCAGGAACGGACGAAGCGATGGCGTGTTAGGCGTGTCGTGTCGCGACGGAAGAGGCTTCGTGAAGAAAGTGTCAAGTCTGCGGCGCCCACGAGGCAACGTGACAAAATTGAGAGCGCCGGGAAATAGCACCAGCCATGATGGCAACCAGCGCTGTACCAATAGAAATCGCTCGTGCAGGTCAGCACGATGTGAAAATCACGTGGCAGGATGGGCATGTCAGCGTCTATCCGGCGCGCGAGCTGCGGCTGGCGTGTCCGTGCGCCGGCTGCGTCGACGAAATCACTGGGCAAGTCAGAGTGATCGCGACCAGCGTGCCAGACGATGTGCATCCGCTGGGGATCCGGCTGGTTGGCCGGTATGCGATCGCGATCGATTGGTCTGACGATCACCGCACCGGGATCTATCCGTTCGAACGGCTGCGCCACCACTGCCCGTGTTGTCGCCACAGCGGTGACCGCCCACATGAGCCAGCCTGATTTGGAGCCATTGTTGCGTCGACTCAGCACGGCGGGTCTGGTCCTCCTCACGCGGAATGAGTCGCAGGACATCTGGCAAGGCTGGCAACCAGCCGCCACCATCCAGCACGTGGTGGACCGCAAATGGCTTGGCAGTCCTGGCGCGAGTGACGCGGAAATCGCCGCGGCTGAAGCGCGTCTGGGCCAGCGGTTGCCACGCTCGTATCGAGATTTTCTGCAGCGATCGAATGGATGGCTACATGTCGCAGCCTTCCGACCCCCAGTTCGGTTCGTACCGACCACCGAAGTCGATGGGTTCTCTCGCCAACACGCTGACTGGCTCGCGGCCTGGCGCGATGGGGCTGGGCACGCCGCGGCGCTCCACGGCGAGTCGGCCCGGCTTTCCGATGCGGAGTATCTCGTGTACGGTCCGGATCAGCAGCCGGACAAGATCCGTGATGAATATTTGGACACCGCCGTGGCGATCAGCGAAGAGATGGATGCCGGGATCTATCTCCTCAACCCGTCCATTGTGACCACTGATGGAGAATGGGAAGCCTGGTTGTTCGCCAATTGGCTGGGCGGCGCTCGTCGGTACCGGTCATTCTACGAACTGATGATCGCCGAATGCGAGCAGCTTGAAGCCCAGGCCAGGGGTGGGACCTGAGTCGAGCCATGCCATGAGCGTCTCAATCAACCTTGATCATTCTGCGGCGACCAGACCATCGTCGGCGGTGATCGACGCGATGACCGACGTGCTGAACCAGGCAGGGAATCCGTCCTCGCCCAGCGGCCCTGGCGTCCGCGCCAAGCAGCGAGTCGACCGATCGCGTGGACAGGTTGCCGCGTTGATCGGCGCCGCGGCTGAGGAGATCTTTTTCACATCGTGCGGCACTGAGTCCAACAACTGGGCGGTGCGCGGGCTGTTTACTGCGAACAAACGGCAGGGTCGCCATGTGATCATCTCGTCGATCGAGCATCCATCGGTGTCGCTGGCGGCCCGTCGACTGGAGCTTGAAGGCGCCAGTGCCACAACGCTTCCGGTTGACCAAGATGGCCTGATCTCGTCAGCGACGCTTCAAGAAGCGATGCAGCCTGATACGGTGCTGGTGTCGATCATGCTGGCCAATGGAGAGGTCGGCACGATCGAACCCATTCGCGCATTGGTCGCGATCGCGCACCACGCGCGGGTCTTGTTCCATACCGACGCGGTGGCTGCGGTTGGACGAATCCCAGTCGACGTGAAGACACTCGGCGTTGATGCGCTGAGTCTGGCTGCAGACCAATTCGGCGGGCCGCAAGGCGCAGCCGCGCTGTTTGTGCGCGACGGTGTGCGGATCCTGCCGTTATTGGAAGGCGGCGGCCAGGAACGTGGCGGTCGATCCGGCACTGAGGCGGTTGCGGCCATCGTCGGCATGGGCGCGGCCGCCGAAGGGGTTGGCCAACAACTGCCGAATCACATCGAACGAATCAGCCGACTTCGCGATCGTCTCCGTGATGGCCTTCAACAGCGCATCGACGGGCTCAGGTTCAGTGGCTCATGGACCGCTCGGTTGCCGCACAACCTGCACGTGGGCGTCGACAGCGTCTCAAGCGAATCGCTGGTGCTCGGCCTTGACCAAGCCGGCATTGTCGTCGGATTGGGTTCGGCGTGCAACTCCAAGGCGATGCGGCCGTCGCATGTTCTGAAGGCCATGAGGCTGTCGGATGAGCAGGCCAGCGGAGCGCTGGTCATGACGCTTGGCGAAGAGACAACCGAGCAAGAGATCGATCGAGCGCTCGAGATCCTCCCTGAGGTGGTTCACCGGCTGCGCCGGGTGACCGCACTGACCAGTCGATGATCCCACCACCTGCTGGGTTTCGCCGTCAGAGAGAATTTCGACGCCAGTCGGCGAAACGGCCGCTGGCGTGCAGCGTATTCATCAGAGCCAGCGGCCGGCCTTCGGCCAGCCAGCAGGTGGTGGGATGAAATACGTTGTCGTGTTGCCTGATGGGGTGGCTGATTCGCCGATCACCGAGTTGGGTCACAAGACCCCGCTGGAGGTCGCGCGCCATCCGAACATGGATTGGATTGCACGCGAAGGGATCACCGGGTGGGCGCAGACGATTCCAGACGGTTTTGCGCCAGGATCCGATGTCGGGTGCATGAGCGTGTTCGGATATGACCCACGTCGGTATCACACCGGCCGGGCGCCGATCGAAGCGGCGGCACAAGGGGTGCGGTTGGCGCCAGGCCAGGTGGCGTTTCGATGCAATACGCTCACGGTGCTGGATGGCAAGATGGTCGACCACTCGGCGGACCACATCACCACCGAGGAATCGCGGCAACTCATCGAGGCGTTGTCCAGCCGGCTCGGCGCTGAGCCGATCCGCTACTACCCTGGGGTCAGTTATCGTCATCTGGCGGTCATCGATTCTGGGCCCTATACTCAGACGACGTGCACGCCGCCGCATGATATTCTTGGCCAACCGATCGCGCTGCATTTGCCAAGCGGGCCAGGCGCTGAGCTGTTGCGCCGGCATATGGAATCGTCGGTGGAGATTCTCAACGACCATCCGGTCAATCGTGCGCGCCTCGCGGCCGGCCAGCAACCGGCGACGATGATCTGGTTCTGGGGTCAGGGCTCAGCGGTCAGCCTCCCGCCGTTTCGTGAGGTCTATGGTCATCGGGCCGCGTGCATCAGCGCGGTCGATATCGTGCGAGGGATCGGGCGGTTAGCCGACATGGAGATCCTGCAGGTCGCAGGGATCACCGGGTACTTTGATACGAACTATGAGGGCAAGGCTGATGCCGCGGTCAAGGCGCTCGCTGATGGCTCTGACGTTGTGATCGTCCACGTGGAGTCCACCGACGAGGCCGGGCATATGGGCGATGTGCAGAAGAAGATTCAAGCGATTGAGGATGTGGACCGGCGATTGGTGAGCCGGCTGCTCGACGGGTTGCGACGACTGGGCGAGCCGTTTGCGGTCCTGATCGTGCCAGACCATCCGACCAGCACGAAGCTACGGACCCATGTGGCTGAGCCGGTGCCATTCGCGTTCTACGCGACCGATGGCGCGAAAGATGAGGTCACATCGTATAATGAAGTAGCCGTGAAGAGATCGTCTCGTCAATTTCGTGAAGGGTTTGAGCTGATGTCGTTTTTTCTGGGATCATCGTGAAGGAGGCTGCATGCGTATCGTGGTTCGCTCCGGGGCACTGAATCAGGTTCATGGCGCGATCCGAGTCTATGGGGCGCTTGAAGGCGAGCAGACGCTGGAGAAGTTGTGGCCAGCCGCTGGTCGTGAGTTGACCCAACTCGCTCAAGGGGCTGGGGTGCGTGGCGCGCCCAACGAGACCGCGCTCTTACCGCTGGGGAAAGCGTGGGTGCTGATCGTCGGGCTTGGCAAAGCCAAGGAGCTGTCGGTCGATCGGCTGCGCCAGTTTGCCGCGACCGCGGCTCGGACCGTTCGCGCGCGCGGGCACACGTCACTGGCGCTGCCAGTGCTGAAGGAGAAAGTCTTTGGCACCGTCGAGCAAGTGGCCCAGGCGGTGGTCGAGGGCGCGCGGCTCGGACTGTACCGTTATGACAAGCTGAAGCAGATTCCGAAGCATGAACAGGGCAAGCGGATCGACGAGCTGATCCTGGTCGCTGAACAGCCAGGCGATGTGGCCTCTGCCAAACACGGCGTGCACACCGGTGAAGTCATCGCTGAGGCGGTGAGCTTGGTGCGCGACCTGATCAATGGCCCGTCCAACTTGGTCACCCCGACCGTATTGGCCAATGAAGCGCGCCGGATCGCCAAGGATCACAAACTCAAGTGCACGATCCTCCCATTTGAGCAACTCAAAAAGCTCGGGTTCGGAGGGATCGTCGGCGTGGCACAAGGCAGTCAGCACCCGGCGCAGTTCATCGTGCTCGACTACGCGCCGGCCCGTCCGAAGGCGACGTTTGCGCTGTGCGGGAAAGGCATCACCTTTGACACCGGCGGGATCAACCTCAAGCCGGCGGCCAAGATGGAACAGATGAAGTATGACATGTCCGGGGCCGCAGCCGTATTGGGCACGCTCCAGGCCGCAGCCACGCTCAAGTTGCCCTATCGAATCATCGGGATCGCGGCCTGCACTGAGAACATGCCCTCTGGCACAGCTCAGAAGCCAGGGGACGTGTTGAAGACCTTGTCCGGCAAGACGGTCGAAGTGCTCAATACCGACGCTGAAGGACGGCTAGTGCTGTCCGATTGTCTCCACTATGCGAAGCGGTTTAAGCCGGATGTGACGATTGATCTGGCGACGCTGACCGGGGCGTGCGTGGTCGCGCTAGGCGGGGAAGCGGTTGGGCTGATGACCAAGGATGATCGGTTGGCCCAGCGGATCAGCCAGGCTGGCGACCGCACGCAGGAGCGCGTCTGGCGGCTGCCGTTGTGGGACGAGTACGGGCCGGCCATGAAATCGGACATCGCTGATCTGCGCAACGTGACCAACACCGGTGAGGCAGGGACGATCACCGCCGCAAAGTTTCTCGAAGAGTTTACCGAGGGGTTGACATCGTGGGCGCACTTGGATATCGCCGGCACCGCGTGGACCGAACGAGACAAGCCGTATGTTCCCAAGGGTGCGGTCGGTATCGGCGTGCGCCTCTTGCTGGAGCTGATGCGGTCGTGGAATTAAGAAAGGGGTCTGACCCCCGCTGATAATGGCACACACAGAAGAGGCGTTGCGACAGCTTCGCGCCGCGCTCGAAATTCCAGCCGGGCAGGAATGGGAGTCGGTGGTCCGGCTGTTGCTGCGGCTGGTTGGTGAAGATCCGACGCGTGAAGGTCTGCGGCGCACGCCGCTGCGGGTCAAGCAGTCGCTGCAGTTTCTGACGTCCGGCTACCGCAGCGATCCGAAAAAGATTCTCAGTCGAACGTTCACCGTGAAACACGATGAAATGGTGCTGGTCAAGGATATCGATTTTTTTTCGTTGTGTGAGCACCATCTGATTCCGTTTTTTGGGCGGTGCCACATTGCGTACATGCCGGATAAAAAGATTATCGGGCTGAGCAAGATCCCACGGTTGGTTGAAGCGTTCTCACGCCGGCTGCAGGTGCAGGAGCGGCTGACGACCCAGATTGCCGAAGCGATCGACCAGCATGTGCGGCCGCTGGGTGTGGCCTGCGTGATGGAGGCCAGCCACCTGTGCATGATGATGCGCGGTGTGCAGAAACAAAACTCCCGCGCGGTGACCAGCTCGATGGTCGGCGTTTTCCGCACGAGCGATAAAACCCGAGCCGAATTTCTCACACTGATCCGTTCCAACCTTGGCTCTCCGGGATGATGGTCGACCGGATTCATCGCCTAAGCAGATGGGTCCATAGCATCCTGGCCATTGCGCTGATGGGCGCCACCGCGACAATCCGTCCTGCCGCCTCCCCGGTCACATCTGACGTTGGCGTGTTGGTCTTGGCGCATGGCGGGTCGTCGCGGTGGAACCACACCGTTGAGCAGGCGGTGCAAACAGCCCATCTGCCGTATCCGACGGCGACCGCGTTCGGGATGGCGATGGAGCCAGATGAAGTGCAGCGCATCCAGCGGGCCGTGGACCGATTGCAGCAGCAGGGGGTCCATCGGCTCATCGTGGTGCCGTTGTTGGTGTCCTCGTTCTCCGAAGTGATGCGGCAATTCCAGTATGTGCTCGGGCTGGCGCCTCGCGGGCCATGGCAAGAGCATATCCAGCCGGTTCGGCTGCAGGTGCCGGTGGTGATGACCTTACCGTTAGATGATGATCCAGTCGTGTCCGAGATCCTCTTGGAACGGGCCTTAGCGCTGAGCCAGGCACCGACCCAGGAAAACGTGGTGCTGGTCGCGCATGGTCCGGTGAGCGATGAGGATAACACCCAGTGGCTTGCGGTGATGAACCGGCTGGCACAGCGCGTGCAGCACGCCGGCCATTTCCGCGCGGTGGTGGCAGCCACGTTGCGCGACGACGCTCCGGATTCGGTCCAAGCACAAGCGGCGCGGGAATTGCGAGAGTTGGTTCAGGCACAGAGCCAGCAGGGACGAACGCTGGTCATCCCGTTGCTGCTCGCTCAAGGGGGGATTGAGCAGAAGATTCCCAAATACCTCAATCATGTGGCCTATGTGTACACCGGTGAGCCGCTGCTGCCCCATCCGAAACTGTCGCAGTGGATTGAGGCACAGGTCGCCCAAGCGGTGAGCCGGGTAGACTCGCAACTAGCGGCGTCGTCGGGGGTAGAGAAAATCCGGTGACTGTGTTAAAATGAATTTTCGCAAGATGGCAAAGCTGATCGCATGACGAACCAACACACCCCCAGCACCCAATTAGAGTTTGCGCGCCAAGGCGTTGTGACAAGCGCCATGACCCGAGTCGCTGAGCGGGAAGGTCTGGATCCTGAGTTGATCCGGGCTGAGGTGGCCGCGGGGCGTCTGATCATCCCTGCCAATATCCATCACCTGGCTAGCAGCCTAGATCCCATGGGAATCGGCCTGGCAGCCACCGTGAAAATCAACGCCAATATGGGCAACTCGGCTGTCACCTCAAGCGAAGAAGAGGAGCTGAAGAAGCTGCATATGGCGGTGCATTACGGGGCGGATACGGTCATGGATCTATCGACCGGCGGTGATATCCCGCAAATCCGCAAGGCGATCATCGGCGCCAGCCCGGTGCCGGTCGGCACGGTGCCGATCTATGAGGCGATGACCAGGGTGAAGCGGGTCGAGGATGTCACGCCTGAGCTGTTGCTGACCGTGATCGAAGAACAGGCGCAGCAAGGCGTGGACTATATGACGATCCATGCCGGTATTCTGCTGGAATATCTGCCGCTGGTGGCACACCGGATTACCGGGATCGTCAGCCGAGGCGGCAGCTTGTTGGCGCAATGGATGGCTGCTCATCGAGCGCAGAACCCGCTGTACGACTCTTTTGATCAGATCAGCGAGATCTTACGCGCGCATGATGTCTCGTACAGCCTGGGGGATAGCCTCAGGCCAGGGTGCGTGGCGGATGCCTCAGACCAGGCCCAATTTGCCGAGCTCAAGACGCTCGGGGAGCTGACCCAACGGGCGTGGGATTTAGGTGTTCAAGTGATGGTGGAAGGACCTGGCCATGTGCCGATGGATCAATTGGAAGCGAATGTTCGGCTACAACAGCGCTACTGCCACCACGCGCCGTTTTATACGCTAGGCCCATTGGTGACCGATGTCGCCCCAGGGTATGACCATATCACCTCGGCGATCGGCGCGGCCATGGTGGGCTGGTACGGCTCCAGCCTGCTGTGCTATGTCACGCCAAAGGAGCATTTGGGCTTGCCGAACGAAGAGGATGTCCGCAATGGGGTGATCGCGTACAAGATTGCCGCCCATGCGGCCGACGTGGCCCGTGGTCGGCGGGGTGCGCGCCAGCGCGATGATGCGCTCTCGCGCGCACGGTTTACGTTCGACTGGGAACAGCAGTTCGCGCTGTCGCTGGATCCGGACACCGCCCGGCGCATGCACGACGAAACGCTGCCGGACGGCTTTTACAAGGATGCGAAGTTCTGTTCGATGTGCGGACCGAAGTTCTGTTCGATGCGTGTGTCGCAGACCGCGACGAACATCCTGGAACACACGCCGGTCGCTCCGTAAGCCAGGCGCAGCCGCTCGGTGAACGACGGTCGACGAGGGGGGGTCCATCATGGGCATCGAAAAGCAGCTTGCCAAGCACTTGAAACGGTTGAATAAGGCCATTCAGAAATTGGTGGCGCAGTCGACAGACTTCGCCGAGCTGCGCAAACTGCTCCGACAGGAAAAAGTCGAGTTGGCGATCTACGTCGTGCCGCTCATTGGCGGCAAGCCAGCATCGGAAGAGCTGCGATTTGAGCTGACCGATTCGGACCGACGGTTCCTCAAGGAGGCCGGGATCCGGTTCTAAGCGATCCCCAGGCGTTGTAGGTGACTAACGTAGGGAGACCCATGGCACAGACAGTCAGTGATCTCACGGTGTGGATTGGCGGCGCAGCCGGGGACGGGATTGCCTCAGCCGGCGAGTCGTTTGCGAAGGCGTGCTCGCGGTCCGGGTACCAGGTCTTCGCCTACAATAGCTACCAGTCCGTGATCCGTGGCGGACATGTCTGCATGCATATTCGGATCGGGCAGCAGAAAGTGTATAGCCAGGGCGATGTCTGCCATTACCTGGTGGCGCTGAACCAGGACACGCTCACCCGCTACGGCAAACGGGTCAGCGCCGGCGGGGCGGTCTTCTACAACACGGACAAGTTCCAAACCAAACCAGACCAGGTAGCGCCAGGCGTTCAGCTCATCGGTATTCCAGTGATGGAGCTGGCCGGGAACCAATTGATGCAGAACATCGCGCTCATGGGCGCGCTGCTGCAGATCGTTGGAATCGACCCGACCGCGGTCCGCGAACTGATCAAAGAGCGGTTCGCCAAGAAGGGCGAGGCGATCATCAAGGTCAACCATGACGCGTTCGACAAAGCAGCCGCGTTCGCCAAGGAGAAGTTCAAAGGCGGCGAGATCCTGATCGGCAAGGGCGACGGCAAGCGCCGTCCGCTGGCTGGCGGCAACCCCATGCTCGGCTTCGGCGCCTTGGCCGCCGGATGCCGATTTTATTCGGCCTACCCGATGACCCCAGCGTCGACGATCATGCAGTATCTGGTCAAGTATGGTCCCAAGAGCGGATTGCTGATGAAGCAGTGCGAGGACGAGATCTCGGCTTTGAACATGGCGATCGGTGCAGCCCATGTCGGGGTCCGCGCCATGACCGGGACCTCGGGCGGCGGGTTCGCGCTGATGACCGAGGCGATCGGCGAAGCCGCCATGACCGAGACCCCGGTCGTCATCGTCTCAGCGCAGCGCGGCGGACCGTCCACCGGCCTGCCGACCAAGACCGAGCAAGGCGATCTGTTCCAGTTGCTCGGGGCCTCGCAAGGCGACTTTCCGAAAGTGATCCTTGCTCCCCGCACCATTACCGAATGCTACAGCATGGCCATCGAAGCCTTCAACATCGCCGAGAAATTCCAATGCCCGGTGCTCATCGCCACCGACCTGTATCTGGCGGAGCGACTGGAGTCGTTTGATGGGGTGGACATTACGAATGTTCCGATCGACCGCGGCGAACTCGTCACCCAGTCTAACGGCCACGGCTATCGCCGATTCCTGGCCACGCCCAGCGGCGTCTCGCCGCGCGCGCTGCCCGGCACGCCAGGCACCGTCTACACGGCGGCGACCGATGAACACGATGAGGATGGGATCGTGATCAGCGACGTGTTCACCAATCCGGCGCTGCGCGTCAAGATGATGGACAAGCGCATGCGCAAGATCCAGGGAATCGGGCAGCAGTTCCCGACGCCCAAGGTGGAGGGGCCTGCGGACGCAGACCTGACGCTGGTGGGATGGGGATCCACTTACCAGGTCATGTTCGAAGCGATGGAAGCGATCAATCGCGAACGCGGCGGCAACGTGAACCTGCTCTGCCTACGCTACCTCTGGCCATTCCAAACCGAGCCGGTCCGCCAGATCCTCGAGCGGGCGAAGATGACGATGTCGATTGAAGTCAACTTCTCCGGTCAGATCGTCAAGCTGATCCGGATGGAGACCGGGATCTCGATTCAGCATCACCTGCGCAAATACGACGGCGAGCCGTTTGAGCCGAAGCAGGTGATCGACCAGGTCCGGGCGATCCTTCA
>JAHFGT010000002.1 GCA_023247275.1 Candidatus Omnitrophota bacterium
AACGTCAATACAGGACAGGCAGCGCACGGTCCCGTCTATGAATACCGACCACAGACGAATGAGTTCCGTGCGACCCAGGCCGAGATTTGGGATCGTGCGGGTGGACCGATTATGGATTGTAGCCAGCCACCAGAAGGTGATGCAGACTTCCGGCTTGATGCTGCCTCGGGAACATTGTTCTATAAGGGACAGCCGATTCGGACCAAAGGACGAATCGCTCTCGGGTTTACGCTTTCGCCGAGCCAAACATCGGTCGCTGTGCTTTCAGCGGCCGGATCGAAGCAGCGCTCCATCCTGCCATTCCTGGGTGGGGGAGCGAATGCTCGTGGCCCGCATTATCATGAGTTGTTCCAGCTTCCTGCCGTATCGTTGACTACACAGCACCAGCTAAGGCTGCCCTTCACGACCGAGCGAGTAGCCTGGACTGGATGTTGGTCGGCAACTGAGCGCTTTGTCGTCTATACGAGTGTCCTCTATGATGAGGTGTGCTTCATCAGCGTGAGGGACTGAGGCACCAGAAGTGGATGGGGCTAATGTCAGGACAGGACATGTCAACGTGTGTACTGCCTCGCCAGTTGGACGTACTTGGCGACCCAGCGACGGATGTAGCCGATATCGCGCGCAGTGAGTTTGCGCACAACGCGCGCTGGAGCGCCAACCGCCAAACTCCGCGGCGGAATTCGCGTACCTTCCAGCACGACGCTCCCAGCGCCGACGATCGCCTCACGCCCGATATGCGCTCCGCTGAGCACAATCGAGCCAATACCGATCATCGCTCCGGTCTCGACCACGCACCCGTGCAGATTGACATGGTGGCCGACATGGACATGGCGCGCGATCAGACAGGGCGACTGATCATCGACATGCAGGATCGACCCATCTTGGATGTTCGTCGCCTCTCCGATCACAATCCGATTAACGTCGCCGCGCAGGACACAGCCGAACCAGATGCTGCTGTCCTTGGCCAGGCGCACCCGTCCGATCACATCCGCGCCAGGCGCCACAAACGCGGTCGGATGAATCTGCGGCTGCACACCGCGATACGACAGGATCATCCTCACTCCTTCAGGTAGCGGCGCACAATCGCTTGTCGTCGCTGATCCAGCATCTCGGCCAGATAGGTCGCGTCTTGCGGATGGCTGTACTGGCCAGCGGCCACCGCCGCGTCGATCTGGGCTCGCGAGATCGCGGCCAGCCGGCGCGCCATCCATCGGGCATCCTCCTCGTTCATCTCCTCGAACGCGAGATTTGGGACATACGGTTTCCACCGCTCTGGATCCACATGCGGCGTGAACAATCCGATGCTGCGGCTTTCCTCATTATCGTCCGGATCACACACCGGATGGTGCAGGCCCAGCGTGATCATCTTCAGCGCCGATTCGCGTAAGTCGACCGCATTGAGCCAGCCTTCGCACGGGGTTTTCGGCCCGCCCAACCCGGCGTCCGCACCGAGCGAGGTGCCGAAATCGATCAGGTAGCCGACGGTCTGCTGGCCATCCCACACCAACAGCGAATTGTGATCCTTTGAATCGATATCATTCACCCAGGCATAGGCCAACTTCAGCGCACGGATTTCAGCGCAATCGCGAAACCGCTTGAACGGCGCCGGGCCCAGAATGTCTCCGTCGAGGATCTTGCTGGCCGAGACACGCAGCACCTCGGTTCGCTCATGCGCGGCGATCAATCTCGTGACCTCCTTCTCTGTCAATGGACGCAGCTGACCTTGCGGGGTCTTTGTGACGGCGTCCGGACTGACGTGAAACTCCTGTGGCCGAGTCAACGCCACTTCATAGCTGGGCACATGGTATCCCAACAAATACAGCAGCTTGCTGGTGACCGCTTCTGCGCCGGATAACAGCTCAGGCGCCTGCGGCGGATCCAACTTGAACAGGTACCGAACACCGCGCGAATCGGTGACAAAAAACCCCGCGGTCTTGCCCTCCATCTTCGACTTGGTAATGGTATAGGGCGGGACCGCAAGATCGTCCGGACGAGTTGGCCCCCAGCGCACCTGCGCCGGTGGGATGTCGGCAATCGGCCGGTTGCTAAAGAAGGCGCTGTCGGTGATGTCTCCGTTGTGGAGATTGAGCGACCGCACCGGCAGGCCGAACAGTGAGCGGCCGATGCGGACGATGTTGAAGGCGCGCTTGACCTGCGCAATAACCGTCACGTCGAACAGATGCCAGCCGACCGATTCGTGACGCACCACCGGTTTGGATGAGATGCAACACGGCCGAGCGCCCCACGGCCTGGGCCAGGCCGCGCAGCCGCTCACCAATACGGCACCCATGACCACGACCAGACGGCAGATCACGATCGAACGCTGTGGCATCGGGGGGCTCAGCGCTCGGGTCACGCAGACAGCTCGAGGGCGACTCTGGCCGCGGATCCAATCGGGGCTGCGATCTGCGAGGCTTTTTCAAGCTCTGGGCGCATTGTAATCAGCCGCAATCGGCCCACCGCGCACAGCGTCGTCACGCTCAGCCAGCAGTGCTGATCCCAGATCGCTTCTTGCAGCAACCGGTACGCGGTTGTGGCTTCGGCGATCGGCGCGGTCGGCTCATCCAACGCGCCCAAAAACCGATCCTCATCCAGCACCGGCTCGAGCAACACCCGCATCGCCGGATCCACCAAATTATCCAACAACTCGAGCGCATCGGTTCGGAGGTACCGGTCGGTCGCCTGGAGCTGGTCATAGATCAGGTGGATATCCTCCGGCGCATACAGCAACATCAGCAGCCGGAACACCTGTTCCAGACTTTCCTCGGCCAGCAGGCGGAGCAACGCCTGCAGCGGATCATCTGCCGGCACGGGCTCACGCGTGTGCTGTCGACACACCTGGCTCACGTGGACGATCCGCTGCACCGTGGCCACTTCCAGCGCAATCTGCCGGCGGATCGGTTGCGGCAGAAATTCCAGCTTCGAGTCGCGCAATCGCAACCGAACCAGCCCGCGCACCGCTTCTTGACGGACGGTCGCATCGCCTTCCGCCATCACAATGCCCCACAGGTGATCCACGGTCGCCTGGTTGACGAACCGGACCAGGCGACGAATCGCCTCGCGGCGCCGGCCCATCGACTCCTGCCGATTAAAACTTACGGCTTTGAGTTTGGCGCATTCGCCGTCAAGATCCACCGTCTGCCCGATAAAGGTTTCATACGCGGTTAATTCCGCGATCAGCTCGCGCCCGGGCGATCCAGCCAGGGTGGTCGACGCGGCCAACTGTTCAATCAGATGGAGTTTGACGCCGGTGTGATAGGTGTCCATCAACAGGGCCAGCGATTCGGTTGCCGGCCCGGTCGATGGGGCTGGCCCCTGGGCCACGGTTGAGGTCGCCCGGCGCTTGGCTGCGGCCCGCGCTTGCAGCACCGTCCGAATCGTCACGACATAATCTCGACTGAGCCAGACGGCCACACAGAGCCAGATGACCAGCAGCGGAATGATGACGATGTTCAGCGCCCGCGCCGAGACACCCAGTTGATCCAACAAGACAATACCCAGAATGGCGGCGATCCCCTTCCCAAATCGGAACACGACCATATCGATGAACGGTTTGATCTTGTAGCGAATGGACCGATCGATCGGTAAATACAGCACCTCTTTCGTGGTCTGCTGCAACGAGTAGTTGAGCGACCCGTCAAACAGTTCGGTCACGGCGGCGACCCCCAACGCCGGGATCAGGCTGAGGCAACTGGTGCCGATCAACAACCCGCATGGCAGCACCAGCAGCGCCCGCGACAGGCCCCAGCGTCGCAAGACCCAGCTCGTGAGAAAGAACTGGATGACAAACGCGACAAAATTCATCCACACCAGGTACCGTCCGATGAACTGCGTCCGCTGATCCATCGCGGGAAAGGCGTGTTCAATAAACGGATTGAGCTGGTAATAGACCAGCGTCGCCACGAGTTTGTTGATCCCGACCAGGATGACCAACAATCGCAAATACCGGGAGTGGAGCAACAGCGCGACAAATCCCTTCACGCTGGAGAACCAGGTATGCGTCGAGGGATGCGGCGTGGCAAGATCCGCGGCATGGTCCGGGGCCAGGGCCCATAACCGCTGGACGATGAGCCAGCAGATCATGAGCACACCAGCAGAGATGAGCAGCAGGTGGCGGGTTCCGACCAGATGAGCCCACGACGCCGCAATCCCGCTGCCCACCATGCCACCCAGGATCCCGCCTGAGCCAACCAGTCCAAACAGCCGCTTGGCCTCTCGAGGCCGGTAGAGATCATTGGCGACGAGCCAGAACAGCGTGACCATCAGCACCGAACAGATGGAGACCCACACGTAAAACGCGCCGGTGACCCACGCGTGTGGCTGAGACAGCAACACCCAAAATCCGAGGATGACGCTAATGATCGTCCAAAACGCGTAGCTGACCAGGCGCGGCTTTTCGATCCGATCAACGCATCGAGCAAACAACGTTACGATGGGTCCCATGACGATCGCACAAACCAGATCCATATAGGGCACCATCCGCGAACCCCACCCGAGCACCAACGATCGGCTGACCGGCTTAATCAGGTAGTAGGCGGTGATGACGAGGAAGAAATAGAGGAAGGTGAGGACGACCCGGTACCCTTCGTCAGGACGGACCTGCACAAACCGTTTGGACAGATAGCCGATGGAGCGATGCATTATGGCGTGAGCATGATCACCGCCGAGAGTCGCCCGGTGTCTTGGCCTTCGCGGCGCAGCGAAAACCACCGTCCTGGATCACAGGCGGTGCAGGCATCCACGTCGCTGATTCGCGCTGGGCGGAGGCCGCAGGCCACGAGCTGCTCGCGCGCCACGCCGATCAGATCGCATCGCCGCTGGGTGCCGTCGCGATGAATAAACCGCGGGAATCGCTGCTCAAATTCGGCTCCGACTTCGTAACAGCACGCATGGATCGCCGGGCCCACCGCCACACGGAGTTGCGACGGGGCGATTCCCCATCGGGATCGGAGCGCAGCCACCACGCGCATCGGGACGCCAGCCGCCAAACCATGCCACCCGGCATGGGCTAACCCAACGACACCGTGTCCTGGCTCGGCAAAGAAGAGCGGCAAACAATCAGCGGTTCGAATGATCAATGCCACACCTGGGATGGCGGTCAGCAACGCATCGCAGCCCGGGATCGTCATGTCGGTCGGACGGTCCACCATCGCGATGCTGGCCCCATGAACTTGATCCGCACAAATCCTCGCCCGGCAGCCGCGCGCACCAGACAGGAGAGCAGCGCTTGTCGTGTGCCGATCGGTGATCGCGGCGATGATCTGTCGACCGCCCCAGCCACGCAGCCGCCAACCTTGGCCCGGACTGGACGTCAGGAGCGACTTATTCACCGCCGACGGAATCCAACCGGTCGTCCATGGGAGGTCTGGCTGCGGTCGCGACTGTCACGGCTCGAGTGTCCACGGGTTGAATTCCCAGGGCAACCGGATCGATCGGTTCGCCATTCCGGGTCACCTCCAGATGCACATGCGGCAGGATCCATGGATGGTGGGCGTTGCCGGTTTTTCCCACGGTCCCGATCTGATCCCCCTGGCGAACCCAGACACCAGGCGTCACACGCACCGTGTTTAAATGCGCATAGAGGCTGTCTAACCCCTCTCCATGTTCGATCTCCACAAACTGCCCGAATCCGTGATGCAGCCCCACGCGAACCACTTGGCCGCTGCGAATCGCCCGCACCGGACTATCGATCGTCGCCAACAAATCGATTCCGCGGTGCCGGCGTCCGCCACTGCGCGGCGCGTCGAACCGGCCGTCGCCTTTAGCATCGTGACGAATGACCAGCGGCAGGGTATCCACCGGGGCCACGGCCACCTGCCAATTGACATAGGGCAGCTCCAGCGCCACGAGGGTGATTCCGGCCCCAAGGATCACGCCGCTGGCGAACGCAACGCGTTTGCCGCGAACGCTGGCCCACCAGGTCTTCAACAGAATCGTCTGCATCACGCGCGACTTCTTGCCGAGGCCCGCGCGGCCACCGACAACGATTCGCCGTAGAGATGCGCAGCGACTTCGGTAATCCCTTCTGGCCAGGTTGGATGCGCGGTGATCGTCTGCGCCAGTTGCCGCGCGGTCAGCCGGTGCCGGATAGCCAACACGGCGAGATGGATCAGGCTCGACGCCTGTGCCCCAACAATCGTCGCGCCGAGGATCCGTTCGCTTGAATCGTCGACCAGTAGTTTCACAAACCCTTCGGTGTGTTCGTCACAGTGCGCCTTGCCCAACGCGCCGAACGAAAATCGGCTGATGCGAGCTTCGGGCCGGTCGTGTGCCAATGGGCCGACATGAGCGATCTCCGGATCGGTGAAGATACAACGCGGGATCTCGTCTCGAGGCACCGTCTGCGGCGAATCCCCGAGCAGGTTGCGAACCGCCACCGCGCCTTCGGCGCTGGCCCAATGCGCCAACCCATGACCCTGAAGGCAATCCCCGATCGCTGCCACGCTCGGCTGATGGGTGCGTAATGAATCGTCCACCGTCACACCGCGTTCCGTCGTCACGCCGGCGGCACCCACATTGAGCCCGTCAAGATTTGGTCGCTGCCCGATCGCGACCAGGCACTGCTGCGCGCGCAGTTCAGTGCCGTCCCTGAGGATCGCGACGACCCCCTCGGCACCGGAGCTCAGCGACTCCACCGCGACCCCAGTCCTCACGTTGACCCCGCGCGATTCCAGCGCTCGCATCAGCCAACGGACCACCTCAGGATCCTCGCCTGGGAGCAGCGTGGGTTGCTGTTCGACCAGCGTGACCTGAGTTCCCAGTGGCGGTAAGCAGCAGGCAAACTCACATCCAATGACCCCACCCCCAATGATCAGCAGCGATCGCGGCAACCGATCCATTCCCATGAGCCCACGGTAGGACATCACCTGTCGTTCATCAATCGTCCACGGCCCGGTGAGCGGACGCGCACCGGTCGCGATGACAACTCGGTGACTGTCAATGCGAACGGGAGGATCTTCAGCCGGCGTGATGACCAGCCGGGTCGGTGTGTCAAAGCTGGCCGATCCTTGAATGAGCTCCACATGCTCACGCCGCAACAAGTCGGTTAGTCCTCGACGGAGCTGCTCGACGATGCGGCGGCTGCGGCCAACGACGGCGGCAGCGTCCACGGCGTAGCCATGGATCGTCACGCCGAGTTGATACGCCTGCTGCAACCGAGTCACGAACTGCGCGACCGTGATGAGCGCTTTGGTCGGAATACAGCCGACGTTGAGGCACACCCCGCCCCACTGTTCCCGCTCCACCAGCCCCACGCGCAAGCCTCGACGGGCAGCGGTCAGCGCGGCCGCACATCCGCCCGGCCCGCTGCCAATCACGACCAGATCATAATTCATCAATGAGACGCGACTGGGAGCCGAGCGCTACGGCGACACCGGCGCGTCTTCCCCGCTGGTCTTAGCGTCCTTGCCCGCTGGCTGGTGTTCCACCATACACACGCGATTTTTTCCCGTAGTTTTGGCTCGGTACAACTGCTCATCCGCCAACCGAATCAGTTCCCGGTAATCCAGATCTCGATCTTCAGGATACCGACGCTGGATCGCCCCCAAGCTGACGGTCAGGTTCAGCGGTTTCTGCATTCCTTGAAAGTTTTCCTCAACCGACTTGCGAATCCGCTCAGCCACCACCATGGTCCCTGACCCGCTGGCCGCGTCTTCGCCGGTTTCCGGCAGCAGGACAATAAATTCCTCACCCCCGTACCGACCGACGAGGTCAATCGCGCGGACCGCCCGCTTGATTTCCTTGGCGATAATTCTCAGCACGGCGTCGCCTTGCGGATGGCCCAGCGTATCATTGACGGCCTTGAAATTATCGATGTCGATCATGAGCACCGACAGCGGCACGTGAAACCGATTGGCACGTTCCACTTCTTGATGAAACCGCTTCATGAAATATTCGCGGTTGTGCACACCGGTCAGCCGGTCCAAGATCGCCACTTCACCTTGGATCGCGATCGCCATCGCCAACGTCAGCTCAGCCCATAACGCGTCGTAATACGCCCCCTGGTCCGCATACCGCTTGAGGACATCGGCGTGACACAGAATCACCGTAACGCCCAAGACACTTTGCTCGATGACATGCGGGACGATGATCGCGCCGGTCAGCGAACCGAGCTGCACCCGCTTGTACGGTTTCAAGATCCCCAGCTCTTCGGCGACGGATGAAATCAACCACGGTTTTTGCGTTGAAATGACGCGCGCGAACGGCAGTTCGGTGAGTTGAAAATTGGCTTGCGTAAAGGTCGCCTCGTCGCAATAAAACCCGGTCTCGAACCGGATCGTATCGCTTTCGATGTGGTAGAGCCAGCAACTCACCACGCTATCCGCTTGCTCCATACTGGTCGCTCGACTGGTGGCTTCGGCGATCGCCTGCACAATCATGCGCTTGTCCAGATGACTGACCAAGGCTTGCCCGAGAGCGGTGAGCTGTTCATATTGTCGCCGGCGCTCGTCTCGGACATGATGGACTTCTTTCGCCGATGCCGCAGCGTGGCCGAGTTGACGCTGGCGAGCCACCCCCAAGCGGGCCACCGTAAAGCTGACGATCAGCAGACACGCAAGGAAAATCAGGCTGGCGAGCAGAAGGCTTGCGACGGTCAGGATCACCAAGAACTGGTCAAAATCGAGTGTCGTCGGCAACCAGGACTGGACCGACAAGAACAATCCGGTCAGGCGGTCGGACAATTCATAATGGCCGGACACGTACCATGCCGTCACACCCAGCGCGGCCAAGACGCAGACAAAGAAGAGCCCTCGCAATACCCTCATGGCGTCAATTCTACCTGGGGGCTGATCGACCCGTCAAAGCAAAACGGCGTGAGCAGCGCGTATTGTCAAACGGCAGCTCGTGAGCTACGATACACGCGTTGACCAGGGAGGAACGCAGACACGGAGGTCGGATGGCAATTTCGCAACGGCTCAGGACGTTTCTAGAAGGATCGCGCGTGAAGTTCACCACGACGAAGCATCCGGTGGTCTACACCGCGCAGGAAATCGCGGCCAGTCAGCATGTGCCTGGGCGTCAATTGGCGAAATGCGTGCTGGTGAACACTGAGCGAGGTCCGGTGCTCGCGGTGTTGGCCGCCGTGCAGTTGATCGATATCCCAAAGCTCAAGAGTGCGTTGCGCGCCAATACGCTGACGATCGCGAAAGAGTCGGATATCACCTCTCGGTTTCCCGATATTGACGTGGGCGCCATGTCGCCGTTCGGTCATCTGTACGAAGTGCCGGTGGTCGTTGACCATGGGTTGGAAGTCTCGTCGAGCATTGTCTTCAACGCCGGCACGCACACCGATACGGTCACGATGGCGTATCGAGATTTCGCCGCATTGGCCAAACCACAGATGGCCGGATTCGGCAAGTCCCTCGCGCCATCCCGGCCTGCTAAAAAAACCGCGGCGACGGGTAAGCGTCGGAACGCGTCAGGACGTCGAACGACACGGGCCCCGGCGCAGCGTTCGAGGCGACCCGCTAAGCCGCGCACGTCCCGGCGTCCGCGACGCTAGCCGTCAGGACGTTGCGACCGGGCGGCGCGGCGGGCAGCCATGGGGTGAGCCCTTCCAGGTGCGCGGTCCAGTTAATCCATAGGACCGACGAAATGGCCGCTGACATCTCCAGCGCTGTAATGCCAGCGTTATCCACCCGCAACCGCCGCAGGATCGTATCATAGTCCGCCTGGAGTGAATCAGCCAGCAGCGTCGCGATCACGCCGCCGTGCGTGACAATCGCATAGGTTCCCTCATCCACCGTGCTCACCAGGCGAGCAAACGCCTGCCGAACCCGAGCGCGGAACGCGACCAGGTGCTCTGCCGCTGGAATGATCACGGAAGACGGCGTCACCCGCCAGCGTTGGTAGGCCTGATCAAACCGCGCATCAATTTCCTCCGGGGTCAACCCTTCCCACACCCCCAGATGGATTTCATTCAAGTCACACTCGATCGCGAGCCGCGGTCCGGACGGTTGATTGGCCACGATTATTTCGGCGGTCTGCTGCGTGCGCTGCAGCCCGCTAGCCACAACGCCCTGCAATGGGATGGATGAGAAAAACTCGGCCACCCGACGTGCTTGTTGGACGCCGAGCAGACTCAACGGTTGGTCGGTATGCCCTTGTAGACGATTCTCACGATTCCAGCACGTTTGCGCGTGTCGCACCAGATAGAATCGGCTCATGCGGCGAGCGCGGAGCAGCAGGCGTCACACACAGAGAACACTAAATGCGCCCCCAATTGAATCTGACCAGTGGACGCATTGACCCTGAGCGGAGTCGAAGGATGAGCGCCGTCGTGGTTCGACTCGTTGGACTCGCTCACCACGATCCTGAGCAAGGCTAGTGGCCGCGTCGAAGGATCGACGGGTCACCCCCTCGACGCGCCCCGCCGGTGGCGGGGCTTGCTCAGGGTCAATAGAACCACCCCATAGGTTCAGAGACATTGGTGGTTCCATTTAGAGTTCGTAGCTGGAGGCGACTTGCTGGAGAACTTCTTCTGCCACGAAGATTGGAGCGTCTGCCCGCAGGGCCACCGCAATACTGTCCGACGGCCGGGCATCAACTTCTTGCGAACCTCCACCAGGAATCTGGATGACCAATTTTGCGAAGAACGTATTGAACTCCAGCTTGGTGATGACAATTCGCTGCAACGTGGCGCCCAGCTGGGCGATCGTGTTCTTCAGCAGGTCGTGGGTCAGCGGCCGGGGAGGTTCAATGCCGCTGATCTTCATCTTAATGGCGGTCACCTCGGAGATTCCGATAATAATGGGCAAAAATCGGTTGCCGCCCCGCTCTTTGAGGACGATGACTTGTTCGCCCCGACGCTCATCGATGCGGATCTTGCTCACCTCCATTTGCACGAGGTCATTGCTATGGGATGGCTCAGCCATGGGCGACTCCTCAACAAACATCTCAGTGGCCAGGTGGCCACGTGACTAAGTGGCCGAACATCACCCTTGGCCACTTTGCCACTGGTCACTCGGCCACTCACTGCGATGCTATCATGCTGTTGTCAGCAGTGTCAACCCCCCAGCAGCCATTTTATCGACGCTGTTGATTCACCAACACCGCCGCGTGTCAGCCGCTTTGGCCTGCCGCGCGCTTTCTTCACCTGAAAAGGCTCTTGCAACCATGAGTTCCTAGTGCTAGACTTTCGACAACCACAGGAGGTGGGGATGGTACAGCGACTTGGGGTCGTGGTTTTCAGTGCAGCGATGGCGATTGGCGTCATGGCGGCACTTCCCAGCCGCGGTGAAGCTGCTGGGTCTGGAGCCCAGTACACGCTTTCCTTGACGAAGGAGTATACGGCCAGCCCATGGACTAATGAGATGGGCTATGCTAACCGGCTTAAGGGCAAGCTGGTCTTTGGCGCCAAGAATCTGCTGCTCGGCTGGACCGAGTTGTTCACCGAGCCGATGGAAGCCAATCAGCAAGGTGGCAACGTGTTGACTGGCATTGGCATGGGGCTGAAGAACACGCTATTCGACACCCTGGGCGGTGTTGTCCACCTGGTGACCTTCCCAGTCACGTCACTCGATGCACCCTTACCTCAAGGTGGAGTGTTCCAGCAGTAAGTCGCTCCTTGACCATCTGCACGAGTTATTGAAACCCCCCTCGCCGACGGCGAGGGGGGTTGTTTGTCGTTCCCCTGACGAGAAAAAGGTTGCCTTCTAACAGGACTCGACGATAATGGAACAAGGTTCGCTTCTTGCGAACGCCATCAGTCCTGGAGGATGTCGCGATGCCGAACGATCAGAACTTCGTGAGCCGTTCACGTTCCCTTGGGGCCGCAGGGACACTCTGGCTCGCCGCGATGATTCTCCTGACTCACCCGTCTGACGCAGCGGCAGCGCAGCCGTCGACAGACGCCAGTACGCCCACGACAACACAGCAGCAGCAGCCGCCACCTCTCCATATCTGCCCGATCTGTGGCCAAGCGAACAACCAGAATGCCAGCTATTCGGTCAAGGCCGCCCATACCCTCGCGCGGGGCGGCGCCAACACCTTCCTCGGATGGACTGAGGTCATTCGCCAACCAGCCGACGAGGTCCGGGCCGGAGGAAACCTATTCACAGGAATCGCCAAAGGGATCGGCCGAGGTGTCAGCCGGACGTTTGCTGGAGCCGGTGAACTCCTGACGTTTTGGACGCCGAAAATTCAGAACAGCTACGTCCACTTTGCGAATGACTGTCCGGTCTGCATGGGACGGCGCACCACCAACTAACTCTTGACGCAGACATTCGTGCCACCACCGCCCAAGAATACTTCTGCACTTGACACACCAACCTTGACTTGTTAGCATTGCCCATTCGATAGGCGAAGGGAAGCCCGTGGAATTCGGGCGCGGACCCGCCGCTGTCACCCGAACGAACCCTGCAATGGCCACTGTCCTCCCGCATGGGCGGATGGGAAGGCGCAGGGGGATTGGGGAGCCAGAAGACCTGCCTTCGAACCATGAGGATCAGCACAAGGCTGATCGTCATGAGAGTCGCTCCGTGGAGCTGCTGCTCCCACTACCCCGCCAGGCTCGGGGAAGGAGATGTCGATGTCCTACCGGAAGATCTACCTCGTGAGCCGCTGGTGTTTCCTTGTCGCCTGTCTGAGCTTATCCGCGGCTGCGGATCCGCTGCCCGCCTCAACCCAAACACCGCCCCCCACCGCTCAAACGCCAGAACTTCTCACGAGCGCGTCGCGTGCCCCGATTTCCACGGTCCGCGCAGACGAGTTTCCAGGCAACACCACCATCATCACCGCTGAGGAGATCGCCCAAAGCGGCGTCATCTCGTTGCCTGACCTCCTGAACCGATATGAAGGGATCACCGTGCTGGACACCTTGGGGTTCGGACTGGGTGCGGATGGCAGCGTCAACTTGCGTGGTGTCGTCAATAGCTCGAGGACCGGGGCGCTCGTGCTGCTTGATGGCGTGCGACTCAATCGCGTCACCGGCGATGAAGTCCACTGGCAAAGCATCCCCCTCGACCAGATTCAACGAATCGAAATCATCCGGGGTGGCGGAGGTTTGGCCTACGGCGAGGGGGCGCTCAGCGGCGTCATCAACATCACGACCAAGAAGGACGTCAACCGTCCGTTCACCACAGAGGCAACGCTCGACGTCGGCAGTTATGGTTTCTTGAAGGACAGCGTCTCCGGGCGTGGCCGGGTCAACCAGGTCAGTTATGGCAGTAGTTTCACCCGCCAGCAACTTGCCGGGTATCGAGACGCTTCGCCGTCGCGCACCAGCACGACGACCAGCTATGTCGGTCTTGATCCTGATCCAGGCCTGCATCTTGAAACCAACATCCTGGTCAGCGATGATACCTCGTCTTTTAGCGGCGGCCTGACCCCGGACGCTTCGCAACAACGTCGCCGCCAGCCTGGGGCGTTGCCGGGATTTTTTGATGACCATACCACCCAGGTTTCGCTTGACAGCCATGCGCTGGGACCCTGGGGGCTCTCGGTCGCCAGTAGCAGTTTTTGGCGCGAACGCGAAACCGATTCGGTGACGTCGAATAGTCGGTTTGCCACCATTGCGCCATCCCAAGGTGCGACCATCCGGGCTAGCCAAGAACTGGAATCGTCCGGTGTCCGGCACAATCTGGTCGGTGCCCTAGATTTACTCGACGAAAAGGCGTCAACCGGAATGCGTGGAGGCACCTATTCAGAGTCCAACAAGCAGGGGTTTGGTCTCTTGATTGAAGAGACGTTACGCCTGGCCGACCGGGTTACCGTCTTGGGCGGATTACGCTATGATCGCTCTCGGTTCGAAGAAGACATCCAGTTTCCGTCGTTTGTCGGCACACTGCGATTCCACGGACTGAGCCCCCAGGCCGGCATCACGGTGGATGTGTTCCATCCGGTGGCGTTGTACGCCAGCTATGCGCGCCCCTTCAAAGCGCCGAACGTGGATGATTTTTCCGCCTCAGTACCCTCCCCCTATGTCGGGAACATCGACCTCAAACCACAACAGGGTGACACGTATGAAGTCGGTGTGCGCGCGAAGAACCCGAAGCTTGGCTCGATCAAGAGTGCGCTGTTCTTCAATCGCATCGACCAAGAGATTCTGTTCGACGCCACCACGTTTCAGAACCAGAATATGGACACCCGGCGGATGGGCCTAGAGCTGGCGGCTGAGCCACCGACCATCATCCCGCATCTGACTGGCCAGATCACCTACACGTATTCGGAAGCAGAATTCCGCAAGGGCGCCTTCAAGGGCCATGCGATCCCTGGCGTGCCGGAACACCGCGTGACCGCCAATGCCACGTATGAAGCGCTGCCACATCTGTTCCTGTCATTCGACTGGCTGTTGGTGCAAGATTTCTTCCGGATCAACGACTTTACGAACCAATTGCGCGGCGACAACTATGGCGTGCTGAATCTGGGGGCGCGGGTTGTTCAACCGCACTACACCGTGCATACGCGGATTGAGAATGTCACCAACGAAGAGTACACAACCTTCCAATCCAGCAACGGCTCGATCGTCTCGACCGGAGAGAATCCGGCTCCACCGATTGGTTTCTATGGCGGTGTGACGGTCAATTTTTGATAGAATTCAGGAAAGGAGTGCTGCCCAATGGCCCAGCCATCAGATCGTTCAGTGCGTCGACTCGTAGTTGGATGTGTCGTACTCGGGATTGTCGCGCGGCTCGTGCCGCATCCATGGAATGTGAGTCCAGTCACAGCCATTGCCCTGTTTGCCGGGGCACACTTGCCTCGGCGATGGGCTCTGGGGTTGGTGTGGCTGCTGCTGGCCTGCACCGACCTTATCTTGGGGTGGCACACCACCCTGCCGTTTACCTGGGCGGCCTTTTCATTGACGGTGTTGTTTGGCCGCTGGGCCAGGCAACAGCTCACGACTGGGCGGCTGATCATCGCGTCAGTCGCGAGCTCGCTCCTCTTTTTCATCATCACGAATTTCGGCGTGTGGCTCGTGGGTGAGCTGTATCCTCGTACCCTTGAAGGATTGTCGACCTGTTATGTCGCCGCGATCCCGTTCTTTCGAAACACGCTCCTCGGCGATCTGGTGTATACCGGGGTCTTCTTTGGCAGCTTTAGCCTCCTCACCGGTTCTCTCAGACCATCTCGCGCTCACCACACGGCCGCTGTGCACTAGTCCGTCTCCATGACGGCAAGCGTGCGGGGTTATCTTTTCCTGCTCGGACTCGCCACCGGGTTAGGCGTTTTGGCGATCACCAGCTATCGACGAGTGTCTCCGAACTGGTTGAAGGGGCTGCTGTTCGCCTGCGGTTTGTTCGTCATCGCACGGTATGTGACGATGGCTATTGTTACCTCGGCTGAGTCTGCCCAGCCGTATTGGGGACTGTTCCGCTGCTGGTTCGGCAGCTCGGTTGGGCTGACGATCCCCAGCGCCGTCGCTGTGGACCAGCTCTTACGCCATCCGGCCATGACGCCCAAAAAACTGCTCGGCTGGTTGAGCCCATGGCTGATCGCCTACGCGGCGATTGTGCTCCTTGGAACCGGATCACCGGTTCAGGACCCGGTCGCCGGCTTGACACCGCAATTGACGCCGATGTGGCGCCTCTTGCTCGTGCTGGCCCAGCTGACGTTCGTTGCAGGATTTCTTGCACTTGCAGGATTCTTTTTCACCAAAGTGCCAACCGTCGCCATTCGAATCCCGCTCGCTTTGCTGATCGCTGCGCACCTCTGCTTGGCTGTTAACGGGGTGATCCTCTGGTACGGAAGAGGGGATGTCCGACCCTCTCTTTATTCGGAAATGGCTGCGCTTGTCGTGCTGTGGTACGCCTTCGACACCGCAGCGAGGCTCCAAACCTCCACGTAAGCGGTCGCTACTCTTGACCTGAGTATATCACGGGCCTATAATGTAAGTTTATGCACCTACGTGCATATCGGTAAACAAGGAGGCTCGTATGGCAGTTCAGACATCGGCACCACCATCGACCCGGCAGGCGGTGTTGGTGACCACCGATTGGGCGGCGCAGAATCTGGCGAATACTTCAACGATTCGCTTCGTCGAAGTCGATGTGGACACCAAGGCCTACACCGAGGGGCATGTGCCCAACGCGGTCGGCTGGGCGTGGGATACGCAGCTCTGCGATACCCTGCGACGGGACATCGTCTCCAAGCAGAAACTCGAGCAATTGCTCAGCGTCTCCGGGATCACGAACCAGACGACGATTGTGTTGTACGGCGACAATAACAACTGGTTTGCGGCCTGGGCGTTTTGGCAACTGAAGGTCTACGGCCATCAGGACGTGCGCTTGATGGACGGCGGCCGGAAGAAATGGATCGCGGAAGGACGCGAACTCACGACCCAGGTGCCGACATTCCCTCGAGCGACCTACCAGGCCAACGCTCCGGAGATCTCCCTGCGCGCGTTTCTGCCCGAAGTCATGAAGGCCTCCTCCGAGCACAGCAGGCAATTGGTCGACGTGCGCAGTTCGCAAGAGTTCACCGGTGAGATCTTAGCTCCACCAGGATTGCCGGAGACCTGCCAGCGCGGTGGCCATATCCCTGGCGCAAAAAATATTCCCTGGGGGAAGGCCTGCAATGAGGATGGGACGTTTAAGAGTGCTGAAGAACTCCGGGCGCTCTACACCGGTGCAGGAATTACTGGAGAGAAGCCGGTGATTGCCTACTGCCGAATCGGTGAGCGATCGAGCCACACCTGGTTCGTGCTGAAATATCTGCTCGGGTACCAGAACGTGAAGAACTATGACGGCAGTTGGACGGAGTGGGGCAACCTGGTCGCCGCTCCGATCGAAAAGCCATAGCGGTGGATGCCGAAACCTGAAGAATATTCTGAAACCCACACCACGCTTGCCGGATGGCCCATCACCATCACGACCTATCGGCTTGACACCATCTACTACACCACCATCGATAACACCGACCCTGGCGCCTGGGTGGTGAAAGCTCAAGGGGCGACCAAGGCAGAATCTGAATCAAAGGCGACTGCGCAGGCTCAGGCCCTGCTCGAAAAAATCAAGAAGAACCCTCCACCAACTGGGTGCACGTCAGTCCCAGGGTTTTAGTTCTTCTCTTCGCCACGCTCGGAATTTGCCCGCTCATCCTTGTTGTGACTTTGCCAAAGGTCTACAATGGGGAAGAGATGGGACGTCTATCAACGCGTTCAGAAGTTGCCCGGCTGAACCAACCGGCTGAGGCCCAGCGAACTTCCCTTCTCTCGCGAGCCGCAGGAAGGCGGTATAGGCGATTCCTTGTTGCCGCGGCGATCACTCTGTGCACAACCGCCCTCCTGCTCAGCCTAGTCGCCTTCATTCGCTGGCGTGGTCAGCAGGCCTTGCAACAAGACACCAGCACCGTCGTCGCTCAATTAAGCGAGCAGTTGGTCCGGTCGCTTCAGAGCCGTCGAGGAACCTTGACCTTCCTCCGAGATACGGTCAATCGACGCAGCGATCTGACACTCCAGCAGTTACGGGCGATGGGGGCTAGCGCGGTCGAGCATACGCGCCATCTCATCGGCATCGGGTTGATCCGAGCGGATCAAGCCACCGTCTGGTGGAAGGATCCAGAATCGCTTGGGGCGTCAGAGCGCGCCGAACTGTCTCAAGCCCTCACCCAGCGCACGCAACGCCGCGGGATCTGGCGCGTCCCATCGACATATCTGGTCATTCCTCGTTCTAATCGCGCGCTGCTGGTCATGATGGAACCGATCCAAGCCCCAACGATGCGCACCAGCGCCATCGTCGGCGTATTCGATCTCAAACCACTGGTCGAAGATTTCTTCACGTCGGGCGTGTCGCAACATTGGCCGGTGCAGCTGCTCAGCCCTGAAGGCGTGCTCTACACGTCCGATGACTGGGAGCCGCTCACCACAGACCATCGACCCATCATCGTGCAATCTCCCCTGGCCATCGATTCGGCGCGATGGACGCTTCAGATGCAGCCAGGTCATACGCGCGTCACGCAGACGCTCTCATGGTTCAATGTGCTACTGGTGGCGCTCAGCATCCTGGCCGGTGTGGGCGTCATCATCATTGTCTGGATTCTCGCCGCGCGGACCTGGATCCTGCAGCGGGCTGTCACCCGACGCACCGCGGCGCTGCGCCGAACGTCAGAGCGGCTGCGACAGATGGCGATCACCGATGATCTGACAGGTCTGTACAACCGTCGATTTTTTCTCGATCGGTGGGAATGGGAATGCGAACGGGCTCGTCGCTATCAACGCCCGCTTGCCTGTCTGATGATCGACGTCAATGGGTTTAAGCAGGTGAACGATCGGCTAGGGCACGCGGCCGGCGATCTGGTCTTGAAGCAGATCGCCAGAGAATTGAAGACGCTCCTGCGGCAGTCGGATATTCTCGCCCGGTTCGGGGGTGATGAATTTATCATCGCGTTGCCAGAAACCGATCTGGAGCAGGCGAAGGCGGTCGCTGACAAGCTGCGTCACGTGGAGATTCCGGTGCAAGAAGGGGAAGGCCGAAACGATTCGACAATCAGCCTCAGCGTCGGCCTTGGTCGTGCCGATCATGATCAGGATCAGCCAGAACAGATCCTCGAAGCCGCTGACCAAGCGCTGTACGCGCAAAAACGCCAACTCAAGGCGCTGTCCGCCAGGTCAGCGTAAGGCGCGCTCTTTTGCTGTCGTTGTTACTGCGCCGGACCTGCCCCTAAGTCCTCGGAAGGCCGTTGATCGGCAGGCTCATGAGGTGGTGGAGCCTGCGGGTTCTCCGAACGTTCCTCGCCAGCTGTCGACGTCGCAGGCTCAGTGGAGGCTTGAGGTGAACCGCTGGAAGGAATCACATCGGATGGCTCCAGGATTCGAATCCAGACTGTTCGATTACTCGTCGTGGGCTTCCCGTCCCGGATCACATACCCGCGGTTGCCATTGGCCAACCGCTGTTGCTCGGCTGCATGAAGCGCTTCGCGCCTGGCAATCGCCGTCGCCCGTTGTTGATCGGCCAGCAGCGCCTTGCGCGATTCAATGGCATCGTGAATCGCGACCCGCAGTTCGTAGAGGCTGGTCAACTTTTTGGCCATGTCGGTTCGTTCCTGTTCAAGATCCATCACCCGCTTGATCAGCTGTTCGCGCTCTTCTTGTGACCGGGCATAGGACGCCTGATACCGCTCGACATCGTTGGTCAGATTCTGGACTTCCCCTGTGAGGCGCCGAGCCTGGGTGTTCAAGCGCACCGCTTCTGCGATCGCCGTACTCAGATGCGATTTGGTCGTCGCCAGCTCTTGCTGCACTTGCCGATCCCGCTGTTCAAGCTGCTGGATAAACTCGTCGCGCTGGACGATGACCCCTGCCAGCTGCGCCCGATCCTCCTGCAACAGCTTCACCCAGACCAACGCGAGCGACATGGTGCCAACCAGCAGTGTGCAGACGGCCAGCCACACGAACCGGCGTGCCGAAGATGCCGGGGCATGTTTGGCCCGAGTTGCGGCCGGCACACGCGTCGGACGGGATGGCCGGTTCTGCTGGTACAAGAATTCATGCACCCGACTCCGAATAGAATCCTCGTTCGGCATCCACTCGACTCCGACCGGATACCAGGACCCCATCCTGGACCGCTCGCCTGCCCACCGAACAACCCCGGTTGCCGTCAGCGGTTCGTCATCGGTGGGCAGGAAGAAGCTCACCGTCACCTGCTCACCGGCCTGATGCGGCTCTCGAACCAGCAGCCCTACGCCATGCTCGCTCAGATTCGCAACGCGACCATCCCGCGGGATCAAATCGTCGGATGGGCAGTATTTGGCCCGGCACTGATTGAGGAATCGAATAGTCGTACGACGTTCTTGCATGGGGACGACTTCGTCCGTTCGTCACCGGTCGTTGGTGACTACGCGGGAGAGGTTTGACGCTCCTCGATGAGTTTTTGAATCAACTTTCGCTTCGACGCTGGAATATCCACAAGATAGAACCCGTTATAATAACGATTCGATGGCTCCCCGAGTCCACGCTGCCAAATCAGTTGCGCTTTGGATTCGATCGGATCATGGCCAGGCACCGCCAATCGAACGCGGACCAGCGGCGGGAGATGAATCTCTTGATCGGTTTCCAATCCAAACCCTCCCCGGCTGACATCACGGGCGGCTCCAGCAACGACGGGCGCGTCCGTCCCATTGTACACTTCGACCGTCGCGTCCGGAATCTGCACGCGCGGATGGCTTCGACGCTCCCCATACCGCCGAAACGCGCTGACTTCTTGCGTCACATGGGCGAGCGAGTTCCGGAGCTCCTGCTCTCGTTCGACCGACTCCTGCAATCGTTGCTGCAGTTGCGCGATGGTCTGCTCAACACCCTCGCGGTCGGTCTGTTCCTCAGCCGGCGAAGAGGTGGTGTCCTGCTGCGCTTGCGCGGTGGCGGCAGCCGCATCTTGCGCGACACGCCCCATGGATTCGAGCTGCTGTTCAAGATACTGGACCCGAGCCCTGGATTCGCCCAGAAACCACTGGCTTTCATCCCACCGTTTCCCCGCCGCCACCAGCTCTTGTTGAGCGCGGCTGAGCTCAACCTCAAGGTTTCGTACCTGCTTCGTCAACGCCTCAAGCTCAGATTCGAGCTTCGCCGTTTTCGCCCGCTCTTCGCCAAGAAACCAGCTCGAGTCGTTTCGCTGGCGACGCAGTGTGTCCAGCTCAGCGGCATACTGGCGCAAGGTTTCTTTCAACTCCTCCAGTCGCGCCTGGTGTTGCTCTAATTCCTTGCTCAGGTACTCGCTCTTGGCCCCAGCGCTCAACAACTCGGTGAGCTGCTCCCGACCAATCAGCACCACCTGATGTTCCCGTGCGAGTCGCTGGGCCGGAACGGTAAATGAGCCGGCGGCGACCAAAAATCCTTGAGCGACGCTGGTCTCCCGCATCGCCGCTACGAATCGCTCGACGGTTTGTTTCTCGAAGAACGGGCCATTGCCCACGAACAACAACGCGGTTTTTGTGCCGTCCTTGATCATCACGCGCAATGGCCCGCCCAGCGGTTCTGCCGCCTCGCGCTCAGTGAGCAATTGATAGCCCTGCCGCTCAAACGCTCGCCACACCAGCTGGTCCAGCAAGACCATGCCGGCCAGACGCCGAGCGCCTGCTGGACGACGACTCCATCTCGCCGTCACCTGCCCGGACAGGATGTGACGAATCGTTAGCCCGACTAGCAACACCATGATCACACTAATCATCACCCCTACGACAGATGGAGCGGCTGCCTTGGCCGTCGGACTGACCAGTGTCCCCACCTCAACAGACCCGCTTGGCTCTGAATCATGCGCAGCGCTGTCGGACGATCCGGTCGGCGACGCACCGGCCGTCGATGGCGCATGCAGATCCATCTGAATCGACCACGGCATCGGGGTCGCCTGGATCAGCGCGTCTTGCATCGCGCGGAATCGGTCGGTGAGACGGACATACTCGCCGGCGTTGGTGAACGTTCCATTCGTCAAACCGAGCACCATCGAGGCGCTCTCAATGGAGGTCGGGTGAAAAATCTCAACGGTAATCCGCCCCACCTCGGATCGAACCCGGTACCGGTACGTGGCGGTCAGCGTAATTTCCAGGGTGCGAATCCGCTGCGATCCCTCATCAGAACCGTTCGATTCGTACCGAGCAGAGATCTCGCGGATGACGCCATGCGGCAACGCGGTTTGAGCAGGAATGATCCCACTGAGTCGGTGGAGGGGAATCTCGATCAGAATCGTCGGGGGGGACGATTGGAATCGGGTGCGGATCGGTAATCGTTGCAGCGTGCCCAACTCAAATACCAAACTGGTCTGCGTCATCCGGGCTGATCCGACGGTCTCTGCAGCTTGCACCGAGAGTCCGCTCAGCGCCCAGCCGACCATGAGCGCTACGATGGTCCTGGATCTGCGCAGAACGACCAGACGCCGTCCCCGTAGCGCCATCAGGCGATCACAGGATTTTGGCCAAATCATTCGGCCGGATTTCTACATGGATGAATTCAGGTAGCAGGGTCGCCGCACACACGCCTTCCTGCACCCGCTCAACCCTGGCCCGTGCCAGGAGCTGTTCGTCCCTGAAGATGGAGATCGTGTCCCCGATCCGCACCGTATCCCATCCCAGATCGACCACGACAAAATTCCATTCTGGATGGACCGATAAGACATGCCCCTTGGTGGCCGCCGATTGGCCACTGTTCACGACGATCCGCTCTAGTTGCACCGTCCCATCCGCGGCCTTACCGGTGTGTTGCTGGATTGCCACCGATAACTCGCCCTGTAACTGGTTCATCTGTTCTTGCATGGATCCTAGCCGGGTCTGAAGTTCCTCAATGGTCCGAGATTCAGCCGAGAGACGATTGGTGGTCTGATCAAGCTGAGCCTGCATGTTTTGCAGCGCATCGACGAGGTTTTTCGATCGCTGCCGCTCTTGGGCTAACTCAGCTTTGAGTTGATCATGCGTCGCGAGAATTTCGCCAAACTGCAGCTCCAGTTGCCGCCGCTCCTCCATCGATTGCTTGTACCGGCGCTCTACGCTGCGGCGTCCGAAATACTCTGCCACCACACCGGCTGTGAGTGTCACGACCAGGACCACGACCAGCATACGTCGGACTGTTCTCACCGTACCGCCTCCTTGCCTTTCGGCTGATAACAAAACATCCCCAATGACTCGTCGTCATTGGGGACCTGTGTGTGACGCATCATTCGCGCCGACGCCGCCCAGTCGACTCGGCTCACCTGGTGCCGAGCACCTGCCTGCTGCTGCGCGGCAGTTGGCAGGCGGCACTCGGTGCGAGACAGGGTGGCATCCCAAGCGAGGTCGGGCGACGCCCATTCGGTGACTGCACATCCATCAAGGATGCCAGTGCCATTCGGACCCCCTCGTCCAGGTCCGAGGGTGTTTCCTCCCTCACCATCACGCTCTAACACGAGAGCAACACCCGCCAGGCTGCGACGCGCCTATCGATTCGAACGTTCCAACACCAATTTCCTGCCCACAATAGCAAGGGGCTATTGGCTTGTCAAGATACAATCGCTAGATATCGCGTAACTTTTTAGGTAGACAAATGGCGAGTCACAAAAAAAGTGACGACCACGCGTTCCTTAAGACTGGTGATCGTCACCGATTATCAGACCGTGGGGACGCAGGGATTTGAACCCTGATGCCTTGCGGCACTAGGCCCTCAACCTAGCGCGTCTGCCAGTTCCGCCACGTCCCCAAAAAGATTTATGCGCGATCTGCCGCGCGAACAGCGCGCACCATCCGACGATTCTGTCGACGGACTGGAGTCGCCATTGACTGTACAAACCCGGTGACCGCACCTTCTGACGCGGACGAGACCAGTTGCGCGTACTTCGCCATCACGCCAGTCCGATAGCGCGGGGGTGGCGGTCGCCACCGGGCCTGTCGTCGCTGCAACTCCGCCGCAGAGAGTTTGACATCCAGTCGTCGCGCAGCGATATCGAATCGAACCACATCGCCCGTACGCAGCAGCGCAATCGGACCGCCACAGGCGGCCTCGGGTGCGACATGGCCAGCCATCAGTCCTCGCGTCGCACCTGAGAACCGCCCATCGGTCAACAGCGCGATCGACTCACCAAGCCCTTGGCCGACAAGCGCAGCGGTGACGGCCAGCATCTCGCGCATGCCAGGCCCGCCTTTGGGCCCTTCATATCGCACGACGACGACATCGCCCGTGTCGATCTGTCGTTGCTGCACCGCGGCGAACGCGTCTTCTTCAGAATCGAAGACCCGGGCCGGACCCTCCAATCGAACCGGCTCATGGCCGGTCATCTTCACGACACACCCCTCTGGAGCGATATTGCCATGTAAGACCACCAACCCGCCGGTCGGACTCAGCGGGCGATCCACCGGACGCACCACCTGCTGCCCTGGCGTCTCACGCGCCTGGCGCGCTTCTTCGCCGATCGTTCGACCGGTGATCGTGATCGCCTCAGCGTGGAGTCGACGCGCGTCCAACAATCGCTGCGCCACCAACGTAATTCCCCCAGCGTCGTACAAATCGGTCGCCACAAACCGGCCCCAGGGTTTGAGATCCGCCACCAGCGGCGTCTTCTTGCTGATGCGATCAAAGTCATCGATGGCCAGCCGGACCCCGGCCTCTCGCGCAATGGCCAAAAGATGCAGCACGCTATTAGTCGACCCGCCGGTCGCCGCGACGGCCGCGATCGCGTTTTCCAGCGCAGCCCGTGTCACGATCTGCCGCGGGCGCAATTGGCGATGCAGCACATCCATGACCAGCCGGCCTGCGTCGAACGCGACGGTATCCTTCTTGCTGTCCATCGCCGGCACGCTCGCACTGCCCATCGGCGAGAGCCCGAGGACCTCAATGGCCATCGCCATCGTGTTGGCGGTAAATTGCCCGCCACACGCCCCGGCCCCAGGACACGCATGATCTTCCAACCGCCGAAGCTGCTGCTCGGTCATGCGACCAGCCGCGCAGGCCCCGACCGCCTCGAACACATCCTGAATCGTCACCGACCGGCCGTCATGCTGCCCCGGCGCAATGGAACCGCCGTACAGCATCAGCGATGGCACATTGAGCCGTAACAGCGCCATCACCGCGCCGGGAATGGTCTTGTCGCAGCCAGACAGTGCGACGACCCCGTCGAAGAGATGCCCGCGCACGACCAACTCAATGGAATCGGCCACCACCTCGCGACTGATCAGCGACGCCTTCATGCCCTCGGTGCCCATGGCGATCCCATCAGACACCGCGATGGTATTAAACTCGATCGGCGTGCCGCCAGCCTCGCGCACGCCGGCTTTCACCCGCTCAGCCAGCCGGCGCAGATGGACGTTGCACGGCATCACTTCAATCCAGGTGTTGGCGATTCCGATGAGCGGACGACGCAAATCGTCGTCGGTGAACCCGACCGCCTTGAGCATGGCGCGGGCCGGCGCCCGGTCAAGGCCATCAACGAGCACACGACTGTTGGCCCGTTCGTCAACCGGTTTTACCATCTGGGCTCACCCTTCACCAACGTTAGAAGTCGATCCCTTCTTGCGCAGGGATGCGTTGCTGCCAGGGATGCTTCACTTCTCGCATCTCGGTCACAAGGTCGGCTCGATCAATCAACGCCTGTGGCGCATTCCGTCCGGTTAAGATCAGGTGCAACGTCGGGGGCTTGGCATCGAGCAACGACAGGACCTCAGGCAAACTGACGAGCTGCACCCCGGCATAGTCGATGGCATAGATGAGCTCGTCGAGAACAACCAGATCATAGGTCCCGGAGCTAATTCGTTCGCGTGCCACCTCGAGCGCTTGACGCGCGGCCGCCAGATGCTCCTCAAACGGTTTGTGATCACCCATATGCTTCACAAAGCCTTTGCCCAATTGGAGTACTTCCAATTGGGGAGCTAACCGCTGGCCCATCTCACGCTCGCCGAATACGACCGGCCAGTCGCCCTTAAAGAACTGGATGATGAGCACCCGCCAGCCATGGCCGAGCGCCCGTAAGGCGGCTCCGAGTGCGGCAGAGGTTTTCCCTTTCCCGTTACCGGTGTAGAGGATGATGAGTCCACGGCGGGGGTGTGCGGACATCCGGCTACGCAGTCTAGCAAATGCTCGTCGGAGTGTCAACGCACCGGCGGGATGAGGCTGAGCCGCTCACTGGGACGACCCGCACTGCTGAACCGTTCCTTATGATGAACCAGCCGGGTCACCAACGCGTTGATCGGGGTGGGAACACCCACCTGGTGACCGAGTGCAACGATCGCGCCATTGAGCGCGTTGATCTCGGTCCGGTGGCCGCGCCGAATATCTTGCAACATCGAGGCTCGATGCGCAGCCGTCGCCGGGATCAGCCGGCTGAACAACAGGTGCAGGTACCCTGCCGCGTCGGCCGGCTCGAGGGTCAGCCGTCGGGCTGCGGCAACTTGGTACACTTCAGTGATGACGGATTGGATCAGCCGCGGCGCAATAGGATGATCCGCCAAGGCGCCGTACGGGACTTCCAACAGCGTTGACAGCCCATTGAGCGCGCAGTTGTAGAGCACCTTCCCCCACAGCGCGGTAAAGATATTCGAGGTGGGCTGCGTGGGAATTCCAGCCGTTTGCAAGGCGGCGATCAATCCAGTCAGCCGGGTCGGCGATAATCGGTGGTCTGGCGCTCCGATCAACACGTCACCGCCACTGACCGTGACATGGGCATGGCCTGGCTCGAGCTCCACCCCGAAGATCACCCGTGCTAACGCCACCCGCTCGGCTGGGATCAACGCGGTCAGCGCCTCATAGTTGCCCAGGCCATTCTGAAACCCGCAGACCAACGTTGATGGTCCGACGAGGGTCGCGACAGCCTCAGCCACTTCAGCCGTTTGGTGGGCCTTCACGCACACAAAAATCCAGTCGAACGGCACAGCGGACGGTAATTGGTCGTGCTGGGTCGTGAGCGTCACTCCGGTGATTCGATGCTCCCCCCACAACCCACTGATGCGCAGTCCGTCGCGGCGGATGGCGTGCAGATGCCACTCCCGACCCAAGAACGTCACATCGTGATTGGCGCGTGCCAACAACCCGCCCAAGACACTGCCGATCCCGCCAGCGCCATACACCAGAATCCTCATTGGACAAAAATGGAACAAGATATTCGTATACAGGTGCACGGGTGAACAGGTGTACCGGTTGCTCCATGAACCTGTACACCCGTACACCCGTTCACCGGTTCACCAATGCTCGGCAGATTAGGCAGCTCCTACCAATCTGAGAAAACGCTGCAACGTCGTAGCGGCCAGAAACGGGTTGTGCTGTTTCTCGCGCCCCAAGAGAACGGTGACCTCTGGCGCATAGTGATGCCCAGGACAGAGCACCGTCTGATCATCCAGTTGGCGTAACCGTTGGCTCAGACTCTCGTACAACTGTGTGGGACTGCCGCCTGGTAAATCACACCGGCCGCAGGAACCGATAAATAAGGTGTCGCCTGAGAGTAATCGATCCCGGACCAACAAACACTGGGAGCCTGGCGTATGGCCAGGGGTGTGCAGCAGTCGCACCGGCAGCGTGCCAATGGTCACCTCATCGCCACCCCTCAGCGGCTTGCGCGCCGACGAACTGATCTCCACCAGGGGAGCATCATGCTGATTCACGTAGACTGGGATGTCGACGGCGTGCAACAGCTCAGACAAGCCCATGACATGGTCAAAGTGGTGATGCGTGACAAACGCCTTGGTCAATCGATAGCCATCCTGCTGCGCGGTCGCCAGAATCGTCGGAACCTCCCACCCTGGGTCGATGACCGCGGCCTCGCGCGTCGCCGGATCACCGATGAGATAGATGAAGTTCTGCATCGGGCCCAATTCCAGTTGTTTGAAATAGATATCTGATTCGCTCATGGGAGGTACTTTAGCACAACCTAGAGCTCAGAAGTCAGAGGACAGGGGTTGTCCATTTTGTCTGACCTCTGACCTCTGATTTCTGACCTCTGATTTCTGAACGGGATACAATGGTGGTATGGCTGTTCCTCAAGTCCGCGTGTCCGCCGCAGCCGCCAAGCGGATCATCCACCACGACTGTTGGGTGTTCCGAGATGAGCTGCTCACTCGGGAGGTCCTGGCCGGCAATGGAGAATCGGTCGAGCTGATCGACCCAACCGGACGGTTCTTGGCCCATGCATTCTACAACGCCCACTCGCACATCGCCGCTCGGGTCATCAGCCGGCAGCGCGATCAATCGATCGACCGCGCACTCATCGCCCAGCGGATTGAGCACGCGATCGCGCAGCGCCAACCCATCACCGGAACCACCGGCCGCCGGCTCGTGTTTAGCGAAGCTGACCAGTTGCCTGGGCTGATTGTCGACCAGTACGCGGATGTCGTGGTCCTGCAGAGCCGCACCGCTGGCATCGAGCGCTGGAAGTCCGCCGTCGTCGATGCGCTGCAAGCGCTGCTGCACCCTGCCGGAATCCTGGAGCGCAGCGACAAGGAGTTTCGAGACGAGGAAGGACTCCCCGTGCTGACGCAAGTGCTGGCCGGGCATGTCCCGGAACGAATCCTCATCGAAGAGGATGGGTTGCGGTTTCTGGTGGACCTGGTGCATGGACACAAGACCGGGTTCTATCTTGACCAGCGCGATACCCGCCGACTCGTCCGCCGGGCGGTGCGCCCTGGACACCGGGTCTTAGATGCGTTCGCCTATACTGGGGCGTTTGGAATCGCGGCCGCCGCTTCTGGCGCACAGGTCGTATGCGTTGAACAGCATGAGCCGCTGATTGCGCTGGCGAAGGAAAACGCCGCGCTTAATGGGGTTGAATCGCGCATGGAGTTCGTCGCCGGCGATGCGTTCTATTGGCTGGGAGCCAAAACCGACACCCGGGATCGATTTGATTGGGTGTTGCTCGACCCCCCAGCTCTCGCAAAGAGTAAGGCCGACGTGGCGAAGGGACGAGAATCGCTGCACCGGGTGACCATGCATGGGCTTGCCCTGCTACCACCTGGCGGAATCGTCGCGCTGAGCGTCTGTACCTATCATCTGCTCGGCCTTGCCGAAGAAATCTTGCGGATGGCCGCTGAGCGACGAGGGCTACGACTGCGGATGCGCGGGGTGTCGTTGCAAGCCGGTGATCATCCGTGGATTCTGCAGATCCCCGCGACCCGGTACCTCATGACATGGTTCGCGCAGCACGACGGACCACCAGCGGCCTAATCCACCACGCGAGCCCGCTCAGCAGCAACGTCACCACGTACGAACACAGCAACCACAACAGCGCAGCCGTCACACCCACCACCGGTTGCGCGACTCCCTGCTGAACCAGCAACATCACCACCGCATCCTTGGTGCCGATCCCAGCTACCGACACCGGAATCAAACGCGCGGCGACTCGGCTGAGGGCGGCGATTCGGCACACCAGCAGAAACGGCAACACGATGCCCATCGAACGCAGGACGCTATGGAGTTGAAGAAACAGCAGACTAAACGCGATCAGAGACAAGATCAGCGGGCCGATCATCTGGGGGGCCGCCAAGTGGCGCATCCCAGACCAGAATTCGGTCAAATCCACCTGCCATGGCGAGAGCTTCTGCCACCGCTTGGTCAGCCGACGCAAGGAAAACACCCACAACGCGATTCCAATCGAGACCAGGAGGACCGCCGTCAGGCTAAACCCGACCATCTGCTTCACGCCATGGAGAAACGAGACCTGGGCCAACAGCGGCAATCCCCAGATTCCAAATCCAATGATGGCGATCCAGCCCAGCATCTTCTTCATGACCACGCTGGATAACGCATATCCGAGCGTGAGGCCGGTATCCATTGTAATGTACCCAGCCGACAGATAGCTGCCCACATGCCAGGGAGTGACCAGACCAAGATACATGCTGGCCAGGTACGCGGTCACAGCTTTCCCGTATGGATAGCGCACCCCCTGCATGAGGATCAACCAGTACCAGACGCTGGCCTCGAGCAGCAGCTGCAACATCGTCAATAACATGCAGAGTCCGAGCCAGCGGACATCGATTCGGGAGAGCTGGACCTCTTTAGAGGTGGGCACCGTCAGCGCTAAGAGCACCAGTAGCGCCACGACGCCGACAAATCGCAGCCACCACACCAGTGAACCTCGGATCGGCTTGCGATACTGGACCGGCGGACGGGCGAGGACGTGTACTGGAGGAACAGATGATCGTGGAGGCATGGGGGGAAATTACACGGCGGCTGGTCGTGCACCCAGACTCAGACCAGGAAGCGCGAACCAAGCCGCCGTGCACAAACTCACTGAACCACAGATACGGTTACTGCGTTGTTGCGGGTGTTGATTGCGTCGTCGAGCTAGCCGCAGGCGTTGTTGATGTTGCCGACGGAGCCGCTGGTGCTGACGACGATGACGGCTGAGACGATGGAGCTGGAGCAGACGACGTCGGCGCTGGTGCAGACGGCATCATCGGTGCGGCGGCTGGAGCGGCGGTCGAAGAGCTTGACGGTGCCGGAGTCGCGCTGCCGACCTTCACGCTGACCGCATGCCGCTTGGCGGTATTGACATCGAAGTTGTATTCGACTTCAACCGGCGTGCCACCGGTCAACTTTGAGGTATCCGCCGGTGCATCGCCCTGCAGGATCTTGGTCTGCTGCCCCAAGTAGATCGGCGTCTCAAAACCGTACCGGTCCTTGACCTTGAGCAGCGGAGCTGTTGGATCGTTGGAGTCAATCGACACCACCTCTCCCTTGATCAACAAGGTGGGTAACGCCTTTGGCTCCTCGGCGGACACGGCTGCTGCCGGCAGACTAGCCGCCACGAGCATTCCTACCATCCATGGAGCAATACGAGCCTTCATCCTACTCACCTCCTTTTAAGCGCCTAGGCGCATTCTAAGCAGTATAGCAGGCACCACTGGGTTGTCAACTGACGCTGAGCCGCCTGAACTGGCGCCCAACCTGCAGGACCCCCTCGCACTGCGCCGCAGGGACGGATGATCGGCTGACCACCTCGCCGTTCAGCTTCACAGCACCCTGCCGCAGCAGTCGCCGAGCCTCATTGTTGGTGTTGGCGATCCCGGCGTTGACCAACAGCTCCACCACGTTCACCGAGCTGTCAGCGGCGCGAACCGTGAGCGTTGGCATCTGGTCAGGTGGTTGCCGTTGGCTGAACTGCCGAATAAATGCTTCACGTGTCTGTTGGCCAACCGCGGGGCTGTGATAGCCCGTGACGATTTCAGTGGCCAGTTCGAGTTTAGCGTCGCGTGGATTGATCGCTCGCGAGTTCAGCTCCTGTTCAAGCTGCTGCAATCGCGCGGGTGAGACATCGGTCAGCAAGGTGAAATATTTCATGATGAGCGGATCTGGGATCGACATCAGCTTGCCGAACATCTCCCCTGGCGGCTCGGTGAGTCCAATGTGGTTGCCCAGCGACTTGGACATTTTCTGGACCCCGTCGGTTCCTTCGAGCAGCGGCATGGTGATCACGACCTGGGGCGGCTGACCGTAGGCACGCTGCAGGTCACGTCCGACGAGCAGGTTGAACTTCTGATCGGTGCCGCCTAGCTCAACATCCGCCTTCAGATGGACCGAGTCATACCCTTGCATCAGCGGGTAGAACAGCTCGAGCATGCTGACCTCTTGCCCTGAGCCCAACCGCTTGCGGAAATCGTCCCGCTCGATCAACCGAGCCACCGTGTATTTCGACAGCAGCTCCAACAGCTTCCCAAATGCAAATGGAGCCAGGCCAGCAGATGGGTCACCGAGAAACCAGTCACGGTTGTTGACCCGCAGGAAGACGTCCGACTCCGAACGCAGCAGACGCGTGACTTGCTGCTCATAGGTATGGGTGTTGCGCTCGACCTCCTCAGACGTCATCAACTTGCGCATCTTGGATTGGCCTGACGGATCGCCAACCAACGCGGTCGCATCGCCGATGAGGAAGACCACCCGATGACCGAGGTCTTGGAACTGGCGCAGCTTGCGCAGGAGAACGGTGTGGCCGAGATGGAGGTCTGGAGCGGTCGGATCAAACCCGGCCTTGATCGCCAGCGGGCGACGCAGAGCGAGTTTCTCGCGCAAGTCCGCCTCGGTGATGATCTCGGCGGTTCCTCGGCGGATGGTCTCAAGCGCGCTGGCAAGATCCATGCGCGTTACGCGTTCGACCCGTCCGGGTGGCAGGATACGGGCACAGCGTGGTTACGAACCCGCCGGCTGATCCTCGGAAGGCCCGCCTGCCTCTCCGGACTCAGCGCGAGCAGGCAGGTTCTTGTTGCTCAAGCCGATCTTGCGCTCGATCTCGTCGAGCTTGATGACTTGGGCTTTGACCTTGGTGCCGACTTTGTACCGGTCGTCTAACCGCTCGTTGGCGTCAAGCTCAAGCTCTGACAGATGCATCAACCCTTCAACATCCTTGGCGATTTCCACGAACAAGCCAAAGCCAGCGACCTTGGTGACGACGCCCTCGACGACCGAGCCGAGTGAGAATCGCTGGATCAATTCCGGCCACGGATCTGGCATGAGCTGCTTCATGCCCAGCGTGATCCGATGGTTGTCCGGCTCGCAACTGAGAATGGTGACATCAACCATCTTACCCTTCTTGAGCACCTCAGAGGGATGGTTGATTTTCCGAGTCCAGGAAATATCCGAATTGTGCAACATGCCTTCGAGCCCATCTTCCAGCTCGATGAAGGCGCCGTAGTCGGTCAGTTGGCGGACTCGGCCAACGACACGGGTGCCGGCTTGATACTTGTCTTTCGCCTGCTGCCACGGATCCCCGGCCGCCTGGCGCATCCCCAGCGACAGCCGCTGGTTCTTCGCATCAACCGCCAGCACGACCGCCTCGATCTCCTGCCCGACCTGGAGCAGCTCTGACGGATGGGCGATCCGTTTTGACCACGACAGCTCGGAGATGTGCACCAGCCCTTCAATGCCTGGCTCCACTTCAACGAATGCGCCGTACGGCACTAAATTGACCACGCGGCCTTTGATCTTGGTGCTCACAGGATACTTCTCTTCTGCGTGTTGCCACGGGCTGGGGAGCAGCTGCTTGAGGCCAAGGGACACCTTGTTCGCTTGGCGATCAACCGACAAGACCACAACGTCAAGCTGCTGTCCGACCTGGAGCACATCAGACGGATGACCAATCCGACCCCACGAGATATCGCCGATGTGCAGCAACCCATCGATCCCGCCCAAGTCGATAAACGCGCCGAAGTCGGTGAGGTTCTTGACCGTGCCGCTGCGCCGCTCGCTGACCGTCAGCGACTCGATCAGATTCTTGCGCAACTGATCTTTTTCGCGCAACAGATAGTCCCGGTGCGAGACGACGATGTTCTTGCGCGCGCGGCTGATCTTCAGGATGATGAATTTCAGCGGCTGGGTGATGAGCGTATCAAGGTTGGCATACCCCTTGTACGACGCGAGCGAGGCGGGCATAAACGCTTCGATTCCAATATCAACCATCAAGCCGCCTTTGACCTTGCGCACCGGCCGGCCGTCGATGATATCGCCTTCTTTGAAATTATTGACGATCCGGTCCCACCCCTTCTGGCGGTCGGCTTTGTGCTTCGAGAGGATGACCATGCCCTGTTCATCCTCGATATTTTCAACGAAGACCTCGACCTCGTCGTCGACCTTCAGGTTGGGCACGTCGCTGAACTCGGAACGGTTGATCGATCCCTCGGACTTGAATCCGATATCGACCACCACGTCTTGCGGCGACACGGCGATGACTCGGCCTTTCACGATCTGCCCTTCTGTGATGACGCGCAAGCTCTGCGCGTACAACTCAGAAAGGGTTGTGGAACCTTCTTCAACTTGTGCGGTCATGGAGTTGCTCCTCCAGACGGCGCCACTGATGGGTCACAGCATCGGCAAGCTGTGCCTGGGAGAGGCGTGACGCGCGCCCTTGAATGCGTTGTGCAGAACCTGTAGTATAGGAGATCATCGGTCCGAACGCAACCCGAATCTTGGTCGGTTTGGGCCAGCGGGCATTCGGGGGCCAGGCGGCAAAGGTGCCGTGCACATAGACTGGAACCACCGGGACCTGAGCCGAGATCGCCAGCACGCCAACGCCTCGCTTCGCGGTACCGAGCTGGCCGGTGAGTTGCCGACCACCTTCGGGAAAAATCGCGACGACCTCTCCGCGCCGCAGCCGGGTAATCGATTCGCGGATCGCCGGCAGATCGGCCTGCTCGCGCAGCAGCGAAATCGCCTCCACGCGACGCAAATACCATCCTAAGATCGGTTGCTTGAACAAACTGGCCCGTGCCATGAAATTGATTCGACGCGGGCACGCGGCGCCCAAGAGCGGCGGGTCGAGAAAGCTGACATGGTTACAGGCCAAGATGACGCCCCCGGCCTTCGGCACATGCTGCTGACCACGGACTTCAAGACCGAAGCCGGCGTGGAAAATCAGCCAGAGGACGAACTTCGAGAAGCGATACGTGGCCTGGTTCTCCGATAGGGCCTGGCGTGAGTTGCGAAGCCTGACCGATGGCGGAATCGTTGCTGGATATGGTGCAACATGGCTCGAACGACTTGCTGGGCGGTGAAACGGGATGTATCAATCACCGTCGCACCGGTTGGCTTCATCAGCGGGCCGACGCGGCGGTGACGATCCAGCCCATCACGGAAATGGAGCTGCTCCTGCACCTGCACGATCGGCGGCCGAGTTCCGTACAGCTCGGCCAGCTCGATCTGGCGACGCTTGGCGCGCACACGGGTATCCGCGTCGAGAAAAAACTTGATCGGGGCCTGAGGAAACACCACCGAACCCGTGTCACGCCCTTCGGCCACTACCCCGTGTCGATTCGCCAGCTCGCGCTGCAGCTGGACCATCGCAGCCCGGATAGCAGGATGCTGGGAGACTTGGGCAGCCGCCTCTGAGACTTCTTCGGTGCGGATCGCTTTGGTCACATCACGGTCATTGAGGAGGACGACCAGCCCACCGGCTGGTGTTGGACGAAGCTCGAGCGGCAGCCGACGCGCCAATTCAGCGAGTCGTTTGACATCGGTAATCGGATTGATCCGCTGGCGGAGCGCGGCATAGGCCAACGTTCGGTACGTGGCGCCGGTGTCCAAATACATCAGCCCCAGCGCCTTCGCGAGCAACTTGGCGACGGTGCTTTTGCCAACACCGGCCGGACCGTCGATCGTGACGATCATCCCGCCGACCCCAGGCGATCTAGCGTGGTTCGAATCCATCGCGCCGGCGTTTCGCAGCCTGCAACATCGCCAAGAGCGCTGCGCGATCGTTTCGCGTGATGCTGTCTCGTAGCCGGGCCCAGTGTCGCTCAAATCGCCGCATGGCCGCCAACAGCTCGTGTCGATTACTGAGGAAGATATCATCCCATAACTCAGGATCGCTGGCCGCAATCCGGGTCATCTCGAGCAGGCTGCGCGGCGGCTGTGGTAACGACCTCGCATGAGCCGTTTGAGCCAGGCAGTTGGCAACCACATGCGGCAAATGGCTCGTCACAGCCAGCGCTTGGTCGTGCGCCTGCGGACTCATGGTGAGCACCTTCACGCCCAGCGCCCTCCAGAAACGTCCAACGCGCTGCACCGCTGATCGATCGGTCCGCGACGTCACGGTCAAGACGCACAGGGTTCCGTCGAACAGTGCTGCGTTGGCCGATTCAACCCCTCGCTGCTCTGACCCGGCGATCGGATGAGCGCCGACAAACCGGATGTGATCCGGCAGCGTGCGCTCAAGCCGTCGCACCAGCGCGGCTTTGGTGCTGCCGACGTCGGTGAGAATCGCGCCCGCTTGAATCGCACGCGCCGCGCGTTCAGCCAGCGGCGCGATCGTATCAACCGGTGTGGCGAGCACGACCAGCTCTGCGTCGCGCACGCCCGTTTCGAGATCGGTTGTTCCCCCATCAATGACGCGTCGGCGCCGCGCCGTTCGTAGCGTCTGCGCATGCCGACTCACGCCGACCACGCGTCCAGCCAGCCGTCGGCGCTTGATCGCCATTCCCAGCGACCCGCCAATGAGCCCCAGACCAACGATCGTCACTCGCCGAAAAATAGTCAACCTCTTTCCTGTCTTGGTTGCAACTGACTGCTCATTTCACACGGGTGATGAAGGCGCCGTCCATGACGAATAAACGGTTGGTGTCCTGCTGATCGTTTTTGTTCTTGGCGATCATGCTGAAGTTGCCGGAGGCGATGGTATCCCCCTCCTGCTCATACACGTCTGACACCGTAAGTTCAAAGTAGCCGCCGGGCAGGTCTGTGCTGTACGTTGGACCGGCGGCTCCAAAACGGATCTCCGCATAGCCGTGTTGCGTGGTCTCGCCCGGACGATGCTCGCTGGTGGTGAAGATCGCGAACTCGGTTGGCTCTGGAAACGTGGACCCTGGTTGGTTCTGGGACTCGGCAAGCAGATAGATTTTGAACGGCCCTGACTTGGGACCGTACAGCGTCAGGTCTTTTTGCCGCGCTGCGGAGAACTCCTTGGCTTGCTGACGCAGCTGCTGAGCATCGTCGACCCCGCGGCCCGCATAATCTGAGCTCTCGTGCAGGATTCCAGTGTCCCCGACGGAAAACGTCCTGCTGGCAGGCACCAACGCGGTCTTTGCGGACACCAGCTGCGGCGACTTGCAGCCCACCGCTGACCCCAGTAGCATCCCCACCAACACCGGACTAACCACACGCCAATACCGCATGCCGTACCTCCATGGTAAGAGATCTTCTCGCAACAGGTCTCGCCGATTCACCGGCGCCACTGCTCTCGCAGCCAGGCGACTGACACCACCAGAGAGGGTGGATCGCTGTTGCCCGGCTGGTACAGATTCATTCGGTCACCAAGCCTGCGACCTTGAGCAACTTGGTTGCCCAGTGTTGGGCCTCCTCAGCAATCGCTGCCAGCGTGAGGCGACCACCCCATCCGCGCTCCCACAGGGCAAGGCGCAGCTGCAGCTCCGCAAGTAAGACTTGCTGATCGAATCGACAATCGGGCGCAGCCCATTCGGTAAAGAACTTACTCTCTCGAAACAGCGCTATGGCAGCCTCGTGGTTCGCTCGTTGGGCGCACCAGGCGAGACGGTGTAAGTTTGAGGCCAAGCCACCGAGCCGAATCGCCGGCTGGTCTTGTTGGTATCGCTGTTGAACGACTGCCCACTCTTTCATGGCGCGTGGAAAAATTTCCGCACAAGAGTGCCCACTCGACTTCTCAGTTGCGAGTCTTGCAGCTCCATTGCCGGATTCTTGCCCGGCCGGATATTGATGAGCGCTCCATAACGAACCGTCTGCTGATCAGCAACCCAGTCAGCGCCCCAGACATCCTGCGGCTGACTACCATCCTCCAGAAGCACCGACTCACAATCGGCATGAAATTCGCCGCCCCCGGCCAGGATCCCCTGCCGGACATCGACGGCCACCTTGATGTAGGACTCATGCGCCTCGAGCATCTCTTGTACCTGCTTAGCTGTTGGAGCGTTCCGGAGCAAATGGATCGTCATGATCTGGCGTGTTCCTGACAGTCCGCGTCTCACTTGTCACGGGTTTCGATGCCAGGTCTCGGTTCCACTTCTTCCACTAACAACGCTTGATAACGTTTCAGAAATTGTCGGTCTTTCAAGCGGCCAGCGAGTTGTTTGGATCGCAGCAGTTTGCTGAGTCGGCCGACCTTGACTGGTGTTCCCTGAATGGTAATGGTCACGGCATCCCGTACTAATGCGGCAAACAGGTACCCTGAGACCGCCAGGAAGAGCTCGACCATGAGCCCGTCTGGAGTCGTCGCGATCAGTGCCCGCCGGGCTCGGACCAGGGCCCGCAATGCTGCGGTATCGAATGGACCGTCGGATGTTGCGAGTGAGAACCCCAAATGGGAAAGCTGGTGGACCGCCTTCTGGACATTGGGCAGCGTTGGATTCACGAAGAGATCATAGTCCATCGTCGCAATCGCCTCGGATGCCCGCTGAGCGTAGTAGTTGATCCCGGACATTCCGATCACGACGTACTGGACTCCGACTCGATTCAAGGCCCGGACTGTCGCGAGGTAAGGATCTGCGAGCCGACGCGCGCTCATGCCTGGGCCTGATAATGACGCTGCCACGCCAGGAGCACCACGTGGACCCAGCCCCGCTCTGAGCCATCGGCCAAGCCTGCTTCCCGAGCGGTTAATTTCTCATTGAGGGCGGTGGCACGAAACACGCCACGCTCGCCCGGCTGGTGCTCTTCCAACAGCTCCCCTGGGCTGCAACCCAGTTCGCCAGCCAAACGGCTGAGCGCCTTGAGCGAAATGGCTCGTCGGCCAGCGTCCATCGCCGAGAGATTGGACCGATACAGCCGCAATCGCCTCGCTAACTCGGCAGGACTGGTGCCTCGCTCTTTTGCGATCCGCCCGATACACGTCCGAATCTGCATGGGATAATGTTATCATCATATGATAACTTATTACCAGCGCTTTCGAACCGCAGCGCCTGATCAACGTCTCGCGTGTCACTGGTCAGGTGTCACGCGGTTTATACGGTCCGGCCAACGGCTTTGGCAACCTTGCGGATTTCGGTGATCAGTTTGACGAACTTCTTGGGCAAGAGCGACTGCGGCCCATCGCACAGCGCCACTTCAGGGTTGGGGTGGACTTCGATGATCAGTCCATCAGCGCCGGCCGCAATCGCGGCCTTCGCCATCGGCTCGACATACTCCCACTCACCGGTGCTATGACTCGGGTCGACAATGATCGGCAGATGGGAGAATTTCTTGATCACCGGGATCGCGGCCAGATCCAGCGTAAACCGGGTCTGCGTTTCAAAGGTCCGGATGCCCCGCTCGCACAGGATCACGTTAAAATTCCCTTGGCTTAAAATATATTCGGCCGCGAGCAGAAACTCGGTGATCGTCGCCGACAACCCGCGTTTGAGCAGCACCGGCTTGTGCAGTTGTCCGACCTCCTTGAGCAGCTCGAAGTTCTGCATGTTGCGCGCGCCGATTTGGATGATGTCCGCGTGCTGCTGGACCATCTTCAGATCGCGCGTGTCCAACAGCTCGGTGACTACTCGCATCCCGGTCTCCTTCGCCGCCTCGCGCAACAGTTTCAGCCCCTCGTCGCGCAAGCCTTGGAATGAATACGGCGACGTACGCGGCTTAAACGCCCCCCCGCGCAACACCTGGGCGCCGGCTCGCTTCACCGCCCGAGCCGTCTCAAACAGCATCTGCCGGTTTTCGACCGAACACGGGCCGGCCATCATGACCAGCGCCTTACCGCCGACGCTGATCCCATCGCCCAGGTTGACCACCGTCGACTCAGGCTTGAAGTCGCGCGACACCAGTTTGTACGGTTTGAGCACCGGCATCACTTTCTCGACGCCGGGGATCACTTCGAGCGGCTGCACACGTAACGCGTCTTCCGGCCCGATGACGCCGATAATGGTCCGCTCGGTCCCTTTGGACACCATCGGCTTCAGGCCGAGCGCTTTGATCCGATCCAGCACATGGTCGAGCTGCTGCTTGGTCGCGTCCGGCTTCAGGACAATAATCATGGATTCCCTCCTCGTCGGCAATCGGTCGGCGCTACCCGGCGAGACATCGCTTCAGTGCGGTGACAAACCGCCGGTTCTCTGCCATGGTCCCGATCGTCACACGCACACAGCCCGTCAGCTTCCAGGCGCTCATCTCTCGGACAATCACGCCCTGGCGCAGCAAGGCCTCGGCGAGGCGTGGCGCGCGCGGGCCCAGTTCAATGAGAAGAAAATTCGTCACGCTGGGGATGTGCCGGAGCTTCAGCGCGTCCAGCGCGCGGATCAAATACTGTCGTCCCTCGACGACCAATTGTCGCGTCCGCTTCAGAAACGCGGTATCGTCCAACGCGGCGCACGCTGCGGCCTGCGCCAGGCTGTTGACATTGAATGGCTCGCGCACCGCATCCAGCGCTGATACCAACTCTGGCCGAGCCATGCCATAGCCCACCCGCAGCCCGGCCAACCCATACGCTTTCGAGAAGCTGCGCGTGACGATGATGGGATACTCTTGCAGGTACGCGAGCGTCTGCGGGTAGTCGCGCGCCTGGACGAACTCATAATAGGCCTCGTCGACCACCACGACCGTCTGATGCGGCAGCCCGCGCAGAAATGTCTCCAGCTCCTGCTTCGTGACATACGTCCCGGTAGGATTGTCCGGGTTGGCGATGAACACGAGCTTCGTCTTCGGCGTCACCACGGCCTGCATCGCCGGCAAATCATACCGATAGCCCTTCAGCGGGACCACCGTGACCGAGGCTGCACACGCGCGGGCCTGCAGCTCATAGATCAAAAAGGTCGGCGAGGCGACGACCACCTGATCTCCAGGATCCACGAACGCCCGTAACGCCAAGACCAACAGCTCATCCGACCCGTTCCCGACCACGAGACAGGCTGGATCCACACGCCAATACGTGGCCAGTCGCGCACGCAATATCCGGCAAGCCGCATCCGGGTACCGGTGCAGCATGCCCAGCTCGCGGCGCAGCGCGGCGACCGCCTTGGGCGATGGACCGAGCGCGTTCTCGTTGGACGCGAGCTTGATCACCGACGACAGTTTGAACCGTCGTTTCACGTCCTCGATCGGCGTTCCAGGACGATAGGTTCCTCCATCGCGCACGGCGGCCCGCGCCCGGCTGTCAACGTGCACCATGCCTTAGAACACCTCGCTTTTCTTTGTGAACGGTTGACGGTGTACGGTGTACAGGGTCAGTACCGTACACCGTGAACTGTACACCGTCCACTCTCGGCCAACTATGCTTAACGTTGCTTGGCCGAGAGCGGGTACGAGCCCAGCACGCGCAACAGCGATGTGGATCGGCGCAACTGCTCCAACGCCCGCTTGACCCGTGACTCGGACTCGTGGCCCTCGAAATCGATGAAGAACAGATACTCCCACACGCGCTGCCTCGACGGCCGCGACTCGATTTTGGTCAGGTTAATTCCCTGCCGCTTGAATGGGACCAGCGCGTCGTGCAACGCTCCAGGTGTGTCCTTGAGCGCAAACAGTACCGCGGTCTTGTTGCGCCGGCCGCGCGGCGGCTCTTCCAGCGAGAGGATGAGAAACCGGGTGCGGTTCTCGTGATCCTCTGGAATGGGCACCGCAGTCAATCCTCGCGTCGCCAGCTCGCGCACCGCGATCGCAGCCCGCTCGCGCCGTGGCGGAGAATTGGCCCGGCCGCGCAGTCCGAGAACATATTCAACCGCTTCGGCGGTTGAGCTGGTTTCCCATCGGCTGGCGGTCGGCACGTGCCGCTGCAACCACCGATCGCACTGGGCCAGCGCCTGCGGGTGGGAATAGACGACACTGACGGCCTGGGGTCTCGCGCCCGTCTGGAGAATCAAGCAATGCCGCACCGGCTGCTCGATTTCGCCATGGATCCGCACGGGGGTATCGACGAAATCGACAAACCGGTCCAGCGTGTGGGTCACGGCTCCGCCGAGTGAATTCTCAATCGGCACCACGCCAAAATCCACCTGCCGGCGCTCGACCAGGTGGAAGACATCCTCCACCGTTGGCGCGTGCACATAGCGGCTGCGCCGACCGAACCGGGCTTGTGCGGCGGCGTGCGTGTTGGTGCGTTCAGGGCCGAGATACGCGACGCGCGACATGCCAACTCAGACGAGCGGCCTGCGTCGATGCGAGCGCTCGCGTCGGCGGCACTCGCACAGGATCGCCTGGAACACGTGTTGGATCGCCCTCGTAGAGAGAGGGCCGCGATTGGCCCGCATGACATGCTGCAGCACAAATGTCTCGCGCCGCGCATCGAACACCGGCCATTTGCGCTGTTTCTTGATCCGGCCGATGTCCAGGGCAAGACGGGCGCGCTGATTCAGTCCTCGCAACAGGTCGAGGTCAAGCCGATCGATTCGTCGACGGACCGCAGCGAGCGTCGAACGCGGTGTCTTAGGCGGCATTCGCCGCCTCAGGGCTGGCTGGCACCCCGCCAGCAACCTCAGGAACGGGCTCAGAGGCTGGTTCAGCCGTTGTCGGCTCTTGCAGCGTCGGAATCTGCATCGCCGGCAGCGCTCCGAGCGACTTCAGACCAAAATGCCGCAGGAACTCGACGGTCGTCGCGTACAGAAACGGGCGGCCTGGGCTGTCCTTGCGTCCGGCCGTGCGGACAAACCGCCGCTCCATTAGCGTCTCCAACGCGGCGGTCACATCCACACCACGGATCGCCTCAATCTCCGCTTTGGTCATCGGCTGGCGATACGCAATGATCGCCAAGGTTTCTAACGCCGCGGTGCTCACCGAATCCGGCTTGGGGGTTTGCAAGGCTCGCCGAATCCATGGAGCGAGCTGCTGGTCGGTCACCAGCTGGTACCCGCCGGCCACTTCCTGAATCTGAAACGCGCGCGCACCGGATGTGTACTCGTTCTGCAATGCCTGGATCAGCCGGCGGACCTGCTGGCCCTCGATCGACTCCAGCACCTCGGCCAGCCGCTTGAGCGATATCGGCTGTCCAAACACGAAGAGAATGGCTTCAAGAATCCGCTTGGCTTCTGCCTGGTCCATGACCCCTCCACAGAAAATTCTCGGTGTGCGGTGTGGGGGATGCGGTGTAGGAAAACACGCCGCACACCTCTCACTCCACACCGAGTGTAGCTCTTGGCATTTCTTGCAGGGCGATGACAATATCTGAAAATGGGTGCTCCTGGATCGCGCGCGCGAGATGCTGGCGAATCAATTCCAGCAGCGCCAAGAATGTGACCACTAGTTCGAGCTTGGACTTGTCCGGCGTAAACAGCTCGAGAAACCGCACCTGCTGCCGCACGGTCAACAGCACGCGCAGCTGATGCACTTTCATTTCAACGGTCCACGGCTCGGCGGCCACCTCATACACTGGAGCGGTCGCTTTCTGGAGCACCTTGGCGAACGCGCCCATCAGGTCGGTCAGGCTCACATCGAACGGCGCCGGCTCAATGGCCGGCCCCTCGTCCGGTAGCTCAGCCCCTGCGCGGATAAAATGCTGGTGTTGCAACATGTGCAACTCTGCCAGCAACTGTGCGACCGTCTTAAACTGCTCGTACTCCTTTAGCCGGCGCTCCAGCTCTTCCAGGCTGATGGGCACGTCTTCTTTCTCACCCGGTGTCGCCGGCTGGGGCAACACACTCCTAGCCTTGAGCGCAACCAACTGCCCCAACAGCGGTAGCGGCTCGGCGAGTTGATTCAAATCAACCCCAGACTGCTTGACTTGGACGAGGTAGTGGCCGGTCAGGTCGACGAGCTTGATGAGAAACACGTCGACGAGGTTGAGCCTTGCCAGCTCCACCAGCAGCGGGAGCGGACCCTCGTAAATATCCGCGTCGATCTGGTAGGGCATCTATTGACCAATGAGTCCGAAGGCCGCCTTCACTTCAGTGATGGTGTGGCGCGCGACACTCCGGGCCTTCTCCGCGCCGGCCTGGAGCATGCCTTCAATCTCATCGTATGATCCGCCGATCTTCGCCCGGATCTGACGAAACGGTTCGGTCGCCTGCACGATCACCTCGGAGAGTTCGCGCTTGTTTTGCACGCAGCCTCGGATCGATCGCCGGCACTCGTCGTGCGCGCGGGCCGCCGCGCTGGGCGCAAACGTGCCCCAGTAGCCGCACACGTTGCACGTGTCTGGATGGCCAGGATCGGTCATCTTGATCCGAGCCGGGTCGGTGAACATCTTCTCGACGATGGCGCGGATCTTCTCCGGTGCCTCGGACAGGTTGATCGTGTTGCCATAACTCTTCGACATCTTGCGCCCATCGGTCCCAGAGAGTCTGGGCGATTCGGTCAACAGTGCCGAGGGTTCAGGAAAGATCTCGCGCTTGAATAGGAAGTGCACTCGACGCACGATCTCTCGCGTCAATTCCACATGCGGTAACTGATCTTCCCCCACCGGCACCGCCTGGGCCTTGTACAGCAAGATATCCGCCGCTTGCAGCACCGGGTAGCCTAAAAACCCATAGGTCGTGAGATCTCGTCCCTCGATCTCGCGTAGCTGTTCCTTATAGGTCGGGACCCGTTCAACCCAGCCCAGCGGCGTCACAATCGAGAGCAGGGCAAACAGCTCGGTATGCTCTGGCACATCCGACTGCCGAAAGATCACACTGCGCTGTGGGTCGATCCCACAGGCCAGCCAGTCGAGCACATTCTCATAGCTCCAGGTGTGGATCTGCTGCGGCCGCTCATATTCGCTCATGAGCGCGTGGTAGTCCGCGACCATGAAGAAACAGTCGTACCGCTCTTGCAGCCGTTTCCAATTCTGGAGCGCGCCGACCAGATGGCCGAGGTGCAGCTGGCCGGTCGGCCGCATCCCGCTCACGACGCGCTGACGCTGCTCAGACATGAGACAGGAGACCGGAGACTACATGCGCCCCCAAAGGCACTGTAACATTCTGGGCGCATGTACCCTGAGCGAAGTCGAAGGGTAACCCCTCGACGCGCTTTGCTTGCTCGGGGTAAAGGGAACCCTCTCGATGTTCAGATGCAATGTGGGTTCCATTTAGAGACCAGACACACCATCGGGGGGCACGCAGGAAGGACACGCGTCTCACCACGTCTTCATAGCAGACCAAGATGACACATGCAGGGCAAGACCAGAGCAACCATAGAGCTGTTACGCCGTCGATCTTCCAGAACTTGTCTTTTTTAAGTCTCCGGTCTCTGGTCTCCGGTCTGATATCACGCAAGTTTCCGGGCCACCTTCTTCAGCTCCCAGGCTTCCAACAGATCGCCGACCTGCAGTCCAGGATTCTGACCCAGCAAGATGCCGCACTCCACGCCCTCCTGCACCTCGCGCACGTCGTCCTTCACTCGCTTGAGGCTCGCGATCTTGGTTTCTCCGACCCGATCCCGACCGCGAACGACCCGCATGGTGCAGTCCCGTCGAATCGAGCCTTTAATCACCATGCAGCCGGCTACCACCCCAGCCTTGGAAACCTGGAACAACTTTCTGATCTCAGCGCGCCCGAGAAATGTTTCTTCAATCGTCGGCTCCAGCAACCCTTCGATCGCCGCCTTAATCGCGCCGACCAGCTCGTAGATGATGTGGTAAATATGCACATCGACCCCTTCGGTCGCTGCCAGCACTTGGACTTTGGGCTCGATCCCGACATGGAATCCGACGATGATCGCATCCGACGCCGCCGCCAGGATCACATCAGACTCGCTGATGTCCCCAACGCCGGTGTGCAAGATCCGAAACTGCACCTCTTCCTTTTCAGTATCCAACTTTTGCAGGCTCTGCACAATCGCTTCGAGCGAGCCCTGCACGTCGGCTTTGACGATGAGCCGAAGTTCCTTGAGCTTGCCCTCGGCGATCTGCGAGTGGAGCTCTTCGAGGGTGATCCGTTTCGGAGGCGCGACCGTCCGCTGCTCTTGCTGTTCTTTCCGCTGCTCGGCGATCTGCCGAGCTAATTTCTCATCGTCGACGACCATGCAGCGATCCCCAGCCCGCGGAACTTCGGGCAGTCCCAGAATCTCGACCGGCTTGCCTGGCCCAGCTTCCTTGATCCGGTGCCCGCGATCGTTGGTCATGGCGCGCACCCGACCCACCACCGCCCCAATCAACACGGAATCGCCAATCCGCAACGTGCCCTGCTGGATCAGCAACGTCGCAACCGGACCGCGGTCCCGGGTCTGCTTGGCTTCGATCACCACCCCGTACGCTGGAATCGTGGGGTCAGCTCTGAGCTCCAATAATTCCGCCTCCAACAACAGCATCTCTAACAGTTGATCAATGCCTTGCCGGGTCCGCGCTGAAACCGAGACCATAATCGTCTTGCCGCCCCAGTCTTCGCTGATCAGTTCATATTGGGTAAGCTGCTGTTTGATCTTTTGCGGGTTGGCCTCTGGCTTGTCCATCTTATTGATGGCGACCACGATCGGCACCCCGGCCGCCTTGGCATGGTCGATGGCTTCGATGGTCTGTGGCATGACCCCGTCGTCGGCCGCCACCACGAGGACGACGATATCGGTCACGTTCGCGCCCCGCGCGCGCAACGCCGAGAACGCCTCATGGCCTGGCGTATCGAGGAAGGTGACATGCCCTTTCTCGATCGCTACCTCATACGCTCCGATGTGCTGCGTAATGCCGCCGGCCTCTTTTTCAGCCACCTTGGCCTGTCGGATCGCGTCCAGCAAACTGGTCTTGCCATGGTCCACATGGCCCATGAAGGTCACGACCGGGCCGCGTGGCACCAACTTCGCAGGGTCAGGCTCGGCCAACTGCAACAGCTGTTGTGCTGGCGTCGGCTCTGGCAAGAGGTCGAATCCGAACGCTTGGGCCGCCTTCGTCGCGGTCGCCTCATCCAACGGCTGTACGATCGAGGCAAAGACCCCGTGCTGTATCAGCGTCTTGATCAGATCGGTTCCTTTGACCTCCATCTTCGCGGCTAAATCTTTTACGGTAATAGGAAATCGCAGTGAGAGCTGGCGCGCCGGCGCTGGCGGCGCAGTGGTCGTGGTGGGCAGAGTCGCTGTTGCGGACGATGCATCGGTCACGACGGCAGCCGATGTGCTGGCAGGCGCAGCGGCTGGCTCTTTGGGCTTGGCGGGTGCGGGGGGCGCCTGCACCGACGCAGCAGCTTTCGGTGCCGACGGCGCAACGACAGCCGTGTGCACCGTTGACCGCGTCGTCGATGGCGCGGTGACAGGACGTGCTGGCGGTGTCATCGGCCGGGCGGTCGTTGGCTCGGCTATTTTTGCCGGCGTAGACCCGCTCGACCGCGGCGCTGTTGTCGGCTTTGCTGGAAACTTGGCCGCTGGCGTGGATTTGGGCGCAGCCGCCGTCAATGCGCTCGCGCTTGCTGGCTTCGCCCCGCCCCCTGGCCGGCCTGGCGCTGCAGACCGACTGACCGTTAGCTTGGGCGGCGCGGGTTTCAGTTTGGCCGCCACCGGTTTTTTCGCCGTCAAGGCCTTGCGAATCCGATTCACCGAATCCGCATCCAGCGTGCTGGAGTGCGCCTTCGCCGAGATCTTGAGTTCTTTCAACTTGACCAACAAATCCTTCGAACTCAGGTTCAAAACCTTAGCCAGCTCGTGCACGCGCATGAGTTATTCTACAGGCTTCTGCGGTTCTGACGAAGACGCTTCGTCAGTTGTGGGCTCGCTTGGCGGCGTTGGTTCGTCAGCGGCCTGGGCTGACGGCTCGACACTTGCCGGCGGCGCGGCAGGCGTGGCCAGGGCCGTCTGAGCCGTTTCCAACAACTTCTGAGCGGTCTTTTCACCAACACCCTTGATGCTGGTCAGCTGCTCCAACCCGATAGACGCCAGTTGCTGGATCGTTGTCACTCCGGCTTCTTTGAGCCGTTCTTCCATCGCCGGACCGACCCCAGGCAGGCTGCCGATCGCTGTTTCTCCAGCGGCTAACTGCGCTTTGCTCTTGATCTCCAGCTGCCAGCCGGTGAGCTTCGAGGCCAACCGGACATTCTGGCCTTTCTTACCGATCGCTAGGGACAACTGATCATCATCGACCACTACGAGCGCCTGCTTGGCTTGGACGTCGTCGCGAATCTCGGCGATCTTGGCGGGTGACAACGCGGCCGCGATGAACTCCTTGATCGACTCATGCCAGCGAATGATATCAATTTTCTCGCCGTGGAGTTCGCGGACAATATTCTTGACTCGAGTGCCCCGCATCCCGACACAGGCGCCGACGCAGTCCACCTTGTCATCCATCGAGGCAACGGCGATCTTGGTGCGGTCGCCCGCTTCTCGCGCAATCCCTTTGATCTGCACAATTCCCTCGCCGATTTCCGGCACCTCGAGCGCAAACAACCCGCGGATAAACCCCTCATGCGTACGGGACAGGACAATCCCCGGCCCCTTGGCGCTCTTGCGCACCTCAAGCACATAGCCCTGGATCTGGTCGCCCTGGTGGTATTCCTCGTGGGGAATCCGCTCAGTTTTCGGCAACACCGCTTCGGCTCGGCCCAGCTCGACAATGATGTCGCCCCGCTCAAACCGGTGCACCGATCCGGTGACAATATTTCCGACCCGGCTCTGAAACTCGATGAAAATCACATCGCGTTCTGCTTCGCGGATCTTTTGAATGATCACTTGTTTCGCGGTCTGGGCGGCGATTCGGGTCAGCCGGGCGGAATCAATTTCCCGCCCGTCGACGAGCACTTGCATGCGACCGGTCGTTCGGTCCAAGGTGGCAGTCGCCACGAGCTCCTCGCTGACCCCTTCGCTTTTCTTGGCCGCAGCGGCCACCGCGAATTCGATCGCCTGAATCAGGATCTCGCGGTCCACACCTTTGTCCCGCTCAATCGTCTCAAGAATTGAGAGCAGTTCGCCATTCATCGGTCGGTTCGCTTACCACCGGATGACTTTCTTCGCACCGCGAATCTGCGCGAGCGACGCTGTCAGATTTCCCCCGGACGTTTTGAGGACGACCGCCTCCGGCTGGACCGCCAGCAACATGCCTTCGAGCTCCTGAAACCGTCCGCCAGGCTGCTCGACAGTCACTCGCACGTCCTCGCCGATCGCTCGTTCAAAATCCCGCTTGGTCGTTAATGGACGATCCAGCCCAGGCGACGACACCTCGATCGTGTAGCTCCCCGGGATCATGGTCTCCGACTCGAGCGCTTCCCCGATCAACTGATTGGCGCGGGCGCACTGCTGGATCGTCACCCCACCGACTCGATCGACGAGCAGGCGCACCTGCAGTTGTCCACCTCGCGGCGAGCAGATCAGCTCGACCAGCTCTAACCCCTGATCGGCCAGAATCGGCTCGATACGCGACTGGATCTGGGCTGTTCGCGACCCGTCCATCACCAGCTTGGCCCATCGGCTCTTTGGCAAAAGCCCCCAAGAACAAAAAAAGTGGGACTCCCCCACTTTTCTCCGTACCCAATGGCCTCGAAGCTACGCTACTACGACGATGCAAAGTTGTCAAGCAGTTTATGGATTTGCGCCGGGAGGAGCTCCTCGCTGACCCGTTGTTTTTCCTTCGTGGCGCGCAGGCACAGTTCCAGTTGGCGCGCTTGTTGCCATGCCTTGCCGACGACCACCTGCACCGGAATTCCGACCAGGTCAGCGTCCTTAAGCTTGCTCCCTGGCGATTGGTCCCGATCGTCCAGCAGCACCGCCAGTCCGGCGTGGGATAACTGCTGCTCAACCCGCTCGGCCACCTGAACCGCTTCGGCGTTTTGCGTGTCCATGATGCTCACGATCACCTCCATGGGGGCTAAGGCACGCGGCCAGACAATCCCCTGCTCATCATGGTGTTGCTCAATCGCGGTCGCCACGATCCGGTTCATCCCGATGCCGTAGCACCCCATCATCATCGGCTTGAGTTGCCCGGCCGGATCCTGAAACACCGCACCCAGCGCTTGACTATATTTCGTGCCCAACTTGAACACATGACCGACTTCGATCGTGCGCACAAACGTGAGTGGGCCGCTGCAGGTTGGGCACCTGTCCGCCTCGGTCACGACCCGAACATCCGCCACGATCGATGGCTGGAAATCCCGTCCTGGATTGACGTTGGTGTGATGCGCGTCGGTGATATTCGCCCCGGTCACCGCGTTGACGACCCCCATCACCGCATGATCGGCGATCAACCGCACATTCAGCAACTTCACCGGCCCGGCAAACCCGACCGGGGCGCTGGTCAGTCGCTCAATCGTTTGGGCGCTCGACAGCCGAATGTCGGGCGATCCAATCGCACGCGCGAGCTTGGCTTCATTGACTTCATGGTCTCCGCGAACCAACACCGCCACATGGCCGTTGTCCACATCATAGACCAGCGTCTTGATCAACTGCCTCGCTGGCACCTTGAAGAACTGGCTGACCTGCTCGACCGTGTGCTGCCCTGGCGTCTTCACCGTCTCCATCGGCTGTTGGACTTCTGCTGTCTGCTGTCTGCTGTCTGCTGTCTGCTGGTACCTCGCCGCCTCCAGATTCGCCGCATAGCCGCAGGTCTGGCACTGCACCACCCGGTCTTCGCCATACGCTGACGGCGCCATGAACTCGTGCGATACCTCCCCACCCATCATGCCTGGATCCGCCTCGCACGCCAGCACAGTCAGCCCGCATCGCCTGAAGATCCGGTGATAGGCGTCAGACATGATCTGGTAGCTGCGATTGAGGCCATCGACGTCCACATCAAAGCTGTAGGCGTCTTTCATCAGGAATTCTTTGGAACGGATAATCCCAAACCGGGGACGAGGCTCATCGCGGAACTTGTGTTGGATCTGGTACACCGTCATCGGCAACTGCTTGTACGAACGGACCTCTTTGAGCAAATCGGTGACCACTTCCTCGTGCGTCGGGCCCAGCGCCACCTCTTTGCCGGTGCGATCCTTGAACCGGATCAGCACATCGCCCAGCACGCTGTACCGGCCGGTCTGTTTCCACAACTCCACCGGCTGCATCGCCGGCATCAACAGCTCCTGGGCCCCGGCCTGGTCCATCTCCTCGCGCACGACGGCCGCCGCCTTGTGCAACGCGCGCAACCCCAACGGCAGGTAGGTGTACGCCCCAGCGCCCAGCCGGCGGATCAATCCAGCCCGCATCATCAGCTTATGGCTGATCGCCTCAGAGTCCTTCGGGTCCTCGCGTAGCGTCGGCAGAAAGTAGTGTGACCAGCGCATCAGCCCCACATCCAGTCGGGAAGGTCAGAATCAATATCATCGGGGATCAGCCGTTGATCTTCATCTCGCCGGCAAATCATCGCAAACGTACGGCTCCAGCCCAGGCGTAGTTGTCGATTTGATCCTCGGTTCATCGCTTGCTCTTCCTGTGTCGTTCCGTCGGCATCTTCCGAAGGTACGCGGCCAGGTCGACTTTACCCAACCGCCCAGAAGCGATATCGATCCTCAATCCCGCGAGTCGATCGTCGGGATCGAGTAACGACCTACCATTCAACTCCAGGCACATGACGGCGCACGCCAGAGCTGTTCGCTTCTTGCCATCGATGAAGGGATGATTCTGGCACCTAGGATAGGCAGAAGCTGCTGCCATCTCATAGGCACCCGGATGGAGCCCCTGTCCACCGAACGTGGCCTCGGGCTGCGCCAATGCCGATTCGAACACCTCTCGATCACGAACTCCGGCTTGGCCTCCGGAGCGGGCGATCTGGTCGGCGTGGATGTCGAGGGCTTCAGCGAGTGTGAGAAACGCTCGGGTCTTCACCGTGATCTATTCGGCAAGCTTCCGGAAGGCTTTTGCGTGGTTGAAATCTCTAGCGGGGTCCTCATCGTAATACGGAGCCACTCCATCACAGGCTTGTCGATGATGAGGGCCGCGCTATTGCCATGCGTCGTCAGGTGTTTGACCATCGGGTCTCCCAGGTTTCAGCGTATTACCAATATAGTACACGTTGTATCACATAAGGGGATCGGGATCAAACGAAGCACCGGCGCGCCCCGCTATGGCCCTTCGCATATACAGCATAGACAGAGAGGAGCGTTCCAGCGCCCCCACGGTCGAGGCAGCCGTCTACCCGCCACCAGACCCTTGGCTGCGGGGCTCGTCAAAGCAACGTACCAGAGTCGCGTGAGCCAACTGACAATGGCGCCGGAGATGTTCCTGGAAGGGGGGCGAAGTCGCCCGACGAGACCGAGCCCAGCACCCAAGAGGAACGTGGCGATGATTAAAATACTCCTTCTCGCTCGGCCGGGATCGGGATGTCGTTCAGGGGGTGAGCTATTTGCTCTGCGAGGCTGCCACAGCTTCTTCGTGGTGGAGCACTCGCTTGACTTCGTCGATGAGCGCGTCGACCATGTCGGCCTCGGCGACGCGGCGCAGCTGCTGGCCTTTGCGGTAGATCACCCCGACCCCGCCGCCGCCGGCTAAGCCGATGTCCGCGTGCTCAGATTCCCCTGGCCCGTTCACGACACAGCCCATGACGGCCACCGTCAGCTCGAGACAGCGAGGCTCGGTCGTGGACAACTCGGTCAGCCGCTGCTGCACCTGCTTGGCGATCCCAACCACATCGATCTCACACCGACCGCATGACGGGCACGCGATCACGTTGGTTTCAAACCGCCGCAGCTCCAGCGACGACAGAATGCGCTGCGCGATCTTCACTTCATCGACCGGATCGCCGGTGATCGAGACGCGGATCGTATCCCCGATCCCCTCAGCCAGCAAGGCGCCGATCCCGATCGACGATTTCACCGTCGAGGAATCCAACAAGCCGGCCTCGGTCACGCCCAGGTGGAACGGGTAGTCGCACAGTTGCGCCATGCGCCGATACGCGGCCAGCATCTGGCGCACGTCGGACGATTTAAGCGACAGCACGATCTCAGAGAATCCGAACCCTTCCAGCAGCCGAACCGACTTCAAGGCGCTCTGGACAATGGCTTCCACGAGGTTGCCCCGGTGCGCCGCCTCACACTCGGGATCCAGCGAGCCGACATTGACACCGATGCGGATGGGAATCCCCCGCTCCTTGGCCCGATCAACCACTTCGCGCACCCGCTCGGTGTTGCGGATGTTGCCTGGGTTCCAGCGAATTTTATCGAACCCAGCCTCGATGGCGGCGATGGCAAACTGTGGATGGAAATGGATATCAGCGACCAGCGGCACCTTGTTGGCTTCGCGTCGGATGTCCGGCAACACCTTGGCCGCTTCAATCGTCGGCACCGCCACGCGGACAATCTCGCATCCAGCGGTGGCCAGCGCCCGGATCTGCCGCACGGTCGCCTCCACGTCGGTCGTATCGGTCTTGGTCATCGACTGGATCGAGACCGGCGCGTCCCCGCCGATGGTGATTCCACCGACTCGGACTGGTCTGGTCTGCCGACGCGCAGGACTGCGCAATGGAGTGATCACCCCGGCTGGGTCAACTGCGGGAGGGATGGACTGGTTCGACGTGGTCTGGCGGCTCATCGTGGGGGATCACCGACGAACCCAACTGGCGATTTTTCCGAGCAGGCCGATTTGATCGAGATCATTAATGCAGACAAAGACGATGAGCGCCATCAGCAGGACAAAACTGACCTGGGTCGACCGCTCCTGCACCCCGATGCTCACTGGACGGCCGCGCAACTGCTCAATCAAGAGAAAGAACAGATGTCCGCCGTCCAGGATCGGAATCGGCAGGACGTTAAAGATCGATAGACTCAAACTCAGCGCACTCATCCACAACAGCGCGGGCACCAGGCCCAGGCGCATGAAGGCACTGGTTTCGGTCATGATCCGGATCGGCCCAGCCACCGAATCCTTCAACGGCAGCTTTCCGCTAAAGACCAATGCCAGGCCGGTGAAGGTTTGCTCGAGCTGCCGGCGCTGGACCTGCAGCGTTTGGCGTAGCGCAGCCAGCGGTCCGTACCGCTGAGCCGTCGACTCCCCCGCCGGGCCGATTCCGATTCCGGCCTTCGACCGACCAAACAGGTCCTGTCCACGACCAGGCTCTGGCGTCACCAACAGACGGTGGGTCTCGGCACCCCGCTGCAACAGCACGGCGATGGGGCGATCCGGAGCGTTGTGAATCATCTCCGTCATTTCGTCCCAGGTCGTGACCCGGTGGCCATCAACTTCTACCAGGTGATCGCCAACCTGCAACCCGGCTGTTGCTGCCGGCGAATGGTCGATCACACGACCAATCGTCGGCACCAACACCGGAAATCCGACCAGGCACACGATCCACAATAGGACAAACGAAACCAGGTAATTGACGAATGGACCGGCGAATACAATGCTGGCCCGCGTGCTGGCCGGCTTGGACAGATATTCCCATGGCGCAGCGGTTTGCTCGCTGCGCTGCTCCCCAGCCATCTTGACATACCCGCCCAATGGAATCGCGCTGACCGCATACTCGGTATGACCCTTGGTCCAGGTGAACAACTGCGGCCCGAACCCGATGGAAAACCGCAACACCCGCACCCCGGACATCCGGGCCACGAGAAGATGCCCCAGCTCATGGACGATGATGAGCAGGCCCAGCACGATCAGCGACGACAGAAATCCAATCACGTGGTCCATTGATGAATCAGCTCATGGGCCGCGTGGCGGGCCCCAGCATCGGTTGACACGATCTCATCGAACGTTGGATTCGCGATCGCGGCATGCTGTTCCAGCGTTTCCTCGATCACGCGGGGAATCTCTGCAAACGGTAGCTGCTCGGCGAGATAGGCCTGCACGGCGACGTCGTTGGCTCCATTGAGGACGACGCAGGCTGTGCCACCGATGCGGGCAACCTCCAAGGCCAGCCGCAGACAGGGAAACTGATCTGGCTCAGGTTCGTAGAACCGCAACGCTCCGAGTCGAGCCAAATCGAGTCGTGGGACAGCGCCTGGCCACCGATCAGGAAAGCTGAGCGCATATTGGATGGGTACCCGCATGTCACACGGACTCATCTGGGCCACCATGGTGCCGTCGACCAGCTCGACCATGGCATGCACGACCGCCTCTGGATGGATCACCAGCCGCAGCCGATCCCAAGGGAGCCCGAACAGCCAATGCGCCTCAATCAGCTCAAGGCCCTTGTTCATCAACGTCGCCGAATCGACTGTAATCTTCGGCCCCATGTGCCATTTAGGATGCGCCAACACTTCGGCACGCGTCGGACTGGTCCACGCCGTGCCGTATTTTCCCCAGAGCGGGCCGCCGCTGCCGGTGATCGTCAACTGGGCCACGTGGTCGCGCGGGATCCCGAGCAGGCACTGGAACAACGCCGCATGCTCGCTGTCAATCGGACACAGGGTCGTGCCATGCTCTTGCACGAGCCGCATCACCAGCTCGCCGGCCATCACCAACAGTTCTTTGGACGCCAGCGCAATGTGTTTGCCAGATTCGATGGCACGGATCAGCGGCACCAGCGCCTCTGGCCCAGAGGTCGCAACGACAATGACGTCGGCTTCAGGGCTGGTGGCCAATTGCTCCAATCCTTCGGTTCCAACCAAGACGTCACGGCCGCTGAGCCGACGCAATTCCTCCGCCTTGGTCGCATCCCACATTCCAATCCGGGCATGGGGAAATCGCACCGCCTGCTGCGCCAGCAGATCGATCCGCGACCGGGCCGCCATCCCGACCAGTTGCAGCCGCTCGCCAGATCGCTCGATCACATCAAGCGTGCTGCGCCCGATTGATCCGGTCGAACCAAGCACCACCACTCGTCTCATCAGGAGAAGCTTGAGTCGTCAGATGTCACAGGACAGAGCTCAGAAGACAGCAACACCTCACTCTGATCTCTGACCTCTACCTTCTGACCTCTGAACGGTGTCGCTTCACCCATAGATGAGGATTCCATAGAATAACGGCGCCGTGAACAAGAGGCTATCGATCACATCCAAGATTCCGCCCAGCCCAGGAATCAGCCGCCCGGTATCCTTGATCTGACAGTCGCGCTTTAAGAGCGATTCGGCTAGATCGCCCAGTTGGCCACAGAACCCCAGGAACAACCCCATCGCGGCCAGCCGGGGCAGCGGCATCGGCCGGAGCAACATCGAACGCGCCCAGACCGCGGTGACCATGCTGAAAATGACCGCGCCGACGAATCCTTCCACGGTTTTGCGCGGGCTGATCCGCGCGATCAGCGTGTGGCGTCCGAGTAGGTTGCCGGTCACGTAGGCGCCGACATCGCCCATCTTGGTCACCAAAATGAGATACAGCACTAACCACGCCCCTCGGTGCGCATCCATCGCGCGGATATAAAAGAAATAACTGAACAACGCGGCGATATACGCCAAGCCGAACAGCGTCGTCGCCAACCCCCCCAACGCCTCAAACGTGTTCTCCCGCATCAACTGTCGGATGAAGATGATGACAATGGTCGCTGGCCAAAAGAGATCCCACATCCAACTGATCGCTGTTGCGCCCTGCCCCAGGATTGGCGTGGGCATCAATCCTGGCTCGATCAGCGACCGCCAGGCCACCAGGCTCGTGAAGATCAGCCCCAGGACGATATTTAGCAGCCGATGCACCAAAATACCTCGATGGCGCACCATCGTGAAAAATTCGTAGAGCGCGAGCGTCACAAACAGGCACATCACCACGGGAAAGGTCCAGAGCGGCCACCAAAACAGCGTGCTGACCACCAGCCCCACCAGCAGAGTCGAACTGACCAACCGCTGGACCAGATTCAGCAGCTTGCTCCCCGTCGATAGCGGAGCAGCGCTTGGAGCGCCTGACACGCTGTTGACTGGGCCAGGCTGATTCCGGGTTGGCGTCGAGGACGGCGCCGTCATGTCCTCGTGCCGTTCCAACTGAACCGGACTAATCGTCCCCACGAGAAGAGTCCTACCACTTTTCGCTGTACCGTCCGGTGAGCTTCAGCGTGAAGAGTTGGAACGGCACTCGTGATCAACATCGACTCGCACCGTTGTGAGGCAGCGTTGCTGGGTCAGACAGCGGGATGTGGAGCCCTCGAGTCGAGTCAGTCACCTGGCCGAATCGCCGTTCGCGCCGCTCATAGTCGGCTATGGCGTCGAGTAAATCCTCGCGCGAGAAATCCGGCCAAAGCCGTGGGGTCACGTACAACTCAGCGTACGAGGACTGCCACAGCAGGAAATTTGATAACCGCTGCTCCCCGGACGTCCGGATCAAGAGATCTGGATCTGGCAGATCGCTCGTCGATAAGTGTGCCGCCAGACGCGACTCGTCGATCTGCTCCGGCCGGAGCGCGCCCTGTTGCACTTGTTCGGCCAAGCGGCGGGCCGCGTCGACGATCTCCTGTCGGCTTCCGTAACTCAGCGCCAACACCAACGTCATCCGGTCCAGCGAGGCGGTACACTCGATGACGCGACCCAGATGCTCCTGCACGCTGGGCGGCAGCTCATGGAGTCGGCCGATCGCGCGCAGCCGGATGCGATTCTCCAACAATCGGGGCGTTTCAGCGACCAGGAATTCGTTCAGGAGTTGCATGAGATCATGGACTTCATCGGCCGGCCGGTCCCAGTTTTCCCAGGAAAAAGCATACAGGGTGAGGACCTGGACGCCCAGTTCAGAGCAGGCTTCGACCACACGGCGCACGGCGGCCGCCCCGGCTCGGTGGCCGAGGATTCGTGGCAGCCCATGGGCGGTCGCCCACCGCCCATTGCCATCCATGATCACTGCGATATGTTGTGGGGTTCTGTTGGAGTCCGTCATGAATCACCGGGGATACGCCACGAGGCTGCAGGCCCTCCTCGGACATCGAGCCAGTCGTGGCTTGGACGGCGAGTTACGGAGCTGTCGGCTGGTCTGGCATGCGTGATTCAGCGGCGGTGAGCTGGTTCCGAAGTCGGTCGAGCTCAGCTTTCAGTTGCTCGATTGCCGTCAGCTGATCTTGGGATTTCTTGTCGATCCGATCGCGCTCAGCAATCAGTCGATCACGCTCATTACTCAACTGCTCGACCTTCTGCTTCAACTCGCTGACGGTATACTGGAGATCCTGACGACCGATCCGTTCACGATCCAAATTCTGGCCGATGGACGCTAGCGCGACCGCCAGCACGACGGCGATGATCCCCAGCGATGCTAAGGCAATCCCGACTCCTCGACGCATGAGGCCTCCTCCCCGTTATTTCGAATACCGCTTCACGCCGGGCGCATGTTCCGCAGCGGCCCGAGACGACTGCGGCATGATGACAATTTCGACGCGCCGATTCTTCTGGCGCCCGTGGGCTGAATCGTTGGACACAATGGGGTGGCTCTCTCCCAACCCCACCGAGGTCATGCGTGACGGATCCACACCTTTCTCAATGAGGTACTCGGCCACGGCCTGTGCACGGGCTCGCGACAGCGCGTGATTGTCGGTCCACTTCGAATACCGGATCGGCTGGTTGTCGGTATGCCCTTCGATGCGGATCGGCTGATCCGGCACCTCTTCGAGAATCTTCGCCACTTTATCGAGCACCGGATAGGCTGTCTGCCGCAGATCCGCCTTTCCCGAATCGAAGAGCACCTGGTCCAACATTCGAGCCACCAGCCCGCGTTCGTCATAGCCGACCTCGGCTTCAGAACTACTCAGCCGCTGCTCAAGCAACTCCTTGGCCCGGCGCAACTCGTCGGCCTCTTGCGACTTCAGTTGGGCGAGCGTCTTGAACTGCTCCAACTGGTCGCTTAATTCGGCCAATTGCTGGATATCCCACGGCGAGCGCTTCGCGAATGTTACCGCACATCCGGTACCAGCCACAAGCGCAACCGCCAGCATCCCTGCGATCCCGCGAGCCATGCTCCCCTCCTAGTGGCAATTCCTAGAACCGCGGACAGATAGAAAAAGTCACCGCTACCCTAGCATAGACCCCAGTTGAGTGCAACACCTTAGCAAGGTCACTGGCAAGCACCACACCTTAAATAAATCCCACGCACCAAATCCCAAATTCCAAGTACCAAAGAAGCCCCAAATTCCCAACACCAATGACCAAACGTCGGGTTGGTGCTGGGTACGTGTCAAATTACCAGTGCCTGGTTTTGAAGGCTTGCTCTCGACGAGAACCGGTTGAGATCAGACAGATCGGCACCCCGAGCAACTGCTCTAGTCGACGCAGGTACTGCTGCGCCTGGACCGGCAGGTCAGCAAAACTGGCCGCCTCACCGGTCTCTGTTTGCCACCCAGGCAACGATTCATACACCGGTTCACAGTGAGCGAACAGCTCGATGTCCGACGGAAATTCGGCGATCGCTCGCCCGCTGTGTTGGTACCCCACACAGATCTGGATCGTCTCCATATCGTCAAGGACGTCGAGTTTTGTCACGGCGACGGACTGGCACCCATTGAGCCAGACGGCATGGCGCGCGACGACCGCGTCAAACCATCCGCACCGACGCGGCCGGCCGGTCGTCGCCCCGAACTCTTTCCCCTTGGTGCGTACGCGGTCCATCAAGCCGGGGGGGAATTCCGTTGGCAGGGGTCCTTCACCGACTCGGGTCGTATACGCTTTGACCACGCCCAGCACCCGGTTGATCACCGTCGGCGGCACGCCAGCCCCGGTGCAGGCTCCACCGGCGGTGGCATTGGACGAGGTCACGTACGGATACGTCCCATGGTCGATATCCAGCAATGTGCCCTGCGCGCCTTCAAATAGCAGGCGCTTGTGCTGACGAAGCGCCTCTTGTAGAAAACGAGATCCATTGACGACGTGCGGGGCCAGCCGCCGCGCGTATCCGCTGTAGCGCTCGTGCAAGGTGTCATAAGCGATCGGCGGCTCCTGGTAGAGCGCGGCAAATAACCGGTTTTTTTCCTCGACGTTCTGCCGGAGCTTGTCCGCGAACACGTGCGGGTTACACAAATCAGCGACGCGAATACCGCATCGAGCGACTTTGTCGACGTAGCATGGCCCGATCCCCCGGCCGGTCGTGCCGATCCGGCCAGCCCGACGCCCTTCTTCCAACAGATCCAATCGTTTGTGGTACGGGAAGATGACGTGCGCCTGGTCACTGATCTTGACCGCACGCTCGAGGTCGACATGGCGGGCCGCCAATCGTCCCATCTCATCGAGCAAAGCTTCCGGGTCGATGACCACCCCATTCCCGATAAGACCGACCTTGCCTGGGTGCAGTAACCCGGAGGGAATCAAGTGGAAGATAAATTCCTGCCCATCAACAATAACCGTGTGCCCGGCATTATGGCCACCTTGATAGCGGACCAGGATGTCCGCCTCATCCGTCAGGACATCGATGACCTTCCCCTTGCCCTCATCACCCCATTGGGCGCCGACCACAACAATATTCATCCCCTATAATTTGATGAGTTTCGCATCCAGCACATGCGTGAGCGTCTTGACCCGGTCCAGCACGTTGGGCGGCACAGGCTGGTCGATATTCACAACCGTGATCGCCGTACCTCCGGGCGCATCGCGGCCGTTGGTCATCCCGGCGATGTTGATGTTCGACTCCCCCAAGAGCGTTCCGAGCTGGCCGATGAGCCCAGGCTTGTCCTGATTCTTAATGATCAACATGTACCCTTCTGGCGTGGCCTCGACGAAGTAGCGGTCGATCTTCACGATTCGCGGTTCGCGGCGCGCGGACAACGTGCCCTGCAACACCAGGGTTCGGCCGTCATCCCTCGACTGGCTTCGCTCGCTCGGGATGATCCTGAGCGAGTCCCCGCCCATGGCGGGGCGAGTCGAAGGATCATTGCGGACCTCGACCGACAGCAAATTGGCAAACTCCTCCGGCCGGTTGGACTTCGCCTCGATGACCTTGACCCCCCGCTCTGCGGCGATCAGCGATGCATTGACGTAGTTGACGTTTTCGCCGACCATCGGCTGCAGCACACCTTTCAAGATCGCCAAGGTGATCGGCGAGGTGTCGTACGCGGTCACTTCTCCCACGTAGGTGACGCGGACCTCGGCGATCTGCCCGCCGATCAATTGCGCGGTGAGTGACCCCAGCCGCTCACCCAGCAGAATATACGGCTGCAGCACCTTGAGCGTCTGCGCGTCCAGCGATGGCATATTGACCGCATTGCGGATCCCGCGGCCCAGCAAGGCATCGGCCACCTGCTTCGCGACGTCGATGGCCACGTTGAGCTGTGCTTCTTGCGTCGAGGCGCCCAAATGCGGTGTGCACACCACCTGATCGAGCGCCACCAGCGGATGATCTTTCGCCGGCGGCTCCTGCTCGAACACATCGATCGCCGCACCGGCCACCTGGCCACTGGTGATCGCCGCGTGCAGCGCCTGCTCATCGATGATTCCACCGCGCGCGCAATTGATCAGCCGCACGCCCGGCTTCATCAGCGCGAACTGCGGCGTGCTGATCAGATGGCGCGTCTCCTCGGTGAGCGGGGTGTGCACGGTGATGATATCCGCCTCACGATACAGCGGCTCCAGCTCCATCATCTGCACATCGAGCTGTTGGGCCCGTTCCGTCGATAAAAACGGATCATACGCGATGACCCGCATCCCGAACACCTGCGCCCGTTTGGCCACCTCGGTCCCGATCTTGCCCATGCCGACGATCCCGAGCGTTTTGCCGAACAGCTCGACCCCGACGAATTTGGACCGCTCCCACAACCCAGCCTTGAGACTGGCCTGGGCTTGGGGAATGCGTCGGGCTAAGGCAAGGATCATGCTGCAGGTATGCTCGGCGGTGGAGATCGTATTTCCGGCCGGCACGTTCATGACGATGATACCGCGTTTGGTGGCTGCATCGGCGTCGACGTTATCCAACCCGACGCCAGCGCGGCCGATCACCTTGAGGTGAACGGCCCGTTCAATCACTTCGGCCGTGACTTTGGTGGAGCTGCGGACGACTAGGCCTTCATACGGCTCGATGATCTGCGCCAGCTCTTTGCTGGATAGGCCGGTCTTGATGTCCACCGCCAGGCCGGATTCTTGGCGTAACAGCTTGATTCCATCGTCGGAGAGTTGATCAGCGATCAGGACACGGATTGGCGCCATGCTGTCACACCTTTTGCGCGACCGCTTCTGGCGCCTGGCTAAAGACCGCTTTCGCAGCCGCCACCCCATCGCCGGCCGGCGCACCACCACACGCGCGGAGCGCGCTCTCGAGCGCGGTCAATCCGGCCAAGATGTCGCTGGCGCCGATATATCCCATATGGGCAAACCGGAAAATTTTCCCGGCCATCTCACCTTGTCCGCCCGCCACCATGACCCGGGACGTGTCATACATCACTTTGATCAGTTGCTTCCCATCGACACCAGTCGGCACAGTGACCGCGGTGACGCCGTTGGATGGACGCTTCGCAAACAGCGGCAACCCCATCGCGCTGACACCGGCTCGGGTCGCCTGCGCCATCAAGGCACACCGTTCCAGCACATGGCTCAGACCATCCTGTTGCACACGCTTGAGCGCTTCTTCCAGCGCAATCACCAACGACACCGCCGACGTAAATGGCGTGTCGTCGTCGGTCATCGACTTCTTGTAGAGCCGTAAGTCGGTGTAGAACCGCGGGGTCTTGGCCTGCTCGACCAGCGTCCAGGCTCGATCACTGACGCTGATGAAGGCCAGTCCTGGGGGCAGCATCAACCCCTTCTGCGAGCCAGTGACGACGACGTCCACGCCCCACTCGTCGGTCTTGCACGCATCCGCCAACAACCCGCTGATGGCGTCCACGACCAGCACGGCTGGACCCTCCCGCGTGATCGCGGCCAGGCCGCGGAGATCATGCACCACCCCGGTCGAAGTTTCGCACAGCGTCGCGAACACCGCCTTGGCTTTCGGATGCGCGCGCAACGCTTGCGCCACCTGTTGCGGGTCGGCCGCGTCTCCGTACGCGACCGGCACCGGCACAACGGTGATCCCATACGCCTTGCACAGTTGCTGCCACCGTTCGGCGAATTTCCCGCCCAGGACCACGATCGCTTCGTCACCTGGCGACAGCAGGTTGACGACTGCAGCCTCCATCGCCCCGGTGCCAGAACTCGTCAGGCAGAACACCGGGGTGGTCGTCTGAAAAATGCCCTGCAGCCCCTGTACGACACGCTTGAACAGCGCTCGGTATTGGCTCGTGCGGTGATGGATGATCTGTCGGCCCAGCGCTTCGCGAACCTGGGGCGGCAACGGGGTCGGACCCGGGGTGAGCAAGATATCGTCCTTCATACACACTCCTCGTGCCGCGTCAAGAAGAGCGGCCTGTCTCCCGTTACTTTTTCGGTTTGCCGTAGATGACTTCGTCGATCAGGCCGTACTCCTTGGCTTCTTCGGCCGACATGAAGTAGTCCCGGTCGGTATCTTTTTCGATCTTCGCCAAGACTTGGCCGGTGTGTTTCACCAACAGTTCGTTGAGCTTCTCGCGCAGCCGCAGAATCTCGCGCGCCTGAATGGAAATATCCGACGCCGCTCCTTGCGCGCCGCCCCACGGCTGATGGATCATAATACGCGCCGCCGGCAGCGCGAAGCGTTTGCCCTTGGTGCCGGCGCACAGCAGCAACGCGCCCATACTGGCTGCCTGGCCTACGCAATAGGTGGCGACGGCGGGTTTCACAAACTGCATCGTGTCATAGATGGCTAACCCGGCGGTCACCGACCCGCCTGGGCTGTTAATGTAGATGCTAATTTCTTTGTCCGGGTCCTCGTTCTGCAGGAACAACAGCTGGGCAATGATGAGATTGGAGACGACGTCGTCGATCGGCGTCCCGATAAAAATGATGCGCTCTTTCAGCAAGCGCGAGTAGATATCATACGCTCGTTCGCCGCGTGGCGACTGCTCCACCACCATCGGCACAAGCACCTGTCCGGTCACTGGCATGCCAGCCTCCTGTGTCATGAGCTTCGCACTGCCGTCATCGAGGCGGTCGGCCCAGGGACGGGTCCGACACCGGTTGGTGCGGTCCCGACCAGGGGGTCGGCGATCGCCCGGGTCAACAGCCGTGCAATGGTTTTCTCTTGTCGAATCGCGGAAATGACCGATGGCCAGAGCCCCTGTGAATCAAAGATGGCCCGCACCTGGGCCGGATCTTTCTTCCATCGCTGGCTCAGTTGCCACAACCGCTCCACCAGCTCAGCTTCCTGCACCTTGATCGATTCCTGATCAGCCACCCGGTCCAAGATAAATCCGAGCTTGACCTGCTGCTCAGCGCTGGTGCGCAATCGATCGGTAAACTTGGCCAACTCCTCTTGCACCTTGTCCTCCGCCATGCCGCGTAACAGCAGGCGCGCCTGAAAATCCCGCGTCAGCCGCTCGGTTTGCCGTGACACCAGCCGCGGCGGGACATCAATAGTCTGGCGCTTCAACAGTTCGGCGCACAGCGTGGCTTCGAGCTCTTGGGCTTGCGCCGCCCGCTGTTGCTCACGCAGCTTCGCCTCCACATGCTGCCGCAGGGCGTCCAGCGTCGGAAATCCAAGATCTTTTGCCAGCTCGTCGTCGAGCGCTGGCACCTGACGCTCTTTTTCCGCCCCTTCCTTCGCTGGGACCAGCTGCGCCATCGACTGCCGTAACTGCTCTAAGCCCTGCTCAATGTCCTGAGGACTCACGGCAATGGCAGGCGTCACCATTCGAATAGACGCGTAGTCGCCCAGCGTGAAGGTCGGTTCGACTTCAACGGTGGCTTCCAAGGTCAATCCGTCTGCGTCGCTAAAATCGGCCCGGCTGAGCTCAAACGGGCCGACCGGCTTGAGATGGTGGGTTCGCGCTGCCTGCTCAAAGGCCTCGCGCGTGACGCGTTGCAGCGTCTCGTCCTGGATCGCTTTCGCGTATTGACGCTCGACCAGCGCGACCGGGGCCTTGCCTTTGCGGAATCCCGGCAGCGTCGCCTCGCGTCGAAACTCACCCAGGACGGCAGACCGCACCGGAGCGATCGCCTCCTGCTTCACGTGCACGCGGACCGCTTTCTGACACGGCGCGGTTTCAGTCATCGATGCATCGCCCATCGCGGGTGGATGATCGGCGGACGCGGGTGGATCGGATGGTGTCGGTTGACGGAACACGCAGACTCCTCCCTCGTCGTGGTAATGGGTTATGGCGTTGGGGCGGCGATTACAAGCGGAATTTCTCGCCGAGATAGATCTCCCGAGCGCGAGGGTCGGTGATCAACTCATGCGCCGTGCCGGCGATCAGTACTCGACCCTCGGCCATAATGTAGGCGCGATCGGTAATCTCCAATGTCTCACGGACGTTGTGATCGGTCAAGAGGATTCCCAACCCGCGTTTTCTGAGCTCGCGGATGATCTCCTGGGCTTCAAACACGGTGATCGGATCGATCCCGGAGAACGGCTCATCCAGCAGGATGAATTTCGGGTCGGTCACGAGCGCGCGCGTAATCTCCAGCCGGCGCTTCTCTCCCCCAGACAAGGTGTACGCCCACTGTCGAGCTAAGTGCGTAATCCCCAACTCATTGAGCAGGCTGTCCAACCGCCGGCGCCGCTCTCCACGAGAGATCTCGAGCGTTTCCAGGACGGCCAAGATATTCTGCTCGACGGTGAGTTTCCGGAAGATTGACGGCTCCTGCGCCAAGTATCCGATGCCGGTCCGCGCCCGCTGGTACATCGGCATCTCTGTGATGTCTTGCCCATCGCGGAGGATGCGCCCGCCGTCCGGCCGGACATAGCCGACCATCATCGCAAACGTTGTCGTCTTCCCCGCACCGTTAGGGCCGAGCAAGCCCACGATCTCTCCGCGGCTGACTCGGATATCGACCCCGTCGACCACTGGCCGCCCATTGTATCCTTTGACCAACTGCTCGCTTTGGAGGAGTTGCATGGACTCACTGACCCGGTTGACCGTGCGCGGTCTCTGGCGGGGGCGCGGCCGGCAGGCCTGGGGAGACGGCAGGATCTGGGGGCAACACCGGAGGAGTTGGGGACGCTAATCGATTCGCCGCATCGGGCGCGCCCTCGAGATTCTCGGCGCGGGATTCGACAGTCGACAACGCTCCGAGCGAGGGTTGTGGGTGATCGGTGTCAGGGAAAATCGTGAGCAACGGTTTGCCGACCAGGGTGATCTTCCCAATCGCCGGCTCGTACACGGCCCGCTGACTCACCGCGGTATTCTGCTGCTGCTGAATCCGCACATGCCCGGTCGCTTCGGCATAGCGGATGGTGCGGCTCTGCTGATTCAGATAGGCGACCAGTCGATCCGAGAAGAGCTCCCCGTTGGGATCGATGACATGGACGTTCTGCTCGAAAATCGCCACGTTGTGCAGATAATCGAACGAGAGCGGACCGTCGCACGTGATGGTGACATGCCGCGGCGACTCATCGGACAGCTCGTGATCGGTCGGGTTGAGCACCATTTCGATATCCTGCAACAGCGTCAGCTGCTTGAGTTGTGTGAGGCCATTGGCCCCACGCCCCCGCAGCAACACATGGTCGGTCTCGATTCTCACCGGCGCATCGGTGGCCACGCGGTTTTGATCTGGGATCCAATGAAGAATCGGCGCGGTCAGCCACACCCCCTCGGTCGTGTGCACCGTCACCTCGTGCTCTAGACGCACATGCCGATCGGTTTGGTTCACCTGCGCTGCGCTAGCAGTCAAGTAGGCGGTGCGGCCGATATCATAACCGATCGCATCCGGGTGGTGGATCGTCACGATGTTCTCATCTATCGTGGCCCCGTGCCCGTGCAGCTCCCATCGCCGGCTGCCATCGTCTTGGTATCCGGTCAGGACAAACCGGCTCATTTCCTGTGCCGGGGCTGCTGGATCGGTCGCCTCAACGTCCGGATGGCCGACCCCGAGGGAGGACTTGCTGCACCCCATCGCCGACCAGAGGAGCGCGCCGCCCAACACGAGTCCTATCGCCAAGTGACCCAGCGGCCTACTGGCCGAGGACACCGTCGTCGTGTTGAACATCTCTGATCGAGACGGCGCGGGCGTGGTCGAGCGTGCAGCGTCTGGGACGCTCGCGCCGGACTGGGGCCTGGCCTGGCCGGCGGATGGCTGCGTCTTCCACCGTCGATGCATCCAAACCCAATGGTCTGGATACCGGCGGATGTACGATTCCATCACATCGCTCCAACGCTGTGTTAATGCCGCGATGGCCTGGTCACGCTCGCCACCCGATGGCGCAGACAGCGGCGGTTCAATCACCAGACGAAACCGCTGTTGTTCGCGAATAAGAAAACAGGGTACGATCGGCGCCCGGCTCATGACCGACAACGCTGCCGGACCAATGGGGGTGTACGCGGGATGACCGAAAAAGTTGACGAAAATTCCTTCCAAACTGTCCATGTCCTGATCCGGGAGCATCCCGACCATCTGATTGGCGCGCAACACGCGAACGACCTCTTTGAGCGCCCCGCGCGCCAGCGTCGGGATCCCGCGGCGCCCGCGCAGATTAATCAGAAACGATTCGTATTCAGCGTATCGCAGGCGCCGGGCCAGCACCACACCTTCAAACCCCAACGAGCGCAAATAAATCGGGACGAGCTCCCAGTTCCCAAAATGCGGGCTGATGAGAATCGCCCCATCCCCTTTGGCCAACGCCGCCCGCAGATGCTCCACCCCTTCACTGGTGATCAAGCGTTGAATCTGCTGCTGACTCACCCCAGATAAGGCGAGCCATTCTAAGACGTTCTGCCCCAGGTTCATGAACGCGCGCCGGGCGGTGTGGCGGCGCTGCACTGGCGTCAACCAGTCCCCGAAGGCATACTGCAAATGGTCCAGCGCCAGTCGACGTTGGCCTGACAGCAGCAGATAGGCCGCGGCCCCAACCCCTTTCCCGAGCCGGCGAGCCACCGAAAATGGCAGCAGTTGGGCGAGCCCTCGCAAGCCCTGAAACAGCAAATACATCAGACGTCGTTGGATGGGATGTTTCATCTGGGTGTAAACAAACTATTTTACGGGACACGGTTGGCAGCGTCAAGCTGGCTGGTAACCAATCGAGGCGGAAGGCCCTGTCATTGGAGAGGGTGCGCTGCGAGGGTTTCCACAATCGCTGAGGCGATCACCGCATGCCCCTGGGCGTTGGGGTGAATCAGGTCCCCAGAGACGTAGAGGTTGGTGGCCGGGCTAGCCGATTCCAATAATGGCAGTGGATCGACAAATCCAATGTCGTGGCGAGCGCACAGACGCCGCAGCCGTTCTTGGTACGAACATCTGGTCCAGGGACGACCCAGTTGAATGGCTGATGGAATCGCGACCAGAATCAATGTCGCTCCACGCGCCTCCAACAGACGGTGCGACTCCTCTACCAGCATCTCCGCATGGCGCCAGGCCTGCTCAACCGTTTGATTGACCGGGTGCTGTCCATCAACAGCCAGCGAGAATCCCCACCGGCTCGCCAACAGGCAACGCTCGATGAGGCGCCCCAGCGCGGTCTCATCGAGACAGGTCCAGCCGCCCAATCGCCGGACCGGGAACAAGACATCCGCTTCCGGCTCCACCAGGTCGTTGACATAGAATCCCCAGATCACCGCATCCGGTGACCAACTGAGCGCGCGCTCTCTGAGATGGCAGAAAATCTGGTCGACGTTCAGACCTGACACACCGGCATTGATCTCCTCAACATGGCGCGACGACGATAAACTGGCCTGCCAGCGGGCCGCGACCACCGCCGGATACGCTTCTTCATCTCGCACATAATAGCCGAAGGTCACCGAGTCTCCGAGGAAGACGAGCCGCGTCGTATCAGCCGGCTTGGCAAAGTCAGACTCGGCTCCTCGGTTTCCCAGCGCATTGATATGGAACGGCGCCACGTCGACCCGGACGCCTGGCTGACGCAGCTGCGAGAGATCAAACGTCTGTCGGACGACCAGATTGGTGCGTCCATAGATCCGGATGGAATACCCATCGCTATTCGGCACATTGACGTATCCCAACACCGGGTCCTGGTGCAACAGCGTATGATCCAGGAAACACCCATTAAAGAACCGCACACGAACAGGATCGTTGGCCTGCCGATGGATGAGCGAATCCACGTTTGATCCGGTGAGCTGTTGCAGATTGACACCCGACTGGCTGGATTCACGCCATTGCAAGATACGCTCGACCGTCGACAGGGTCACCGCAACTGACAAGATCGCCAGACCAGCGCGAACCGCCACCCGTTGTCCGAGCTGGTGCATCAGGGCTGCTGGCGGCTGGTGCTGCGGTCAGAGGTGTGGCTCAATTGTTGCGCGATAGCGAACTGCTGGGCGGCTTCTGCCGGCCGGTCCTGGGCCACCAGCGCGATGCCAAGATTGCGGTGGGCTTCGGCGAATGCTGGATCTAATCGCACCGCCTCAGTAAAGTGCGGGAGAGCTTCTTGGCCCCGCTGCTGCTGCCACAACGCCACTCCGAGATTGTTCTGCGCCTCTGGATAGTTCGGGTTCAGCCGCAGCGCCTGTTCATATTCGAGGACGGCTTCTGGGACTTTTGCCTCACGGAGTAGTAGATTGCCCAAGTTATTGTAGGAATCTGGCAGCGAGGGCTTCAACCGAATAGCCTCAACGAATTGCGTCAACGCCTCTGGCGCCCGGCCCTGCTGGGCCAGGATGTCGCCAAGATTGTTGTGCGCTTCGGCATAGGCAGGATCCAACCGAAACGCTTCGGTGTAGTGGGTCGCCGCTGCCTGTAGGTTGCCGGTTTTTTCGAATCCGTTTCCCAGATTGTTGTGTGCTCGGGCATTCCCTGGCCGGTGCGCCACCACATCAGCCCACAGGGTGATCTCACTGCGATACACCGCATTGCGACGGATGGTCAGCGAACCCAGCCCCAGGACGACGAGGCCAACCACCCCGCCGGCGATCCACCGCCGAACAGCCGCGTGGCGCCGCTCAAGCGGCCGCAGCAGGACCAGGGCTCCCATCACGAGCAGGACCATGACACCAGCCAGCGGCAGGTACAGGCGATGTTCAGCCGCTAGATCGGTGATGGGCAGAATGCTCGACGTCGGAGCCAAAGTGAGCACACACCAGGCGCCCACGAATCCGAGCGATGGGTAAACCCGCAGCGCCCACAGCGTGGCCCCCACCAGGCTGCTCACCACCAGTAGAGGCGGCACGATGGCGGCCGGTGTCCGAGCCACTGGCCAGACGTAATCGAAGCACAAGGGCGCCGGCCACAGCGCCAGCCGAAGATAGTGCACGATGACGCCTGGCTGGGTCAGCGCATAGTCCAGCGGCGTCATTCGATGAAACGCGAACCCTGCACTCGGGCCATACGCCTTCCACGCAAAGATCGCTAGGCCGATCAGCACACTCCAACTCGCCAGCAACCCCAGATACAGCCCGCGTCGTCGAGTCCAGGCTTGCCCAATGGAATCGGCGAAGAACACCCGATCACAGAGCAACGCCGTGACTGGCGCTGTCACCATGACTGGCTTGGTCGCCATTCCGAGCGCGCACGCGAGCACCGCGATCACCGACCATCCGCGGGAATTCGTCGCCGTCGCGCCACGGATCACCGCGTACAGCGTCACCACATACCACAGTCCCATCAGCGATTCGGCTCGCTGGCAGAGATAGTCGACACTCTCCGTTTGGAGCGGATGCACCACCCACAAGAGCGCCACGGCCCCAGCCACCCATGCGGCCTCGCGTTCACACCGATCACGCACCCGAGGACTGAGCAGCAGACGCCGAACCACACCGGCCAATGTCAAGGCGGCGGCGATATGGATGAAGAGATTCGTGACGTGATACCCGCGCACATCTAACCCTCCCAGGGCATAGTTGATGGCGAACGTCAGATTGACGACAGGTCGCCAGGCGGCCGCAGCCCACAAGGGCACACTGACCGTGTCCCAGATCGGCCACAGGTGGCGCAGGTGGGCATTGTTGACGATCACGTGCTGATCATCAAAGATGAACGGGCCGGTGAAGCTGTTGTGATAGGCCCAGACCCCGGCGAGTAGGATCAGGACCTGAACGAGCGGAAACCGTGATGTCGGAATCTGAGGACCGGGCGAGGAGCCGATCGTGGCCGCCACTATTCACTCGGAATCGGGTGTCCAGGGGCAACAACCTCTCGACGCCCGCCGCGCTGGAGGACCACGCCGTGCTGTTGGATCTCAACAACTTCCCATCCAGACACGGTATCGCCAACGCCTGCGGTTTGCTCACCAATGATCGCCAATGGGCGTCGGGTATCCCAAAGAATCCCATCCAACGTCGGCGCGGCTGGCTGCGCAGCGACCGGGCTCCGAGGTCCGAAGACAAATGGGTCCCGCTCTTCTGCTTGAAGCTGACCCCCCAGCATCATCACGGCCAACACCGCCACCACCATGAGCGGATCACTCTTCATGGGCTGTCGGTTGTGTCGGAACGGTTGGAGGGTCTGGGCGACCGCCCATGACATACAGCTCCAACTGCAATTGCGCGGTCACCACACCGGTCCCCTTTTCTTTGAGTTGGATCTCCGCATGGTCAAGGGTCACCACGCCAGGAAAGGTGTCCGCGGCAAGCCGGTCCAGGACGGCGAGCAACGCGCGAAATCGACCTTCGGCCACCATCGTCACCGGCAACCGCAAGCTTGGCTCGCCATCGATGACGAGCGGCTGGTCGCCGACGTGGGCCTGTTCCACGTTGCCCTGCCCGACGTCCACGAGCCGCAATTCGCTCGATTTGAATGTTTGCACGAGCGCTTCCAGCAACTGTGGCAGCTCATCGTAGCGGCGAAACCGCGCCTGCAATGCCGCGAGTCGTTGTTGGGCGGCTGCGCTCCAGGCCGCTTCGCTGCCAAACGGGCGGACCAGATCATCGACCCTGGCCAGTTGGGTGGTGGCCTCTGCGAGCTGTTGACGATGCTGCACCCGTGCGGTTCGCATGGGGGCGTAGCCGAAGCACCAACTGGCCACCATGACCACACCCGTCACCAACAGCTGCCCCATCTGGGTGAGGTGCCGGTGCGTCCGACTCGGCCTCATCAGCGACGCTGGCAGCTCAGCCGAAATTCCACCAGCTCCTCGTTCGTGCCGACCCGTCGGGTCGACCCTAGCTGCACATCACGGCACAGGCTGGACTGCTCGAGCCACAAGGCAAAACTGGAGACGGTCGAATCTGGGGTCTGCTCGCGTCCCTGCGCTTCGCCGGTCATGGCCACGCGCCCGTCGGGCTGAATGGCTAACGAGGCTAACCGCACCGCGCTGGGAAATCCCTGCGCCAGTCGCCGAAACCACGAGGGTGGGATTCCGTGCGCAGTGACTAATTGCTCCATGAGATGCGTGTGATGCTCGATCGTGTGCTGCAGCGTCACCAGCGGCTGGATGGCAATCCACCGATCGTTGACCGCTGCCAATTGTCGACTCATCCGGTGCGCTTGGATCCCCTGCCAACCAAGACCCAACCACAGCCCCACCGTCAGGACCATGAAGAGCGCGCTGAGCAGCGCCGCAACGCGCCACCATTGTCGTCGCTGGCGAAACAGCGGCATGTGCAAATCTAACTCGCTCGGACGACCCAGCAGCGCCAATCCGCACGCGACAGCAGCAGCCGCACCTGCGGCGCCGACCAATGGTTCGCACGACAGTCGCGTCACCGGCACGCCAAGCTGTTGAGCAAACCAGCGATCGCTGTGTGGAATCCGCGACCCATCCCCACTGATCAGCAGACGCTGTGGCAGCGTTGACACGGTGGTCTGCGCACCAAACGTCATGGTCCGGCGCAGCTCACTGACCAGCTGCTCAAGGATGGGCTGAAGGATTGAGAAATACATCGTGGCCGACACCTGACCGCCAACCCCCTCGAAGGACATCGATTCCGCGACCCCAGCCTCGGCTGACAGCGGCACAGAGGGTTGCGGGCTCGCCGGCAGACCGAGCCGCTCAATCAATGTCGCCGCCTCGGCGAGGGAGATGGAGCCTCCGCCTTGATCGGCAAGCCCGTGCACCAGCGCCTCGCAGACATGGCGCATCCCCAGGCTCACGTCCCGGGCATAGATCGGTTCGCCGGAATCGACCAACACCATGGTCGTGCGCTCGCCGCCCATCTCCATCATCACCATCGCGTCCTTGTCCACAACGCCAAGGGTTTTACCGACCGTGACCAGAGCGACGGCCGACGGCACGACAGCGCTGGGAATCCACCCAGCCTGCCACAGCGCCTCGAGCTGCTGCTGCAGCGCAGCTTGTTCGCACGCGGCCACCACGACATCGCATTCCAGCTGGTCGGCCATCCGCTGCTGGCGTCGCAGTTGGAACGCGACCTGTCCCTGTTCAGCGTCAAACGGCAACAGGGGAGGCAACCGGTCCTGCACCGCGGCGGATAATTGGCTTGGCTCATCGATTCGCACGGTCACGCTCCGAATCAACCCCAGCGGTGCTGCCAGGACGATCTGGGCCGTGAGCCGATCCCGCCGCAGCGGCTGGAGCAGCCTGGCCAGCCGCTGAGCGATCGCATCCGAATCAGCCACATCATTCAAGGCTTGCTCGCCATACCACCATCGCCGCCGGCCCTGGTGTTCGATGAGTTGGGTGACCCGCACCGCCATCGGGCTGAATTCGATTCCAATCCGCACCCGGGGAGTGTGCATGGAATGAATCACGGGATTCGAATCGCAACAGACGACCGCATGGATTGACTCGCCTGACCTGCCTCAAACACGCCATTGCCGGTTTGCACGACCATCGCCACATCAACGCGGCGGATCGCCGGATCAGGGGGGCAGGCCGGCGTCAGCAACGCACCGGCCTGATTGCGATACTGAAACATCGGACCTGACGCCAGCACGCGGGCGCTGCCCAGCGCGTCATACGGCACCAGCTCCTCGGTCGGCCCGGCCGGCACGCTGGCACACGTGGTCCCAGCCGGCACCAACGCCCGCGCAAGAGCCGCGTTGATCGTGTTCAGGCGCACCAGCACCAGTTGGCCATCAGAGCTCACATATCCCACCCGAACATCCTCGGTCAGCCACAGCGCCGGTTGAAGCCCGGTCCCGCCGAGCGGCACCCGGCGGATCGCAAAGCGCAAACCACGGATAGGATCAGCCTGGCCTGGCAGCGTCGAGAATCCCCCTTCGATCAGTTGCTGCATCACCTCAGCGGCGACATGGTCGGTGGCAACCGCCTTGGGCACAAATACCAGTGTCCGCACGCCGAAGAGAATGATTGGCGGTACCAAGGCAAACAGCACTCCGGCAATCACCAGCACGAGCACCAGCTCTGGTAAGGTCCATCCCCCTTGACATCGACCGGCAAGAACTGATTCGTGTACGGGTGAACAGGTGTACGGGTGCACGGGTCGTCGATCCGCAGGTGTTGGCGATCCGTCCACCTGTTCACCGGTACACTTGTTCACGAATCGAGTTCCCTGGGAAGCAGGGCCCTGCCTGCGAGAGGACCATCGCATAGCGCTACGATCCCCAGAGGACGAACTTGGTTCGGTACGTCACCACGGCCGCCAGTAATTCGCCGCGGCCGGTGCGGGTCACCCGCAGCTCAATGCGTTTGATTCCATTGCGGTCATTCGCCGGTGTAGCGCAGTTGTTCGTGCAGTCACCGGCCTGACACTGGACAATTCGCGTTAAGGCATATGGATAGCCAAGCCAGTAGCTCGGGGTCGGCGCAGGGCTTGCGCTCGTCAGCGCCAAGTCAGCGTGGCAGACATCGTTGAGGCTGTCGAGCCGCTCCATCTCGTCCCGTGCCAAGCTCATCGCAATGGTCATCTCTCGAATCTGCAAGGCCCCGCGCAGATACTCGCTGATGAAGACACCGACCGGCAGCCCGATGATCGCCGACAGGCTAATGGCGATGACCAGCTCCACCAGTGTGAGTCCGCTCCGGCCTGGGTGAGTCATGGTTGTCGCTGCTTCAGCTCTTGCCATCCTGGCCGGTCGCTCACCGGCGAGGGGTCTGAGCTGATGGTGGCGATCTCCTGCAGGTCGGTGATCGAGACATCGTCGTCATTGAGCCGGTATTCGGCTTGCAACCGGCGCCACACCGGAAATGGCAACTGACCTCGGCGCACCTCGCCGACCGCCTTGATCGTGAAATTCGCCGATGACTGGGTCGGATTGGCCGGGACAAATCGCGCGCGGCGGGTCGAACCGTCTGTCATCGTGAAGGTGATCTCGATCCAGTTCTTCGTCGTCATGGTCGTCGTGGCAAACCAGATCTGGTTTCTCGTCCACAGATCACTGGCCGCGATCGTTTGCGTGGGAATCGCAATCGGCACACCCGAGCCGATCGGAGCGCAGCCAATTGATCGCCAATCCGCCCCGTTGCCATTAATGTCCAGCCGCACGACCCCCTCACCCGCTCCAACAGGATCCCATTGCACGCTCACCTGGTTGAACCCGACGACCATTCCATCAGGCGGTGTGTCGCTCTGCAGCACATTGCGCAGCGTCCAGTCTTGCAATCGGTGGCGCTGGGTTCCGCCGCATGAGCTGCCGGCCGGCGCGGTCGCGAATGTGGCCGGAATCATCGCCGCCAAGAGAAAATCTCCGGCCTGGCCGCCGAGAATAAACACATCGTCATCCACCGGACCCGGCGCGCCTAAATCCGCCGGCACGGGATATTCGCCGAGACGGATGTTGTTGCCATCGGTTCCTCCTGGCCCATCGAAGCGGACATCATAGGCGGCTTGCATCACGCCGGCTTGGGCCAGATAGATGGCCTTGGCCTGCTGTTGCTGCAGGCTCGCGCGCTTGAGATGTTCGGCCAAGAGAATCGCAAGGCCGGTTCCGGCAAGCGCGACGATGACAATGAGGATGACCAAGCCGGCTAGCAGCCAGCCCGCCGTCGGAGGTTGGATACGACCGGATAACTTACTGCAATGTGCCGTTGGTGGATGAATAAGTATAAGTCTTGGATGTCGAAGAGACAGGATTGGTGAAGGTATAGGTCGTCGACGTAGTCTGCGTCCAGGTGGAATCCAAGATCCCACCTGGAATCACCAATTCAAAGCACGCTTTTGTGGTGCACACGGTCCCGTTGGCTTCGAGCGTGCCGCCGGTAATGCCGTTCCAGGTCGCCTCCAGGTTCGGCGGGAAGGTGCCGGCCCCGCCTCCGACCTGATTCTTGGCTGCGGTGGTCATGACTCCGGCGCGGACAGATCCCACGATGGCGTCGCGGCGAGAATCGTACGCTTCGGTGCGGATATCCACGAATCGCGGGATCGCGATGGCGGCGAGAATCCCGACGATGGCAATGACGATCACCAATTCCACGAGCGTGAACGCACGGCCTGGCCTACGATGGCGTGCCACGTCTTCTCCCTGTCGTTATCCACCGACCGGGACCACACGCAGTTACTGCAAGGTGCCGTTCGTCGATGAATAGGTATAGGTCGTCGACGTCGAGGACACAGGGTTCGTGAAGGTATAGCTGGTCGCGGTGGTCTGGGTCCACGTTGAGTCGAGGATCCCACCTGGAATCACCAATTCAAAGCACGCTTTTGTGGTGCACACGGTCCCGTTGGCTTCGAGCGTGCCGCCGGTAATGCCGTTCCAGGTCGCCTCCAGGTTCGGCGGGAAGGTGCCGGCCCCGCCTCCGACCTGATTCTTGGCTGCGGTGGTCATGACTCCGGCGCGGACAGATCCCACGATGGCGTCGCGGCGAGAATCGTACGCTTCGGTGCGGATATCCACGAATCGCGGGATCGCGATGGCGGCGAGAATCCCGACGATGGCAATGACGATCACCAATTCCACGAGCGTGAACGCACGGCCTGGCCCCTGATGGTTCCCCATCCTTCCCCTCCTCGTTCGTGAACCCCGCACCATGAGCTTCACAGCCGCGGCAGCGGGGAAGACCACTGCGAGTCCTGCACGACTTTCATCCCGTCGTCGGCGGCAATTCCGTGGTACGGGGTGAACCGGCTTAGTGCGGTTGTTTGAACAACCGCACCATGTCCCACATCGGCAGATAGACCGCAACCGCCAGCCCCAATACTCCCAAGCCTACCACAACAATCAGCACGGGTTCAAGATATGTCAGCAATTGCTTCAGGGTTGAGCTGACTTGCTGATCATAGTACTCTGCCACATGCTGCAACAGCTCATCGACTTGCCCGGTCTCTTCCCCTGTCGCGATCATTTGCGTCACGATGGCCGGAAAGACCGGTTCGGTCCCCACCGCACTCGCCAGCGAGGTACCGCCACGGATTCGATCCGCGACCGCTTGGACCCGCTGCTCAACGTACACATTGTTCACACTCTCGCCCGCCAGCGTCAGCGTCTCGAGCATCGGCACGCCGCTGCGATTGAGCGCGGCGGTCACTCGGGCGAACCGAGCCATCGCCACTTCGAGCAGCAACGGGCCGAAGATCGGCAGCCGGAGCTGCTGCGTGTGCCAGCGTAGCCGCCCCGCATCGGTGCGCCCATACGATCGAAGGCCTACCACGAGGGCGACCAGTCCAAGCAGCAGCACCCAGCCATACCGCGTCCCCAGATCGCTGACAAGGATCAGCAGGCGGGTCGGCCAGGGCAGTTGCAATCGGAACGATCGGAACATCTCGGCAAAACGCGGAATGACAAACGTGACCATGATGACCATCGCGACGGAAAGGAAAAAGATCACGATGGCTGGATACAACAACGCCTCCATCAATCGCCGCCGCAGTTCTATCTCCCATTCGATGAGCCGTGCCAACTGCTGCAACACGCTCTCCAACAACCCAGACGCTTCACCGACCCTGATCAGCCCGATATAGACCGGATTGAAGATCCGCGGATACCGAGCCAGCGCCTGGGACAGCGTCTTGCCCTCCAACAGATCCTGATGCACGCCTCGCAGGACACGCCGGAGGCTGGGCGAACTCAGCTGCCGCTGGAGCGCGCTCAAGCTGGACAGCAGTGGCACCCCGGCGCGTTGCAGGACCGCTAGTTGGCGGGTGAAGAGATAGCCGTCGGTCGGGGTCACCGGGCCATGGCCATCGCGACGGAGCCAGAGCGGCATGAACCGCTGCGCGCGCACGCCGGCACGCCGCATCACCGAGGTCCTGCTGGCTGTCCGCGTTACCAATTGCGCCATTCGATGAAATCCGCCTCACCGCTCTGTGGCCAGCTCGGCCGGAACCACACGGTCCAATTCGTCCAACGCTGTCAATCCCTGTTGCGCTTTCAGCAAGCCATCCGCCCGCATCGTCCGCATGCCGTGCTGGATGGCCAGTCGTTTGAGGACGTCGGAGCTGGCCCGGGATGTGATCGGCTCGCGGAACGACTCGGTCGCGAGGAGTAATTCGAAAATGCCCAGGCGTCCTTGGAATCCGGTCTGGCGACACGCGGCACATCCCCGACCCCGGTACAGCACGGTCAGATCTGGAAAGCGCTGCCGCAGCTTAAGGCTGGGTCGGCTGCCCTCCTGACACTGCGCGCAGATGCGACGCACCAACCGTTGACCGATCACCGCCAGCAGCGTGCTGGCCAATAGGTACGGCTCAGCCCCCATATCCAGCAACCGAGCGACCGCTCCGGCGGAATCGTTGGTGTGCAGCGTCGAGAGCACCAGATGCCCGGTCAGCGCGGCATGGATGGCAATCTCGGCCGTGTCCTGATCGCGGATTTCGCCGACCATAATCACATCAGGATCTTGGCGCAAGATCGACCGCAAACCGGTCGCGAAGGTCACGCCAGCCTTCAGATTGATCTGCGTCTGACGGATCAACGGCAAGTGATACTCGACCGGATCTTCGATGGTCATAATGTTCTTCGTCATGGTGTTGATGTGGGTCAGAGCCGCATACAGGCTGGTGGTCTTCCCTGAGCCGGTCGGCCCGGTAACCAAGATCATGCCATGCGGCCGCTGAATGACCTGTTGAAACTGCCCCAGCACATCCGGCAGGAATCCGAGCTGCGGCAGTTGCAAGGCTAACGCTGCCGAGTCGAGCAATCGGATCACGATATTCTCCCCGGCCACGGTCGGGTAGGTCGAGAGGCGCAGATCAACCACGCGAGACCCGACCGGAAAGCCAATGTGGCCATCTTGCGGGAGTCGATGTTCGGCGATGTCCAGCTTGGCCAAGATCTTCAGACGTGAGCAGAGCGGCTCGTGCAACCCGATGGGAAACTGCTTGAGCTCATGGAGCACGCCATCGATGCGCACGCGCACTCGGGTCTGCCCTCCCTCAGGTTCGAGGTGAACATCTGAGGCCTGGAGGTCCAAGGCCTCGCGAATCAGCGCATCAACCAGCTTAATGATCGAGACGTCGTCTGTCGCGGTCGGGACCGGTCCAGCCACCAGTGCTGACGGTGACCTGTCTGCCGCAGGCCCGCCACCCGTCTGCGGCGCCCGAGCAGCCGTGGAGGACTTCGAGGCTTGCTCGACGACCTGCAAGCCGTAGTAGTGCTCGATTCCCCGACGGATCGCCTCGGCGGTGCCGACGACCGGATGGATGATCGGCAACTTCGTGCACGCCCGCAACGCATCGATCGCCACCGCGTCCCAGGGATCCGCCATGGCGACCGTCAGCGCTTGTTGAATCCGGTACAGCGGCAAGACGTGATGCTTGCGCGCGACCGATTCCGGGACCAACTTCAGCGCCTCAGCATCCAGCTGATAATCCGACACGTCAACAAAGACGACCCCGGCCGCCTCAGCCTTGAGCTCAGCCACTTGCTGTTCGGTCAGCTTGCCGGCCGCCATCAGCAGCATCGAGGCTTCCACCCGCTGGCTCTCCGCGTTGGCCACCGCGGCAATCAGCTCGGCTTCGGTCACCAGCCCCTTGCTGACAGCCAACTGCAGCCAGTGGTCTTTGATTTTGAGGAGGGCGTCCAATGAGCTCATCGATGTTTCGCGAGTAACTCTTCCGCTTTGGCAATCAGTCCCCGACCGTCGCACGGTTTGGTCACATACGCGTCCGCACCCACCGCGTATCCGGTCTCCACGTCTTCTTGACGGGCGCGCGCGGAGAACAGCATGATCGGGATGTGGTGAAATTTCTGGTCGAACTTCAGCAAACGACACACGTCGTACCCGGTCATTCGGGGCAACATGAGATCGAGAATCACCAAGTGCGGCTGTTCCTCCCGAGTGCGGCGCAACGCTTCAACGCCATCACGGGCGACAATGACCCGAAAGCCCGCCGATTCGAATCGCAGCTTCAGCGCGTGCTGTAGCTGCTCGTCGTCATCCGCCAATAGCAGTGTCCTGGATCGTGACACCTCTGTCGTCGGGGGATGGTCGAGAAATTGGTGCAGCACCTCGCGATGGTCGGCCGAAAATTCCAGAAACTCCAGTCCAAGTTTATAACCATCCTGCCCTTGTCCAAGTTTTTGAAACCAGTTCACTGAACTGATGGTGGCGATCGGTTGTTGGCGACCTGGCAGGGTGATGGCACAGAAGACACGGCCGCCCATGGGGATGTTCACATCACTATAGAGGCACACACCGCCTTGGCTCAAATCAACGGTGATCGTGCGTTTCAACAGATGGTCTGGGGGATAAGCAATCGGTCCGGGATCAGCAGGTCCGAACAGCGCATCCAGCGCCATGAGGTAGCGGGGAGATCGACGACGGTCGTTGCCGGGCGTGGCTGTGGTGGACGGTGTCGCCATGGCCTGTCCCGAGGATGTCCCGAAGGACGGAACGCCCGCGGCTTAGCTCGGCCGCCGGTTCATCTGGGTCTCAAGCCACTGATCCAGGACGTCTCGCTTGAACCGCCACTGGCCGCCGATTTTGGCCGCAGGCACGCGGCCCTCGCGGGTAAGCTTGTAGACGGTCATGATATGCAGACCCAAATAATCGGCCACCTGCCGGAGCGTCATGATTTGTGCCGGGTGGCTGGTTCCGTTTTTCTTCATCCGCAGTCTCACCTGCCTTCCAGGTGAAAGTATGCCTGACCCGTCGCAAATTCTACAAGAGTTTTACGAGAATTTTATAACGAGTACGTTCTGTAAGGCGCGGCTGAGCGGGAATGAGGTTCTTTTGTGAGGAAATCGGGAAATCGGGGACAGCCACTCATTTCCCTATGTGAGGTTTCTAGGAAATGAGTGGCTGTCCCCGATTTTTACTGGTAGCGCTGGAGCACTTGATCCCACAGCCCCTTGGCCTTGAGAATCAACTGAATCACTTCACGAACCGCGCCGCGTCCGCCAGCGCGTTGGGTGACATAGTGGCTCATCTGTTTGACTTCGTCGACCGCGTTGGGCACCGCGACGGCCAACCCGACGCGCCGTAACAGCGGTAGCTCCATGAGATCATCGCCGATTGCGCACACCTGCTCATGGCTGAGCCGCAGCCGCCGCAGCAGCCGCTCGTAGACCGGTAACTTGATCAGCTGGCCTTGCTGCACGACATCGATGTGCATCTCCTTTGCGCGCCGCTTGAGCAACCGAGATGTCCGGCCGCTGATAATGGCTGACTTCAGCCCGAGCCGGTGCCAGAACACCAGCGCGGCACCATCCTGCACGTCGAAGCACTTCAGCTCATCCCCATACTCGGCGTACACGATCCGGCCGTCGGTCAGGACGCCGTCGGCGTCCAGCACCAACAGCTGCACGCGCGCGGCGCGCAGATTCAGTTCTTCAGGACGAAGGGCGGTGGAGGGCATGTCACGATATTCGATTCGTGTACGGGTGAACAGGTGTACGGGTGGTCATTCGCAGCTGAACAACCCGTACACCTGTACACCCGTTCACGGTTCTTCTCTAGAATCCAGCCCGCAACAGATCCTGCACATCCAGCAGCCCGACCGGGCGGCGGTCTTGGTCAACGACGACCAATTCGTCGATCCGGTACTCTCGTAGCAGCCGGGCGGCTTCAGCAGCCAATCGGTCTGCTGAGATGGTTTTTGGATTGCGGGTCATGACCGCACGCACCGGCCGGTCGACCAATCCTGGGTCGGTGTCGAAATGCCGGCGTAAATCCCCGTCGGTGAAAATACCGGCCAGTCGACCCTTGGAATCCACGATACTCGCGCTGCCGGCGCGCGCCTTGGTGATGGCCAAGAGCACCTTTTTCACGCGCGCGGTGTCCCGCAATACCGGATGCGACGCGCGGGTGCGCATCAGATCCGACACCTTGAGCAGCAGCCGACGGCCAAGTTGTCCACCAGGATGCAGCAGCGCGAAATCGCGCTCCTTAAATCCCTTGCGCTCAGCCACGACTACCGCCAATGCATCGCCCATGGCTAACATGGCGGCCGTCGACGCGGTCGGCGCCAAATTGAGCGAGCACGCTTCCCGCTTCACGCTGACATCCAACGTCACATCGGCATGTTGGGCCACCGTCGAGCGCGGATGACCGGTCAATCCAATGAGCCGGGCGCCGATCTGCTTGATCACCGGCAACAGCCGAGTGAGCTCCTCGGTTTCCCCGCTGTTCGACAGCGCAATGACCACGTCATCTTTGGTGATCCGACCGACGTCACCATGGATCGCCTCAGCCGGATGGACCCAATGGCTCGGCGTCCCGGTGGAGGCCAGCGTCGCGGAGATTTTCTGGCCGATGACGCCGGCCTTGCCCATCCCAGTGACCACCACCCGGCCCTTGCAACTCACCACCGTCTCGACCGCGGCCTCAAACGAGGCGCCCACTCGCGGGATCAATCCGCGAATCGCCTCAGCCTCAATCTTCAACACGTCTTTCGCGCGCCGGATGCTCATCACGTTGCCACAACCGACCGAATGGCTTGGATATCTTTGAGCAGCATCGGCAAGTCCGCGAGCTTGAGCATATTCGGGCCGTCGCAGGGGGCGCGATCAGGATCTTCGTGAATTTCCAAGAAAATCCCATGGCAGAATCCGGTCGCGACCGCGGCGCGGACCAGCGTCGGGACAAACTCGCGTTGCCCGCCGGAGACAGTGCCAAGCCCTCCTGGTAATTGAACAGAGTGTGTCCCATCGTAGATGACCGGATAGCCAAACCCGGCCATAATCTGCAGGCTGCGCAGGTCTGAGACCAGGTTGTTGTACCCGAAGCTGACTCCGCGCTCGGTGAGGAGGATCGAGCGATTACCGGCTTGCACCGCTTTGTCGATCACATGGCGCATGTCCCAGGGCGCAAGAAATTGCCCTTTCTTGATGTTGATCGGCTTGCCGGCCTTGGCGACCGCGGTGACAAAATCGGTCTGGCGCGACAGAAACGCCGGCACCTGGAGCACATCGAGTACGTCGGCGGCTGGTCCGACCTCCTCACGGCAATGCACGTCGCTGAGCACCGGCACGCCAAGCGCGCGTTTGACATTGGCCAGGATCTTCAACCCGGCCTTCACGCCTGGACCACGATACGAGCTGGCTGACGTTCGATTGGCCTTGTCATAGCTGCATTTGACGATGTAGGAAACCCCGGCGGCGCGGCACATCGTGGCGATTCGCTCGGCGTGCGACGCCAGATGCTGTTCACTCTCGATCACATCCGGCCCGGCGATCAGGACAAGGGGATGCCCTGGACCAATCGACACCTGACCCACATGGACCGCCACCTGGGACGGCGAGGTGGTGGTCATCAAACTAGGGCGTGCTCTTTCTGACTGCCCTTCAGTGCGGAGGCGACAAAGTCGCGGAACAACGGGTGTGGCTCGAGCGGTCGAGACTTGAACTCTGGGTGAAATTGTCCGGCGACAAACCACGGGTGGTCTTTGAGCTCGATAATCTCGACGAGATCGCCTGCCCCAGCACCGGTCATCGCCTCACCCCGCGGCGGCTCATAGGTCGCTGATACGACGAAGCCGGCGGCGGTAAACTGCTGGCGATAGGCGTTATTGACTTCATAGCGATGGCGGTGCCGCTCCTGCACCTGAGGCCGATGGTAGGCGTCGAACGCGCGCGTGCCCTGCACGAGCCGGCAGGTCGAGGCGCCCAACCGCATCGTCCCGCCCATCGCAGTGACCCCTTGCTGCTCTTCGAGGAGGCTGATCACCGGATGCGGGGTCTTCGGATCAAACTCCGTCGAGTTGGCCCCAGCCAGTCCGCACACATTGCGGGCAAACTCAATCACCGCGCATTGCATTCCCAAACAAATCCCAAGAAACGGTGTCTTCATTTCTCGGGCATGTCGGATCGCGGCGAGTTTTCCTTCGATGCCGCGCGAACCGAACCCGCCTGGGATCAAGATTCCCTGGACATCGCCGAGCACCGCCGCGGCGGTGTCGCGCTCGATCTGCTCTGAGTCGACCCGCTTGATCTTGACCTCAGCATCATTCGCCAGCCCGCCGTGGCGCAGCGCTTCATCGATCGACTTATACGCGTCTTGTAATTGCATGTACTTCCCGACCACCGCGATCGTCACCTGACGCTTGGGAGACAAGGCGCGCTCCACCACCTGCGTGCGCCATTGCACCAGATCATGTTGCGGGCAGCGCAGCTCGAGCATGTGGACAATCGTGTCGTCGAGGTGCTGACGATTGAAGACGAGCGGCACTTCATAGACATCCTTGACATCCAGCGCTTGGATCACCGCCTCAGGGGCGACATTGCAGAATTGGGCGATCTTGCTGCGCACCCCCTCGGAGAACGGCTTCTCGGTCCGGCACAGCAGGATATCGGCCTGCAACCCGATCTCCCGGAGCTTGCCGACCGAGTGCTGCGTCGGCTTGGTCTTCAATTCATCCGCCGCGCGGATGTACGGCACCAGCGTCAAATGGATGTTGAGCGCATTGCCCCGACCGACCTCATTGCGGAGCTGGCGGATCGCCTCAAGAAATGGCAACCCTTCAATATCCCCAACGGTGCCGCCGACCTCCACAATCACCACGTCCACCCCATCGCCGACTGTGGTGATCGATCGCTTGATCTCATCGGTGATATGCGGCACGACCTGGACCGTACCGCCCAAGTAATCACCTCGGCGTTCCTTGGTGATCACCGAATAGTAGATCCGCCCGGCGGTCACGTTGTTGTCCTTTGTCATCGTCTGGCCGGTGAACCGCTCATAGTGGCCCAGGTCCAGATCGGTCTCTGCCCCGTCTTCGGTCACGTACACTTCGCCGTGCTGATACGGGCTCATCGTCCCCGGATCCACATTGATGTACGGGTCCAGCTTCTGCAGGGTCACCCTCAGCCCGCGGGATTTGAGCAGCAGCCCAATCGACGCCGAGGCGATGCCTTTGCCCAGGCTGGACACCACTCCACCGGTCACAAAGATGTATTTAGCCATGTGACACGGGGGTACCTCTGAGAATTCGTTCCACCCATTGGAGGTCTTCTGAAGTATCCACACCGACGGTGTCGTGCGCTGTGTCGAGCAGCTTGATCCGGTAGCCGTGCTCCAGCGCCCGCAACTGCTCAAGTTGCTCAAGCTGCTCCAGCGGTGTTGGCTCCAGATGAGGAAACTGGAGCAAGAAATGGCGTTGATAACCATAGATCCCGATGTGCTTGTACCAGACTGGAGACTGGAGACTAGAGACTGGAGGAGATTGGACCGTAGCGGTTGGTGTCCTGGAGGCTTCAGTTTCTGGTCTGCTGTCTGCGGTCTGCTGTCTCACGAAGGGAATCTGGGCGCGCGAGAAATACAGCGCAAACCCATCACGATCCACGACCACTTTCACGACATGAGGACTTGCAGCAAGGTGCGGATCGCACAGCCGCGTTTTCAGCGATGCCATTGGAATCGCCGTATGTTGCTCTAAAAATGTTGCGAGCTGGTCAATCATCTCTCCACGGATGAGCGGTTCATCGCCCTGCACATTGATGACCACCTTGGCCGCATGCGCCCGGGCCACCTCGGCCACCCGCTCGGTGCCACTGCGGGCGGACGGATTGGTCATCACGGCCCGCCCGCCGAACCGGCCCACTGCGGTCATGATCCGCTCATCATCAGTGGCAACGAACACCTCCTGCACCCGAGTCGCTTGCGTGGCCCGCTCATACACATGCTGAATGACCGGTTTGCCATGGAGCATCGCCAACGGTTTGCCTGGAAACCGCACGGCCCCATACCGGGCTGGGATCACGACGAGCGCACTCATCCGGACTCAGGAAGCTCTCGCACGTCGAGGACGTTGCGCCGGTACGACCGCGCGGCGTCCAGGTTCGAGCCGACGCGGTGGCAGTGGTTTCACGGCCGGCAGCGGTCGGCCTTCTAATCGGGCTTGCAGCTCTTGCAGGGTGGCGATCGCGACCCCAAGTTTTCCGACGACGATTCCGGCCGCGTAGTTGGCGATCCGGGCCGCCTGTTCCATCGAGGCTCCGCTGGCCAATGCCAAGGTGAACGTGGCAATGACGGTGTCGCCCGCCCCGGCCACATCGAACACCTCTTGCGCAACGGTGGGGATCTGCGTGCGCCGGCCGGTGTGCTCGAACAAACACATCCCATCCTCACCCAGGGTGATGAGCACGCCATCGCACTTGAGTCGCTGTAGGATCTCTTCCCCAGCCCGCTGCACGTCACGGTCGCTGCGCAATTCACGGCCCACCGCCTCGCCAGCTTCAGCCCGGTTCGGCGTGAGGGCGGTCACGCGCCGATACAGATCGAAGTGCTCCTGCTTGGGATCAACCGTCACCAGCTTGCGTTTGGCGCGTGCAGCGGGAATAATCGTCGCCAACAGCTCCCGAGTCACGACCCCTTTGCCATAATCTTCAATGATCACCGCATCGACTTTATCGAGCCGTTTTCTCACCACGTCGATCAGCCGGCCCACCCGATCCGCCGGCAGCCGCTCCGGCTGCTCACGATCCACCCGGACCACTTGCTGGTGGTGCGCGATCACCCGGGTTTTCACCGTCGTCGGTCGGGCGGTGCGCAGGATGCCGCTGGTATCCACACCGCGCTCGGTCAGCGCGTGCAGCAGCTCGGTTCCCCACCGGTCATCCCCCACCACCCCACCTGCGGACACCTGGCCGCCGAGTGCGGAAATATTATTTGCCACATTGGCCGCGCCGCCGGGCATCACCGACTCGGACTGCACCCAGACCACCGGCACCGGCGCCTCAGGGCTGATCCGGCTGACCTTGCCCCAGATGAACTCATCGAGCATCAGATCGCCCACGACGAGGATCCGGGCTCGTCGGAACTGCGCGGGAAATCCGTTCAACAGCGCGGTGGCCGGCGACATGTTACAACTGCTCTGTGATGGCCCGCACCAAGAGTGGGATCATCAATTCATGATGGCCGGTAATCTGGATGGCGCGCCCGCCCAGGAGAGTGGGCCGTTTGAGGACATTCTCTGTCGGACGGTAGTGTCGGATCATGTCAAAATCAAATGCGGTAAAATCTTTCACGGTACATCCTAAGTTGCGCGCCACCGACACCGATTTCAGGAACACTTCTGGCAGCAGCACCGCAGACCCAAGGTTGCCGACCACCCCGCCGCCTAATCCAGATACCACCTTGACCAGCCGCCGGAAATCGGCCAGCGACGTTTGTCCGATGGCTGCTCCGTCAGCCGTTGCCTGTTGATGGATGATGTCGGTGCCGATCGCAACATGGACCGTGACCGGAACGCCCAGCTCCTGACACGTTGCGAGCAGGCTGAGCCGACGAAACGGCAGCCGCTGGCGCACGATCATCGTCCCGACCGACCGGCCAAGGCCCCAGCCCTTTTTCGCCCCAGCCTGGATCGCCTGATTCAGCATCCGGTGCGTTTCCTCGGCCATTCCAAACGAGCCATCCGCCAATGCGGCCGCGACATCCTCAGAGGTCGAGCCCATGAACGCGAGCTCAAAATCATGCACCACCCCAGCACCGTTGAGCGCCAGTGCGGTCACCACGCGCCGACGAACCATCTCGATCAGCAGCGGGCTTAAGCCCACCTTGATGACATGCGCGCCCAACATCCACAGGACGGTCCGACGATTCTGGTGGGCTGTAACGATGGCATCGACAACGGCCCGTAATTCCCGGACCGCCAACAAATCGGGCAACGAGTCGTAGAAGTGACGGAAGGAGCTCCCTTTGCGGCAAGGGCTCGCAAAGGCGCGGATGTTGACTTTGCTTTTGCGAGAGCCGACCGGGTAGGTTTTGAGCTTGCTGAAATCCAATGACAGGCTCGGCACGGTCAGATTATAGACGAGCGTCGGGAGAGTGTCAAACTAACGGGCAGCCACCTTCACATGGTGCTCGCAGGTTTCCAGAAAGCTCTTGGTTCCCTCCAACAGCGTCATCCGCTCGATCAGCAGCAACAGCCCAAGAGGAACCGGCCGGGCCGGATTCAATTGCGTGCTGAGTTCGATGGCGGTGCCGCCGCCAGGGATCGGGTCAAACCGACAGATCCCGCGATAGTCCGCGATCGATGGGTTGCGCAGCGCAAATCGCAGGGTGTCAGGCGAGTGGCGTTCCACATCGAAGATCAGGGTCAGCTGCTTCCACAACACCTTGACGTCGATTTCGATCCGCTGACGGCCTTCTCCCTGCTCGATGATTCGCACCTGCGTGACCCCAGGCGTGCCCTGTCCGATGTCCTGATAGTCGGTCGCCAAATCCCACACCGCCTGCTGCCCGAGCGGCGTCTGAAATCGCAGACCAACCAAGACACCCTGCTGACGAGTGACCCGATCTCGCCAGTGAACCGTATATCGGCCGACCTCGAGTTGACGCTGACGTTGCTTGGGCCAGGCATGTTCCAGCAACGTCGTATCGATCGTTTGAGCGCCAACGATCGACGCCACGCCGAGCAGCCCGGCGATCACAAGACCTCGCAGCCTGTGCAGTCGCGGCATCCCTTATTGTAGACCACGACACCAGGCAGGGTCAAAGCAGTAGTCGGCGAATTCAGAGATCTCGGTCGACGGCCATAACCGGCATCTGGATTCCGCCCAGCACCCGCTGCGCGTCCTCAATAAGCTGCGCAAACGGCCCACCTTATAGCATCCTCATCGCGGTCTGCAATGGCAGGCGAGCGGGGGAACGTGGATCCCCTACTGCTCATTGGCGGCTGACAGGCCGGCGCCGATGGACCGGTACACTCCGCCCCCATAGTTGCCACCAATCGCGGTGGAGAGCGCCGTGGACCAGTGAAGATCATTCGTCAAGACCGTGTTGCTGGCGCCGGACATCAAGACGGTCGTATTCGCAGCGCTGTGGCAGACATCGTACGTCCCGTAGATCCACCATCCCCCAGGAAACTGCTGCAGGCCTGCCCCGGCTATCCCAGCGGGCGCAGATGCGCCGACATGAATCGCCTGCGGTAGATACTTAAAGATCCCGGTTTGAATAGGTCCTTGCCCGATGATCGCCCCGTTGCTCAAGGTCTGCATGGTATAGTGTGCATTGCCAATTGGCGTATACCCCAATTGCGGGTACGTTCCATACGGCCAGATGCCACTGGGTTGCGCTGGAAGATCAGCCTCAACCGTCGGCCGGCTGGGCAACGGCGGTCCGTAGAGTGCAACCGCCAATGCGCTCTCCAGGGCGATGGACGCGCCGGCCTCAATCGTCACCGCAGCCGCGATATAGGCGGTCCGCGGGCTCATCCCTAGCACGTCGTCGAAGAACTGGTGCCCAACTCGCCGGGTCAACTGGCGCCCTTCGCCGGTCATCCGCAGCTCATGCGCTCCGATTCCCGCGGCCGCAATGATCGCGGCTCCGACAAAGTCACCAACCGCCACATGTGGCAAGGCTGCCATCCCGGCCGAGACACTCGTCGGATTCACACCAATCTTTGTGGCGACCTCGTTGGTCGCCTGCTGCGCATCTGACCCTGTTCCAAGCGGCACAAACGTCCCGACCGCCCGCTCGGCGACTTCGCGAGGCGAAAACAGCGACTTGAGCCATTTGCGGAACGACCAATGGCCGGTTGGATCGACCCGATTGGTCGGGTTGTTGCGCACATAGCTGTACCGGTTGAGACTTTGCGGATCCCCTGGGCCTGGCACAATCGAATCAGGTGAAATGAACCGGCCCAGTGTGGGGTCGTAGTACCGAGCGCCGTAAAAACACAGCCCGGTCGGATCCAGTTGTTGTCCGGTAAACTTGTGGGCTACGTTGGTGGTTCCGGTTCGGCTGAAGATGGCACCGTACGGCTTGTACATCACCCGCTCCACCACCTGACCTGCCGCATCAGTCACCAGGCTGGTGGAGCCTAAATGGTCCGCATGGAAGAACCGCAATCCGCTCGGCTCCTTCATCGCCACCCGCTGGTTGCCGACGATGAGATATTTCTTCGCGCCGCCGGGGGGCGGAATCTCATAGAACGAACCGACATACCGGGTGGTCCCTGCCGGTGTGGTCACGCTCACTCGGCCCCCATCCCCGTCATACCCAAAGCGCGTGCTGGTGCCAGCAGCATACGAGACCAGCCGGTTTTCCGCGTCATAGGCCAGGGCTGCGACCAGCGCCCCGGTCGCGTGGACCGTTTTCTTGATCAGGTTGCCATTGGAATCGTAGGCAAAGTCAATGCCACCCGACGTCGCGATGACCGCATGCGGCCGGATGATGGTCCCGTACGTCAGGGTCATCCCTTCCTTGGTCACGAGATTGCCGACCGGGTCATAGCCGTACCACTGTGCACCGTACGGGCCATTCGCCGTCACCAACCGATCCAGTGAATCGTAGCCAAATAGCTGTCCATTGGCCGGCACCAGGGTATCGTCGATCCGAGCCACATTCCCGACCCGATCAAACCGATACGAGAGATCTTGTAGCTTTACCGCCGCGGTGCGGGTCACCAGCCGTGACAACTGCTGGGTCACCGGATCGTAGGTGTAGCTGGTTGTCACGCCATTGCCTAACGTGGCATTGGTGATCTGCCCGGCCGCGTTGTACGTATTGTCGATCACGATCCGCTGGACTGTTCCTGCGGTCGACTGGAGATTCAGCGTTTCAAGTCCTCCTTGATCGTTGTAGGCATAGAGCGCTTGCTCGCCGTCCGGATAGGTCAGCGCGGTCATGCGACCGAGCAGGTCGTACGCGCGTCGAATCGTATACGTGGTCCCGCCGATCGCTTTGCTTTCGGTGATCACGCGACCCAGCCGGTCATACGTAGACGTCGAGGTACTCATGGTGTTGGAGATCTTGGTCAACCGTCCCTTGCTGTACGCCACCTGCGGGTCATCATAGGTGTACGTGACGGCCGGCGTTGCGACCGTGCTGCTCCCTACTGGAACGGTATAGCGCTTTTGTATCAACCGATTCAGGGCATCATACGTAAAATCGGTCCGGACGCCACGCGCATCGGTCTGAGTCGCCAGATTGCCAGCCGGATCATACGTATAGCTCCACAGGCCAAGATCCGGATCGGTGGCTGTCAGTTTCCGACCCAGGCTGTCATAGGTCAACGACGTAACATTGCCGTTGTGATCTTTGACCCATATCAGACGGTTGAGGAGATCATACGTATAGAGTGTCGTATAGATCTGCGTCCCGTTGACCTCTTCCACCTTGGCCAGCCGGCCGGATGAATCCTGTGTCCGGCGAATCCGATGGCCGTTGGCATCGGTCGTGGTGACTGACCAATCACTGTAGCTGGTTGAGACGACCGCCCCATCAGGCCGGCTAGCGGCCTTCACACGACCGACCGCATCATACGTGTACGTGATGGGTGCAGGCAGATTGGCTATCGAGAACACCGCAACGTAGGAGCTGGAGACCGCATCAAGATAGGGCCGCCACTGCTTGACCACGAGCCCACGACTGTCACGCTCGAGAGGTCCGCTCACCACCTGCTGGGTCGGATTTTCAGCCGGGCTGCGGGTCTGAATCACCCGCCCAAGCCCATCGGTATACGTGTCGACGCACAACTCCTTCGTCGCCCCAGATTGAATGCGAGTGCAACTGGTCGTCTTGCTAATCGGCGACCCGAGCTGGTAGATCATGCGCGTCGTCGGATAGGCGGCCGAATCCAACGGGCCAATGACCGCGGCCAAGCGGCCGAACACATCGTACTGGTGCTTTGTCACCTGGCCATTCGCATCAATGGTCTGCGTCACGACGCCGAATTTCGGGTCGGTGGTCACCTGCGCCACATGTCCCACGGCATTGGTCATGGTCATCGGATAGGTAGCGGTGGAATCGTAGGTCGTCTTGGTGGTGAAGTTGCGCGGGTTAGTCACGGTCGCCACGTTGCCATAGGAATCATGCGTGACACTCGCCGAGAGGTATGTGTTGGACTCTTTCAGCCAGGCATCGGTCCGAGTGACCAATCCCTTCGTCGGCATGATCGGCTTCGAGTCGGTGGCGCCATCATAGCACAGCACCCGCTTGGCCAGGACTACGCCGGCAGGATCCAAGGTTTCGGTGACGCGAGGTAATCCGACAATCCACGCGGCCGTATTCACCAGATACGTCGTGCGCGTGCTGCGCTCATCCCCGATGACCGCGACGTCGCCATCGTCGAACACCTGGGTCACATTGCCGTAGTCGTCGTAGGCGAACCGCTGCCGGGTCTGCTGGAAGGTCGCGTCCCCATCGTAGACCAGCTGCTCTTGCTGCAGGAGGCGGGCGAAATGGACGCCGGGAAACAGGTCCTTCGCACTCCAGGTCGCAGACTGCTTCGTAAAGAGGTTGCCGGCGCTATCGCGGACCACCGTCAGCGCCGCATGGCCTTTCAATGCGGAATCCTGCAAGAAATCGACCGCGGTGACCGTGCCGGCCGGGTCGGTCGATTCGACATGGGCAAACCCGTTGAACTCTTGGCTGACGCTGTCGTACACCCCCTGCCGATACGTATACCGGGTCACGTATTGATGGCCGAGGCCGTCGTCGAGCGCGGATTGCGTCACCACCGGAACGCTAAACGGCAACTGCGGCAGCCCAGTGGCCGGTGAGGTGTTGTCGAACCAGGCTGCGGGCTGGTACGCAAGGGTCGTCGTTCCCCCCACGCCGTTGGTGAGGCGCGTTAACAGATCCACCACTGGGCCGGTGGACACCGCCACCTCGCCCTTGCCGCTGGTCGGGTCGAACACCGAGGGATCGACCAGGCCATCCCCGTTGAAGTCAGCCGGCTCCAGTTGCGTGGTCAGCGTCCGCAGCGTCAACGCCGGGTGGTCTGCCACCCGCGGGGCCGCGAACCCGTTGCCCGCCGGCGGGGGTAATCCGGTAGAGGGGGCATAGATGGTCTGGCCAGAGGGCCAGTTGTAGTAGGCCACATCGCTGAGGCCATCGCCGTTGAGATCCGCCGCTAGGTGGGCGGTGTTCGGCCCGAAGTCCTTGATCCAGGTCTGCGGCCCGAGCCAGCCACTCCCATCCGACAGCCGGATGTCCACGCCCCCGGTCGCCAGCGAGACAATGGCGATATCGGTCAGCCCATCGCCATTGAAATCCCCGGTCAGCGGCTGATATTCAGACCCACCCCAGGCAGTCGTCATGGACGGGATGACGACAAATGTGTTCCCGCGATGCAACGCGAAGCTCCAGCTCGAGGTGTTGTAGGTCCCGATGTCGGTGGCGCCATCCCCATTGAAATCGCCGGTGAACGGAATCCCGGGGGAGGTTTCGAACCGCGCCGGCGTCATCGACTGAAAGCTCTTGCCATCGGACTGCAGAAACTGCCAGGTGCCGGCGTCATACGCCCCGATATCGGCCCGCCCGTCTTGGTTCCAGTCCCCGACGATCGGGGTCTTGTCGGGGCCGAACCCGGTCACCCACTGGACCGCTGGGGCGAACCCGGTGCGTTGCGACAGCGAGACCTTCCACGTCCCGGTGGGGCGTTCGAACGAGGCCAGATCCGTCAGGCCGTCGCCATTGAAGTCGCCGGCCAGCGTGTTCCAGGTGCTGGACACCGTCAGCCCCAGATCCGGTAGCCGCGTATACGTCGGGAATGGCTCGGCTTGATAGCTCAGCCGGGTCGCGGGTAGCTTGGACCCGTCGAGCCCCAGCTGGGTGATCGCGGTCAAGAGGCTGCGCTTGGTCCGGCCGCTGTAGTCATAGCCGAACAGATAGGTGCGAATCGCTCGATCGAGCGCGAACACCGTGATCCCTTTCAGGCGCTTGGCGGTCACGATCCGGGAGCCGCTGCGGTAGCTCACTTCGATATCCGCCCGCCCGTCTTCAATGACGAAGTCGACGTGATTCAATGGGTCCGGGCCCACGGCTGGCTCGGTGTACCAGATCTGGGCGAGGTAGAGCTGCCCTTGATCCGTCTCGTAGGTGAACCGCATCGCGTTGCCGTGGAGATCGGTCACGCGGTCTAATGCCCAGCGGAAGATGTTCGAGCCGCTCTGGATTCGGCTGGCCGGCGTCTGCCCGAACAGATAGCGGGTGCCGGCCGGATCGGTCACTTCCCAGCCGCTGCCGTCGAATCGACAGCGCAGAAACGCGCCTTCGTCGCGCGCGCGGTAGCTGCCATCGGGGATCTTCACCAAGTCAGAGCTAACCCCGTGGAACTGCAGCGTAAAGGTGTCGGTGGAATCGTACGTGGGCACCCCGTGCTTGGTGCTGCGTTCAATCACCCCGACGTCGACTGACCAGCCGACCCCCAGCCAGCCGTTGCGGGTCGAGGACGAGTAGGTCAAGGCCACGTTGGGTTGTAGGCCCCGACGCCCGGGCGGGACCACGATCGGGATCGAGGTGACCGCGCGGCCGGTGAACAGATCCGGCTGGAAGCTCTGCACGGCGGTGACGCCTGGCGGGGGCACCGCCCCAATCGACGCCATGGAGGATCCGAGTGGAGCGGCGGAGGCGGCGGAGGGCAGGGCCAACTGACTGCTGGTCAAGAGAACTGCGGTGCCAATGCGAACGACGCTTGCACACCCGTAGGATCGATGCCTCATGATGGCCCTCGCAGCGTTGTGCAACCACGTGCGCCGTTACCGATCGTCCTCCCTGAGGTCTGTCAGTGAACTGAAACAGGTGACAAAAAAACCGGATTGCCAACCTATCGGATGGCAACCCGGCTGCCCTTCCCCGACTCATGTGGGGTGAGGATCCGTGGTTTTGCGAGCTCCGATTACTCGGAGTGTGCCTTTGTCGTCCATTCCAACCATACGCGATTCCCCCGCCGCGTGGCAAGAGACTCAATGTTACGCAAAATTATGCAACACCAAGCGGCGAGATGATCTGATGGACGACGGGATGGGACTGACGAATGAGGGTGGTGGGGGAAGTTATGTGGAAGGAGTTATTCTGCCGGGATCTTGTCAGCGTCGACAACAACCGACCAGAGATCCCAGGGAAACAGTTGTTCGTAGCCGTACCAGCCGGTTGGGCTGGTGCTGGTCTTTGGCGTCTGCAATTTATTGAATCGGTGCTGCGCGATCGCCAACCATTGATCGGCCGTATCGTACTGCTCTGGGTGCGGCGCCGAACTGAGGCGTTGGGCCAGATAGGCTAGCGGCAAGACGATGTGCGTGTCGCCGCCGTTTTCGGCTTGCCGGCATTCGGTATAGGCGAAATACCCTTTCTCTCGATTGTACCCGTACTTCACCACATAGTTCATTGTCTGAAACAGCATCTGGTCAGCCAGTTGGTGGTCGACCAGTGGCTCTTCGTCCATCTGCAAGAACACAATGATATTCCCGATCAGCGCTCCGGCCATCCAGGGATTGGTGCCGTTGCACGGTTTCTCCGCATCGGAGTTGCCCTCACGCGGGTACATGAACCACCAGCCGGTCCCTTGGGTCCAGTCGTTGCGGCCCACGACCTCACCCTTGACGATATGGTCGGATGGGACCTGCCACCAGGCGATGAGATGCCGCGCGATCCCTGCGCCCGCCTCAAGATAGCGCCGATCTCCTGTCACTTTATACAGCTCATTCAGACAGTACAATGGCCAACCGAAGTCCCGCTCAGCCTCAGCGAGATGCTTCGAATCGACTTTCGGCGGATACCGTTTCTTGCTGAATCGCACCAGCCAGTTGCCCATCTCGTCGAGCACATCCCGATCGCGTTTATCGCCGGTCAGCAGATAATGGATCGGCAAGGCCGACAGATGCGCATGGCCATCGTGCATGTTGCGACATTCATGATCGATGATGTCATGGCCTAACAGGTGCGGCTCACCTGGTCCGTAGTGCCGTGGCCCTCGGTCGGTGTGCGACACGTCGATATCCCGGAAATGCAGCGTCGCGATCTCCCCGACATACCAATACAGCGGCTCCAGCGTCCGCAGGTATTGAATGAGCTCTTTATTGGCGCCCACGTGCGTATCGTTATAGAAGTAGGGAATTTGTTGGCCCTGTGGACCGTTCTCGTGGCCGCCGCGCATCCGATCGCCGAAATCTCGCCAACCTAACGGATGACCGAGCGTCCCCTCCCACGGCTTGATGACCGGGCGATAGATCCCGCTGAAGAGCCACTGATCATACCCAGCAGTCAACGGGCCAGCCGGAATCAGGTGCCCGAACACACCGGTGCTCGCATACCAGTCCGGCGACGCCACCAACCGGGGGGGATCTTGAAATGCCGCATTGAGCGCGGCCATGTCGGCCGGGTCGGTGCGGACGAGAATTTGGTAGGTCTTCGCCCCACCCTCGCGGGCGAAGTAAAACGTGTGGGGTCGATCATACGCACCCGGGGTGGTATCCCTGGGCACATCAGAGGCGCGTTGCGGGTGGAGCTCGACCCGAATCGCTTCCGGCGTTACCGTGAGCGCCTTCGGAAACTGCTGCCAGAAATACCGCACCGCCACGCCAAGCTTGGGTGTGCTGACCCAGCCATCAGCGCGTTGGCCAGTCCCGACCCCTTCGTATCCGAACGTGAAGGCCACGCGGCCGTCGTGATATTTAAAACTACCGGTCTCATAGATCGAATGCTCGCCGGTGATCAATCCGTCATAGATCTGCTGATCCCCGCCAAATCGGTACGACAACCCAGAGAGATTGACCGGCAGCGTGAGCGTGTAGCTGGTCGCCTCGAACGCCCGTCCCTGACGTTTGGCGGCCGAGTCCTCTTCTGGCCGTCGATCGATTATGGTTGGCTCCAGGATCCGAAACGGCAGATCGTGGTACGCATAGATCCGGACTTGCAGATCGACCCATTCGGTCTTATCAGGCGAGACAAACTTCCCGACCCCTTTAGTGACGGTGCGCACCGCCCCGTGCTCCTCGACAGCATAGGTCAGATGGCCGGTAGACGTCTTTCCGTCGGCCGCGTTGACTAATGTGAGCGTGGCCGGCTCAAGGGCTGCGGGTTGCGCCGGAGCCACAACAGCTGGCCCGTCGGCGCTGTTGGTGAGGACGCACGCCGCCGTGCCTGGCTGGATGATCGTGGCGACCTGGACCGACTTGACGCTGCCATCTGGCCACAACACCAGCGGATCGAATTGGGCGCGTTGCGACACGCCGTTACACGCGAGCGCTAACTCACTCACCGATTTGAGCACCCCCTGCGGTAGCGGAATACCGGACACCGCTGGATAGGGCACCGTCGGTGGGTTCACAATCTGCAGCGGCACGCTCAGCGATGGAACAACTGGCTGGGGCGGCTGCGGACTTGGATCCGAATCTGCCCATCCCGCTGGGACGCAGCACATCCCGAGCAGCGCAAGCCACCAGACCCGGCGCACGGCCTGTCCGCAGTTCATGGAGATGCCCTTTCGTCGAGGACCAAGTGAGTTGGACATTTCGGTATTCCACAGCGGCCTGGTTAGGCGTGTCGTGCAGACTGTTTTCTTATCATATCACATCCTGCAACAGCCGGTTCACCGTCCTGGGACCCGCAGGACACAGAGGGCCGCCTGAGCGTGCGATCGACCCCGGGTCGCTACAAGGCGGGCGTTGCCCCACTCGCCCGGTACAGCAACACTTCAGCCTTCTCGAGGGTCACCAGCCCGTCGCCGATCATTGGATCCAGTTGCGGGAGGAATTGTTGGATCTTCTCCGCGCTGTCCACGATCTCGATGATGATGGGCAGATCTTCCGAGAGGCGGAGTAATTTGACGGTGTGCAGATGGCTTTTTGCGCCATAGCCGAGAAACCCCTTGAGGCAGGTCGCTCCGGCCAGTCCTTGCTGTCGGGCCAGGTGGACGATGGCCTCATAGAGCGGCTGGCCGTGCCATTTGTCCTGCTCGCCGATGAAGATCCGTAGGAGTTTTCCTTCACGCGGGACGGTCCGCATCGTTGCCCTCCCCCTCTCGCTGCCCGGCGTCAGAGAATCTCTGCCACGAACACACCGATCCGGAAGGCCAGAAAGCCACCGACCACACTTGCCATCACGTTCATGAAGGCTCGCGCCGTTTCGCCATCTTTCATGAGATTCGCGGTCTCCAGCATGAATGTCGAGAACGTCGTGAAGGCCCCGCAGAAACCCGCCATGAGCAGCACACGCGCATTCGGGCCTATGAGATATTTCTCTTCAGCCAGCGTCGCCAACAATCCGATGATGGCGCAGCCGAGCAGATTCACGACGAGCGTTCCATAGGGAAAGGCGGCCCCGGCACACTGGTAGACAACGCCAGCCAGCGTATAGCGGGCATAGGTGCCTGCGACTCCTCCCACAGCGAGGTTCAGCCACTTCGCCATTGCGGTCGTCCCTCCTGGAATCAGTGGATAGCACAACGCCCTACCGGCCCGCCTCAGGTGCTGAGGATACCACTCTCCGAGCTCTGATATGTCTACTATGTCTACCGTCTTGGTGCAAGGCGATAGACAACAGGCCGGCTGGTCGATTTGTCCACGATCCGTTTGCTCATCAAGGGGCGCAGGATGCGATACACCTGCACCCGTTCGACCCCCAGCAGGCGCTGGCACGCTTCCACCGTCATGTCCCGCTTGCCCCGGAGCGCAAGGAGCAGCCGCTCCTGCTGCCGGGTCAGCGCCAACCCCTTGGCTGATGGCGGCAGGGCCAACTGCTCAATGCGCTGGCAGGTGCGGTGCAAGGTGTCCAGGACGGCCAACGCCACGTACTCCAGCCACGAGGTCAGATCGTCGCCCTCTTTGTGGACCCGCTGGAGCGCCTGGTAATATCCCTCGTGATCCTCCTTGAAGTATTGATCCACCGCAAATAGGTGTTGGGTATCGAACCCTCGGTGATACAGCACCCAGGTCGCCAGGGCCCGGGCCACCCGGCCATTGCCATCCCGGAACGGGTGCAGGCGGGTTATTTCGTGGTGCGCGCAGGCTGAGGTCACAATCGGGTGGGTCGCTCGTCCAGGGCCTTCCAGCCAGCGCACCAACGCGCGCGTGCCGGATTTGGCCGCGTGCGGTCCGGGCGGGCGGTAGACAACTCGGCCCGCGGACATGATGACGTTGGCGGAGCGTTTATACGCGCCCACCCCCTTCGGCTCCAGCAACCCGGTGGTGATGAGCCGGTGAAGCTTCAGTACGGCGGGCTCCGTCACCGGGGTGTTCGTCGGCTGTCGGGCAATCCATCGCAGGGCGGCCAGATAATTGAGCACCTCGCGCTTCGCCCGGTCCTTCAGCGCCACCGTCTTGGATCCCGCCAGTGCTTCGACTTCTGGCAGGGTGAGCGGATTGCCCTCAATGGCCGTGGAGAAGTGCGCTCCGCGCACCAACGCCTCCAGACGAATGCTCTCCAGCCAGGCCACGTGGACAGGGGCCGTTTGGATCCTGGTCCGGAGCGCTTCGGCTTCGCTGATGCGGCCAAGCAGGATGTCGGTAATCGTATACGTGGGCTGATACATTTGTGTATCTTTAGTGTATCTTTAGTGTATCCATAGTGTAGCGGAAGCCGTCGGCGAATGCAACGAGAAACGCGGTGGGCGACGTTAGAAAAACGGAGATGTTCTAAATGGGCCAGCCTAACGCCAGTCAGGTGGTTCTATTGAGGACGCCTCCACGTTGAAGGAGGACAAAGCCGTCGGGGACATGCCTCTCATCATGTTATGGAGTACCCTGGGCGTTTGGAGGGGCGACCGGAACCAGTTCTACCACATGGGCGTTATGCTTAGACGTCACAGACGCAAACAGCTCAAAGAATCCATGTCGGCCAAGCAGCCCCAAGCCAATAGGATCGAGCGAATACATGACCCCCCCATAACAGTTGAACTTGTACCCCTTCCCATTGATTTCGACGTAGACGACTACGGCATGGAAATAGGCGAGATCTGACCCAGTAATGCCAGTCGCAGACTGCAGTTTGCCTTGACGGATCGGCATACCAATTTTCTCTCCAAACTGAGCCGGGAACATGCAGTAGTCCGCGCCAGAATCTATCACGCTGGCAAAACTGAATGGAAGTGGTTGCCCCTGGTATTCCAACACGGTCTGCACTTGTGGGCGAGAAACCGACGTCCGGTTTGGAAAAGCTGCGGTTGGGGCAGAAGGAACTGTCGTATACGGAAGAACGATCGGCGGGGGAGGAAGGCTGTTCAGCGGGGTCAGTTAAACAAGCACAAAACCGAGGTCGTCTGAAACCTTCATCAAGAGAGGACGCCCCTCTATTTCCTTGGCAGTCGACAGAGCTTCCTCAATGGTCTTTCCGTGGCCAAGGATTCGTTTCTCGTCATGAGACAAGGCGACCCATTCGCCCCGGTAGGGGGCCAGGAGTCTCGTCAAATCAATTGGTATCGGCTTCGTCGGCATGAGGTATCCACGGGTGAACGTACACTCTGAAGGCTTTTTAATTATACCATACTGTACTGTTCACTCGGCACAGCAGATTTACGAAAAACTGAGAGGCGTTCCAAATATGCCAGCCTTGGCGATACTATTTAGGACACTTCCGGTTGTTCTCGCTCCAGCTGGCGATTTTTTTGGCGGCGGCTATGTTCTGTACTTCACGGAATTGTCCTCAAGGAGCTTTTTACCATAGTTGATTGGGCGAATAATTCCCATTATTTCGGGTACTCGGACATCTTGAACTGTCTTTGATTGTTGTCCGAAATTACCAGCAACAATTCCGATAACCTTTCCATCTTGTAACGAGAAGATGGGCGAACCACTGCTCCCCGAACTTGTATGGGCATCGATCTGAATATAATCCAAACTTTCATCAGCACTTTTGCGCTTTATCGCACTTGCAATGCATTTCGTAGACGCAAGCGTAATGCCAAGACCCATTGATAAAAATTCTGTTGCCAAAGGAAACCCCGTGTAAATCAGTTCGTTGCCCTCTTCGAGCTTCTCCGCATTACCAAGCAGCAGCCCATTGAACGCAATTGTGCACTTTTCAATCTTGAAAAGTGCGACATCATTCGTTTGGTCATAAGCAATAATTTTTGCGGGGAACCTCTTGTAGTTAGCCGTCTTTTTCGAGCTCGGTTCTAAAACCGAAATCCCAATATATTGTCTATCGCTTTCCAGTATTTGCTGGTGGACGTGGTAGCAACTGAGAAAATGTTCTTTATCAACGGCAAACACTGTTCCGCGAATGCTTACCTGCGTTTGACCATTGTTTTGCTTGCGGATATCAAGAAAGCCAATGGATGGCCTCGATCTCCTTATTACCGTTTCCTGCCTTGGTTTGAATAAAAACATATGTGGATAAAGTCTTTGGGGGCTCGGAGGCGTTCCGAATGTGCCGGCCTCGATGAGGTTAGGCGGTCCTA
>JAHFGT010000026.1 GCA_023247275.1 Candidatus Omnitrophota bacterium
CTACCAAAAGTCATCGGGGACAGCTACTTGAAAATACCAAGCACCGAATTCCAAACGTTTGGAGCTTGGTGCTTGGAATTTATTTGGTGCTTGGTATTTGGTACTTGGTGTTTTCTAAGTGGCTGTCCCGATTGCGCAGCCGCCATGTTTTGACAGGGAAGAAGATCGTCGTACAATAAGTCAGCCCGCCATGACACACGAGGGTCGCCTCTTACACTTCTTGTCTACACCGGCGTCGTATCCGCATCCGGTCCATCGGATTCAGCGGCGAGAAACCCATGTCTCCCATGTGTTCCTCGCCGGCGAGTATGCCTACAAGCTGAAGAAGCCGGTCACGTTTCCATTCTTGGACGCCTCGACACTGGCCTTACGGCTGAAGTACTGCCGCTTGGAGCTGTCGCTGAATCGGCGACTGGCTCCGGACATCTATCTGACCGTGGAGCCAATTGTCGAAGTGGATGGCCGGTTGCAGCTTGGCGGACGCGGCCAGGTCATCGAGTGGCTGGTCAAGATGCGGCGATTGCCAGAGCAGCGAATGCTGGATCGTCTGGTCGCCCACCGCGCCGTGCGTCAGGCCGACATGGTTCGACTTGCCGAGCGACTGATTCCATTTTTCAAGCAGGCCGCTCGAAGTCGCGCGATTAATTGGTACGGTCAACCGGCGCAGGTGCGCGAGCTGGTGCTGGGAAACCTTCGTGAATGCCAGCCGTTTGTCGGCACGTTGTTGTCCGAGGACGATCGCCAGCATTTTGAAGCGGCGTATCGACAGTACTTGGCGCTCCAGGAGCCGCTGCTGGCTCGGCGCGTGCGGGAAGGCCGAATCATCGACGGGCATGGCGATTTGCGGTGCGAAAATATCTGTATGACCGATCCGGTGCATGTGTTCGATTGCGTGGAATTCCAGCCGGCGTTTCGCTGCGGGGACCTGGTCAACGACCTCAGCTTTCTCGCGATGGACCTGGAGTTTCGCGGCCGGGCTGATCTGTCAAACGCGCTGATCAGAGCGTACCAGCAGGGTCTGCACGATCCCACAATGCCAACGATGCTATCATTTTATCAATGCCATCGTAGCCTGGTGCGAGGGAAGGTTCGAGGTTTCGCCTGGCAACAGCATCCGCGCACCGCGCAGGGCCGGCAGGTTCGCGCGTTGGCCCGGCGACATTTTCAGCTCGCCCGGCGCTACGCGCGCCAGTTTGCGCCGCCGCGGCTGGTCGTGGTGGGTGGATTGATCGGAACCGGCAAGAGCACGCTGGCCCGGCAGCTCGCCGAAGCGTTTGGCGCGGCGTGGTTGCGGACCGATGAGATCCGGCTCACAGAATTCGCGCAGGCCCGGCGACGCCCTCATCAAGGATTCGCCGATGGCTTGTACGCGCCGCAGGTGTCTGCGCTGGTGTACCAGCGGCTGATCGATCGGGCCGAACGGCTCATCGCCGCTGGCCGGTCGGTGATCTGTGACGGGACGTTCTCGAAGGCCGCTGGACGCGATGCGCTCCAGCGCATGGCGCATCGATATGACGCCGCATTCTTTTTCTTCGAGTGTGTCGTCCCTCGCAGGGTCGCGACGCGCCGCGTCGCGACGCGCGCCGCGGCCAAATCCGACATCTCAGAGGCGCGCCCTGAGCACTATGATCAACTGAAAGCTGGATTCGAACCCGTGCGCAGCAGCCCCAAGATGTGGGCCAGGGTCTCTGGTGACTGCCCGCCGCGTCAGATGGTTGAAACCGCGCTTGTGATCCTTCGCAAAATGTGGTCAAATACGTCACACGCCTCGTCCGCCCGGCCAGTCGTGTTATAATGAAAGGGATCTTCACTCCTGCGCGGATATCCCAGTTGATGGAGCCCCCCACATGAGGAGGAACAATGTCGTTGACGCAGCAGCTCACTCGCCTGTTCGACCGATGGCTTGGGATTGAACCGGTCTTCGCCCATTGCGATGTCCCCTGTGGTATCTACACGCCTGAGACGGCCTCGTTGGCGGCTCGGACGGTCCATACCATGAATAAAAAACTGACCGAACTCCCAGTTCCCGCCGCCACTGCTCCAGCCCGCGATCAGTTGGAATACCGCAATACGCTTGTCCGCATGGTCCAAACCAAGGAACAACACGCGCAAGTCTGTAAGCAGGAACTGTTGATCCTCTGGAGTGATTACTTCAAGCCCGAGAATGCCGGTCCATTTTCGGATCTGCACAACACGTTCTGGAAAGCGGCGAAGCTCTGCTCCTACAACAAGCAGCACGTCGATGGGGCGAAGTCCCAGGAATTGATAGACGCGGTGGCGAAGATCGCTGAGATGTTCCAACAGGCCGAAGCCGCGAAAAAGACGTAGCGCTCGTTTCACAATCCCAGGTTCGATCCCGCATTGCCATGCCGCTGATGAGGGTCTACGGCCATAGTATGGCGCCTCGCCTACGCGAGGGAGAGCTGGTCGTCGTGCGTCGTCGCCACAACGCCTGGCAGCCATCTCGAGGCGAGATCGTGGCGGCACGGCCGGCTGCGCTCCAGGGTCGAGCCGTGGTTAAGCGGGTTGCCAGCATTGAGGGCAACGAGTATGTCCTCCTGGGAGATGACCCGGCCGACAGCTTCGATAGCCGGCAGTTCGGATCGGTTCGACGCGATGAAATCTTCGGAGCGGTTTGCTGGCGAATCTGGCCCCTGCATCGATTGACGCCGATTGTCGCACCGGATGTGACAGCGTGACATCGATGGCCAGGCGGTTTCTTCTGATGCTTGGTTTCGGTTTGCTCATCTGGGGAGTTATGGAATTGACGCTCACACGATCTGCCCACGCGCTGGTCGCCCAACTGTACCTTGGCAGTGGAATCATCGCCCTGGCCGGCTTGATGGCCACCGAGGATGGGGCGGTGATCGTGTGCCGACTCATTGCGGCGGTGTTCGGTCTGTTGAGCCTGGTCCGCATCATGGGACTGCCGACACCGCTCGACAGCAGCTCCCTCAGCATGCCAGCCCATCTGACGCATTTGGCCATCGCGATCGCGTGCGTGTGGATCCAGCCGCCGCACCCGGTTGGAAGTTCCTCATGACGCACCGGCAGCGGCGTTCACCCGTTGCAACCTTCTTCATCACGTTCGTGGTCTTATTGGTGTGCGCCGCCATCGGGGTGGCGATCTTTCTCGCGACGTTTGATGCGAACCGGTACCGTCCCATGCTGGTCAGCGAATTGGAGAAAGCGTTGGGTCGGCCGGTTGCGCTTCAGCGCCTCTCGTTGGGTTGGCGCAATGGGGTGGCCATCGAGCTACAGGCGTTGACGATTTTTGAGCGATCACAGAGCGAACCCGAGCCCTTGCTGCAGGTGGAATCGGCCAGTGCGGTGGTGCATCTGGTGCCGCTGTTGCGCAAACAGCTACAGATCTCTTCCGTCTTGTTGCGCCGCCCGCGTATCCGCGTCTCGCGCGATGCGCAAGGGCAGGTGAATGTGGTCGGCCTGATGGCAGCCGGCAGTCCGGCCGCCGCCGCCACGCCACCGCCTTCAAGCGCCGGCGGGTCGTCCGGGGCCACTTCCCCCATCACCATCGACATCGACTCGTTCTTAGTCGTCGATGGCGCGTTGCACTGGACCGATGCGATGACCCAGCCGCCCACAGAATTATCGGTGAAAGCGCTCGATGTGCGGATCATGCACATCGCCGCCGGCCGGCCAATGGACTTTGACATCCAAGGCGCGCTGGCCAGCGATACCCAAAACCTACAAATCGCCGGTCGGCTGACCCCACCGCTGCCTCCGTCGCCAGGATCGATCGAACAGCTGACGGTGACCATCGATGGGCTCGCGTTGCAACGCGTACTCCCGCCGCCAGCCGCTGGCCAACCCGAGGTGCGAGGGGCGCTCACCGTGCGATTGCAGGGGCGGGTGGAAAATTTGGAGCCAGCCGCAGTGGCCCGCTCAATCTCCGGCTCAGGCACGGTGCGAATCAGCGACCCGGTGATCGCGAATTTCAATGTGCTCCGCGCCGTCCTGGAACGAATCACGATGATCCCAGGGTTACTGCCGGTGCTCGAGCTGCAATTGCCGCCAACCTATCAGCAGCAGTTGGCGGTGCGCGATACCGTCTTCTCGCCCATTGATGTCGCGGCGAAAGTGGACAACGGTGTCGTCGCCATCGACTCGTTCGCGATCCGCACGTCCTCGTATGGGATGACCGGTCATGGCACGTTGAATCTGGATGGCAAGATGGAGGTGCATCCGTTGCTGCACATTGAGCCATCGCTGTCCGCCGCGATGGTCCGCGGCGTGCGCGAGCTGCAAGGCTTGTTGAACGCTCAGGGGCAAATCGAAATTCCACTGCTGGCCGGCCCCCAACCGCCGTATGTCTGGCCGGATTTGGATGTGGTCGCTCAGCGGGTGATCGTGCCAAAGGCGGCCGATCTGCTGAACGATCTGCTCAAACGGCTGCAGGGCGACAAGACGCCATCGCAGCAGACTCCCAGCGACGTTGGGAATCCGTCCCAACCACCTGACCCACTGCGCAATTTGCTTCGCAGTCTGCAGCAGCCCACCGCGCCAGCGCCGACCTCATCCCAATAACCGCGGATGCGCAACGAATCGGCCCGGCGGATCGGCGACGAACTCAAGCTCATCCTTGAGCGACTCCAGGTCCTGGCCAAGGAGGAGCGTGCGCGCCGCGGACCGGATGTTGAGGCGATGGAGATTGCGGTGGTGAATCTTGATAGTGCGATTGAAATCTTGACGGAGTGAGCTCTTCACGGATATCGGATCTTGTGGAGCGTGCATGAGCGATGAAACATAGCGACGTCCCCTTGCCGCCGGTGGCGAAGTTGCTCGGGCTGCGGCTGGGCGAACTCACGTGCAATTTTCTCCGACCGGTCTGGCGGGCGCGCCTCACAGCCACGGCGAAGATCGTCTCCCGCGGTCGGACGATTGGGTTGGCTGAAGGCAAACATGATGGATGAGCGCAGCCGGCTGATCGCGAAACTCTCCAGTACGTTCACCGTGCTGCGCGGCGAGGCCGCTCGAGGACGCTAGCGCTGCGGCGCGCGCCACCATCAACCCCATGGCAGATATCACCGTGATTTCCACGCCACATGCAAGCGGCTGGGTGTGTACGGTCCAGATCTCTGAGTCGAATGGTCAAACGCGACACAGCGTGACACTCAAGCGCCACGACCTCAACGAGCTGTCCGCCGGCAAGCTGACCACGCCAGAGGAACTCGTGAAGCGGTCGTTCGAATTCTTGCTGGAGCGGGAATCGAAGGAGCAGATCCTCCGACAGTTTGAGCTCCCGACGATCAGCCGGTATTTTCCCGAGTTCGCCGCTGAGATCCGTAAGAAATTTCAATAAGGTCCGTCTTGCCCGAGCCGGCTGAGCCGCGCCGGTGGCTCGCGTCCGCCGACCCATCCACAGCAACAGCCCAACCCCGGCCACGCTGTGGAGTGCCCGGATGACATCCAACGCTGCCATCGATCGCGGCGCCCAGACGCGCGCTTGCCAACGACGCGGCGCTACGGCATACTGCTCCTCATGGGCACCAAGGTTCGGTCCTCCAGCAAAATTCGGTATGCCTTCGACGAGATCAATCGGTTGGTGATTGATGCGCCGGACGCGTTACGGCCGCATCAGGTTCTCAACGGCTCTGTTAGTCTTGATGTCAAGAATCGCCTGGTCTACCGAGTAGTCAGCGATCCTGGCGCAGAATCGGGCAGCGGGCCGCATCTCATCACCCTTGAGGGGACATGGACCGTGACGCCAGACCACCAGTTGGCGCTGGCGCTGCACGAGACGGACCGCATTGCCAAACAAACGGTGTACCTCAGAGGGGCTCTCGTCGATGCCCAGGCCAACGCGCTCGTCTTTTCGTTGCAGGGCCAACACGGCGATCGTGCGCCGGCGACCCAGCGCCTGACCCTGGTCGGCCGGTGGGTCGCCGACGGCAACAACCGGCTGACGTTTCTTGCCCAAACCGCGGACGGCGCTGAGGATCGGCTGACGTTGCAAGGCGGCTGGGAGGTTGGCCCACGCCACGAGCTCGTGTACCGATATCAGCAGCGCCCGGCCCGTCGTCGGAAACCAGACCAGCACACCCTGGTGTTTCAGGGGTCATGGGATGTGCTCCCGACCGGCCGGCTGGCCTATCGGCTTGAAGGCTCCAGCGACTCGGTGTTTGCATTTCAAGCGAGCCTGCAGAGCCGCTCGCTCTTGGCCAGTGAGGGTCGCATGGCCTACGAGGTGGGTATGGCGGTTCGCCAAGGCGTGCGCCAACATCGGCGGATCGTGTTGTTCGGCACCTGGAAAGTGAATCGCGATCTCTCCGTCGAGTTCCAGATCCCGTATGCGAACGGACGGATCGAATCGATCCAGTTCGAGGGGAGCTATACGGTGAACCGTGCTGGTCGGGTGAGCGTCGCGCTGCGGCGTCCTCAGGGGCAGCGGCTAGGGATCACGCTGACGTTAACGAAGCCGCTGGCGAAAGATGCCGAATTATTTCTCCAGATTCAGCAAGACGATAACGAGCATGCAGTCATGGGTGGTGTCCGACTTCGCTTCTAAATGGAACCACCCAGGCATCTTAACAGTCGGGGTGGTTCTATTGACCCTGAGCAAGCCCCGCCACCGGCGGGGCGCGTCGAGGGGGTGACCCGTCGATCCTTCGACGCGGCCACTGGCCTTGCTCAGGATCGTGGTGAGCGAGTCCAACGAGTCGAACCACGACGTCGCTCATCCTTTCGACTCCGCTCAGGGTCAATGCGCCCACTGGTCAGATTCAATTGGGGGCGCATTTAGTGCCGTTCCAACCCTTCACGCCGAAGCTCACCGAACGGTGCCGCGAAAAATGATCGGGTTCTTCTCACGGGTACGATGAGTCTGGTGAAGTTGGAACGGCACTAGCCGGTGATGCAGTTGCCGATTTCCCCTAAGAAACAGCTCGAGTTGCAGGCGTTGATGCAGCGTCTTGGCGTGCAGCAGAGCGATTTCGAGGAACGGTTTGTCCGCTCTAGCGGCCCAGGCGGACAGAACGTGAACAAGGTGGCGACCTGTGTCGTGCTGCGGCATCGGCCGAGCGGAATCGAAGTGCGCTGCCAACAAGAGCGGTCACAGGCGCTGAATCGGTTTCTTGCTCGTCGAGTTTTGCTACGCCGGCTCGAATCGCAGCGGCTGGGCCAGCTCAGCGAAGAGGCGCAGCGCTTCGCGAAGATCCGCCGGCAAAAGCGGCGCCGCTCTCGCCGGGCGAAGGAGAAGATGTTACAGGTCAAACGCCTGCAGGGCGAGAAAAAACAGCTGCGAAAGTCGGTCAATCAGCTAGACTAAATGCGCCCCCGATTGAATCTTAACATTTGAGTGTTCCGAACCGATACGAGGAGGTTGGGATGCGTAGACATGTTGTGTGGCTAGCAGTGTTGATCATGGGGAGCATGGCAGTCATGAGCACCGTTCGCGGAGAAGACCGAATCCAGCGACCTTGTGCACGGATTGAGACGACCAAGGGCGCCATCGTCATGGAGCTGTATGCTGACCAAGCGCCGAAGACCGTCGCTAACTTTACCAAGCTAGCGCAGCAAGGGTTCTATAACGGGATGATTTTCCATCGGGTGATTCCCGGATTCATGGTGCAAACCGGCGATCCGACTGGCACCGGAACTGGTGGGCCAGGCTACATGTTTGCGGATGAGTTCACGTCGAGTCTGCGACATGATGGGCCAGGCATGGTCTCCATGGCCAACCGCGGACCCAACACCAACGGCAGCCAATTCTTCATCACGCTGGCGCCGACGCCGTGGCTCGACGGCAAGCACACGATTTTTGGCCATGTGATCGAAGGGCAGTCGGTGGTGGAAGCGATCGCTGCGGTCGCACGCAATCCGCAAGATCGACCGCTAGAGGACATCAAGATGGAACGGGTCACCATTGAACTGCCTGGCAGCGCTGGTTCACCCGCAGGCCAGACTGCTGAACCCAAGGCCAAGGGCTCTACCGCTCCTGCTACAACACCGTAACACGGCTTCCGCGTAGCTTCTCTTGGTGTGGCGCGCAGGGTGTGAATCTGCCGCTGCACCGGCTCAGGCCGCACAACCCTTCTGGCGATGCTCTCTTCGCACTTACGGAACATTGCGATCATTGCGCACGTCGACCATGGCAAGACAACACTGGTCGACGCGATGTTGCGTTACACCAAGACGGTCCGCCACATGGCGGCTGAAGGGGCGCTGGTGATGGACTCCATGGACCTGGAGCGCGAGAAGGGGATCACGATCCGGGCGAAGAACGCCAGCCTCATCTTCCGGGATTACAAGATCAACCTCGTGGACACCCCAGGCCACGCGGACTTCGGCGGCGAGGTCGAGCGCACGCTGCGCATGGTCGATGGGGCGCTGCTACTGGTCGATGCGAAAGAAGGCCCCATGCCGCAGACCAAGTTCGTGCTCCGCAAGGCGATCGCGCTGGGGCTGCCGTTGATCGTCGTCGTCAACAAGATCGATCGGCCTGATGCGCAGATCGACGACGTGGTCAACCGGACCTTTGACCTGTTCGGCGATCTGGGCGCCTCCTCGGCCCAGCTCGACTTTCCGATCGTCTACACGTCAGCCACCCAGGGCACTTCGACGCTCAACCTGGCTCTCCCAGGGACCGACGTCGTCCCGCTGTTTGAAACGATCGTCTCGCGGATTTCTCCGCCGACCGTGCGGCCGGATGAGCCGCTGCAGATCCTGGTCCTGGCGCTGGCTTACGACCCGTTCAAGGGGAAGATGGGGATCGGCAAGATCCATGGCGGCTCGGTGAAGAAAGGCCAGGCCTTGCTACGGATGGCGGTCGATGGTAGCCGACACGCCGGCACCGCGCTCGCTATCCTGGCCTATCAGGGTCTGGAGCGGGTGGAGATCGCGGCGGCGGAGTCAGGGGAAATCGTGGCGATCGCCGGGTTCGACGAGATCGGGATCGGCGACACCATCACCGATCCGGACCGCCCCCAGGCGCTGCCTGCGATGGTGATCGAAGAGCCGACGCTGCGCATGACCTTTGCGGTCAATAAGAGCCCGTTCGCCGGCCGCGAGGGCAAGTACGTGACTTCTCGCGTGTTGCGGGAGCGGCTGCAGAAGGAGCTGGAGACCAACGTGGCGCTGCGGGTGGCCGACACGGAGAGCCCGGATACGTTCTTAGTATCTGGCCGTGGGGAGTTGCATCTGGCGATTCTGATCGAAACGATGCGGCGCGAAGGGTATGAGCTGGAGGTGTCGCAGCCTGAGGTGGTCTTCAAAGAGTTCGACGGTGAGAAGATGGAGCCCTATGAGTTCCTCTCGATCGACGTCCCTGGTGATTATCAGGGCACGATCATCGAAGAGCTGGGTCGGCGACGGGCTGAGCTGCAAGAGATGGCCCAGACCACGACCGGCGAGATCCATCTGGAATACCTGATCACGACCCGCGGCCTACTCGGGCTCAAGAGCGTGCTGCTCAAGAAGACCCGGGGCACGGCGATCCTGCACCATGTGTTCGATGCCTATGAGCCGATTGTGGCGGAGCTGCCGCCGCAAGAGCCGCATGGCTCGTTGGTGGCGACCGAAGATGGCCTCAGCAGCGGCTATGCCATCACCACGGCACAGGAGCGCGGCGATCTGTTCGTCGGCCCCGGGGTCCCGGTCTATAAGGGCATGGTGGTCGGCCAGGCTAGTCGCGATCTCGACATCGACGTCAACATCTGCAAGCAGAAGAAACTGACCAACGTTCGATCGTCCACCGCGGAGACGACGATCGTGCTCACGCCACCTCGTGAGTTGACGCTTGAGCTCACACTAGAGTATATCGGGCCGGATGAGTTGCTCGAGGTGACACCCAAGTCACTGCGGATCCGCAAGCGCATCGCCGATGCCAAACGCCGCCTCAGAGCCCAGCGGGAAGGCCCACCCAGTTCCTAAGAGATTTGGGGACAGCCACTTATTTCCAACGGTCTATTGGCCCAGAAATGAGTGGCTGTCCCCGATTTGTTTTTGATAAGCTGGTGTGATGCTGACCGGCTTGGTGTTCGTCCTCATCGGAATCTTGATCGTGATCTTTCCGCGACTGCTCGAGCTGTTCGTCGCCACACTCTTGGTCTTTTTTGGCCTGGGGATCATGGCGACCAGTTGGCAGTTTCGCCGCTTGCGCCGGCAGTCACAGTCACGGTTCATCAACTGGATCATCCGGTGGTGACCAGACCCCGAGTCTTATTGGTGTATAAGAAGGATGCGTACCGGCAGTATATTCAGGAGCAGCAAGACCCGCATCTGCTGAAGCTGCTGCGCCAAGGTCACCCGGATGTGGTCGAGCTGCAGCGCGCGCATGCGGTCCATGAGGAGGCGATGGATGCGGTGATCACCGCGCTGCGCCAGTTGCCAGTTGAGCTGGACATTGCCTACCGGGCGAATCTCACGGTGACCCGGGCCTACCAACTGATTGTGTCGCTTGGCGGTGACGGCACGTTTCTCCAGGCGGCGCGCAGCACCCACCGAACTCCGATCTTGGGCGTGAATTCTGATCCCTTACGCAGCGAAGCGGTCTTCTGCGCCGCCACCCGCCAGACGTTCCCGCGATTGTGCCGGCTGGCGTTGACCGGCCGGCTGCCAGGGCTTCGGTTGTATCGGTTGCGGATGAGGCTCAACGGCAAGCCGTTGGTGCATCGCGCGGTCAACGACGTCCTAGTGGTTCATGACGATCCAGCCACGATGAGCCGATACCGGCTACTGATCGGCAAACGGCACGAGTCGCAGAAAAGCTCTGGCCTGTGGATCTCCACTGCGGCAGGATCTAGCAGTGCGGTGCTGGCGGCCGGGGGGGTTCGGCTCGCCTGGCAGGCGAAGACATTCCAGTACCGACCGCGCGAGCTGTACCAGGGCCGGCTGTCCCGCTGTCGGCTGACCGGTGGGGTCTTCTCAGCCAAGCAGCGCGTGCGAGTGACCTGGTTGATGCGCCGAGGAGCCGCGTTCATCGACGGTCCACACGTCCAGGTTCCCTTGCGGTTGGGCGATGAGCTGGAAGTCGGCTTGGCACTTGACGATCCGTTGGTCGTCCTCGGGCTGCGCACGCGATGATCGCATGCGCCGGCTGGGGAAACACCAAACGACCCTGCTGGTTGGCAGGGTCGTCTTGGTTGGCACTCGATCCCGCGATGGCGGGATGTTGCGACCGACGCTTACGCCTTACTCACGTTAGAGGCTTGCGGTCCCTTTGGGCCTTGCGTGATTTCAAACTCCACAGCCTGGCCTTCTTTGAGGGATTTGAAGCCGTCACCTGTGATTGCGGAGTAGTGGACGAACACGTCCTTCGACCCGTCGTCCGGGGTAATAAAGCCATACCCCTTCTGGTCGCTAAACCACTTCACCGTGCCTTTCGCCATCGTACGAACACCCCCCTTCCTAGCTACAACAACACAAAAGCCGCAGCGGCAACCATCGGTTACCTTGCGGCTTCTGACCGAAGATCGATTTTGGACTGCTGATTCAGAGCTGTTGGAGCTGGTCGTACACGAACGTTAATGCGATTAGCCTCTTGCGCGCCGCGCCTCCATCATCTTTCGGCTCCGCCGAGTGCCCGCTCTGAATGCGGTGAGCGAGCTTTGCGAACCGAACCCGAGATGTGCTACTTTCGCAGCGCCTTGAGTAGGAACACGTCTTGGTGCGACAACCCAGGAGGTTCCTACTTGATTATGAACTCAACAAGGATACCAGAAAAATGGTAAAAATGTCAACAGCAGCTCACCCCAAACACCCTGCTCGAATTCGGCTAATCGGCCTGGTCTGGCTGGCTATTTTGACGTTGGCTGTTCCGGTCTGGGCGGCTACCCGGCAGCCCCAAGTCGCTGGACAGTTTTATCCGGCCGACCCGGTTGAGCTATCCCAGACGGTTCACAACCTGCTGGATCGTGCGGCAGGGCCATTTGGGACGGAGAAACCTCGGATTTTGATCGTTCCGCATGCCGGATACGTGTACTCCGGGCCAGTGGCCGCGCAGGCATTCCATCAGATCCAAGCCCAGACCTATGAGGGGGTTGTCGTGGTTGGGTTTACCCACCGGATGCAGTTTCCCGGCGCTTCAGTGGATACCGTTGATACCTATACAACACCGTTAGGCGAGCTGCCGATTGATACGACCTTGGTCGCGCAGTTGCAGGCTTCTGGCGCCGTCAGCCATATGGAAGCCGCCCATGCCTCTGGCGAGCACTCGCTCGAAGTCGAGCTACCGTTTCTGCAGGCGACGCTGGACCGACCAAAGATCGTCCCGATCATCATGGGCAGCGCCCGGCTTGACGACGCAGAGCAGCTGGCTAACGCGCTGGCCGCGTTGGCCAGCCAGCAGGACGAGCTGTTCATCTTTAGCACCGACTTGTCACACTACCATCAGGTCGATGAAGCCAGGCGTATTGACCAGGGGACGGTGAGCGCGCTCTTGTTTGAAACGGCCCAAGCGACCCAGCGGCTGTTCCAGGCTGGGCAAATTGAGGCCTGTGGACAAGGGCCGATCCTCGCCGCGCTGCTGCTGGCTCGGAAACTTGGCTCTCTTGAGCGACGGTTGATCCGGTATGGGAATTCAGCCGATACCGCCGGCCATCCAGAACGGGTGGTAGGCTATGCCGCGATCGCGATGTACGACCGGCCATCCTCGGTAGCTGGTCGTCTGTCCGAGCCGGCTGGGCAGGCGTTGGTGAAGGCAGCCCGCTCCACACTGGAGCGTCACCTCAATGGCCGGCCAGCGGATTCCGGTGACGTGGCCACATTGCCCGAACTGTCCCGATCCGCTGGACTGTTCGTGACGCTGCGCCAGCAGGGAAAACTGCGCGGCTGCATGGGTCGCATTGAGTCGGACCAGCCGCTGCAAACGATGCTGCCCATCGTGGCGCTGGAAGCGGCGCAGAACGATCCACGGTTTCATCCGGTCACACCGGTCGAACTTGGCGAGCTCGACATCGAAGTCTCAGTGCTGACCCTGCCGACGAAGCTGGAGGACGTTCAACAGCTCGTTCCCGGTCGAGATGGGGTGGTCCTTGAGTATCAAGGACATCGCGGCGTGTTCCTGCCGCAGGTTTGGGATGAAACCGGCTGGACCCGGGTGGAGTTTCTCCGCGAGCTGGCCAGCCAAAAGGCTGGGTTACCACCAGACACCTGGCAGCAAGCGACGCTGTACACGTTTCAGGACCAGGCGTTTGAGGAGGAGCGGTGAGCTGGCCCGTGGATTGACATGCATAAAAATATGTGCTACTTTATGCATATCGGAGGTGGGTTATGAGGACCACGCTCGACATCGATGAACGGCTACTGCGAGAGGCTATGGCCAGGACGCGGTTGCGGACGAAAACTGAAACCGTTGAGCGTGGCCTCGAGGAGCTCATTCATGCGGCCCGCCGTCGCCGCCTTTCGTTGGCACGGGGGACAGGCTACGGGATGACGCTGCGCTCGTTCTTGCGTGCCCGAAAGGATGAGTAACCAGCTTGTCCTGGTGGATTCGTCTGCATGGGTCAGCTATTTTACAGGCCAGCGTCACACCGAATCGACCGCGATCGAGCCGTTGCTGCTGGCCCATCGCGTCGCCATTAACGAGGTCGTTCGCTTGGAGCTGTTGACCGGGGCCAGGGATGAGGCGCAGTACGCTGAGCTGGATGATACGCTCCAGGGGCTCCACCGGTTGGCGATGTCCGGGGCTGTGTGGCGAACGGCTGAGCGGCTGCGGTTTGAGCTGCGGTGCAACGGCCATGTGGTCCCGGTTCCCGATGTGCTCATCGCTTCTTCCGCGCTCCTCTCTGGCTGTGAATTGCTTCACGCTGACCGGCACTTCAATCTCATCGCCCGCTTCACTGCCTTGAAACTCCATCGAGCCACGGGTTGATGCTGGCCTAATTGGCTGAAGGGTTGACTCGGCTGCTAGCCAGATGGCATTGGTTCGTCTCGCAGCTCTGCGCACGGCCCCACAGCAGCCGGTTCGCCGCGATCCATCGGTAGATCGCACGACCGATGTGGCGAGCGCCTGGCAGCCAGAACAGCGGCAGGATCGGCCACACCATCGGCAAGTGCGGCGCCATTTGCCTGAACGCGTCAAACCCGCCAGAGAGCCGCCCTGTGGGCTCGATCAGCACCATCTCCCGCTCGCATCGTTGCGGGGTCAATGACGGATGCAGTTTGGGCAGATCCGGTTGCTGGTGAACATCCAGCGGATCAACCCATCCGAACAGATCCAAAATCCGCAACCGTTTGACGCTTTCCAGGCAGAACCCGCATTGGCCATCGTACAAGAGCACCGCGCGCCCGGCAGCCGCCTGCGCGGCCTGCCGCGATTCGATCCAATGCACCCAGCGCTCTGGCTCGACGAATAACAGCATCATCGGCGGGAACAAAAAGAGGAAGATCGTCGGCACATGCAGCGTGATCCACAGCATGAGATGAAACGCCCATCCGAGTCCAATGCCGATGATCCGCGTCTGCGGGATCAGCCATAAGGTCGGGGTCAGCGTCTCAAAGATGACGAGCAACACACCAAAGCCATAGCACAGTGGCGGGTGCTGGGCCAAGAAGGCCCGCATCGGAAAATCACGCACCACACCAATCGGTGGATAGTGCATCAAAGCACAGTACGGATTCTGCGTGAGCCAGTTGCCGTGAGCGGTGATTTTGTACAGCGCGGTGTACCAATAGGTCCACGCCAACTGGAGCTGGAGCAGCCGCTGGATGAAGAACGGCCGGAGCCGCTTGTACGGGGCTGGCTTGCCGCGACGCAAGCTGTCCAACGACAAGAAATCACCCGGATACGGGCTAGCGCACATCAGCACCAGGGTGACCAGCAGGATATCGAAACTCAGCGTGCCGATATGGTAGTTGTTCAGCGCAGAGAAGTAGTAGCACGACAGCGTCAGCAGGATGCAACTGAGTTGCGTATACAGTCCGATGGTGAATGTGATCAACGCGCACAAGCACAGCCACATGAATCCCCAGATCACCCACGGGGGACTGGATTCGACGAGCCGCAACAGCCCGATCGGAAAGAAGGAGTAGTTTTGCGTCTTAAACGCGGTCGGCAGATAGTTGTCCGCCATATAGCAGAAGGACGGAATCACATGGCAGCCAACGGTGAAGGCGACCGCGAACCGGAACAGCCCCAAGCTCAAGGACGGTCGTCGCTCCAAAAAGCTGTGACCGAATCTCCAGTACAGACGCAGATTGACCAGGCCGGCAACGGCATAGAGAAATCCCATAACGATTCTGCCAAGGATTATTGGCATTGATAGACGACCGCATACCGCACCTGGTCTGGCGCGGTCATCAGGTCAGGATATTCGCCATACAAGACGGCAAAGCGGTCATAGGTCGGAAACTTCCGGCGCAGGTATCGACAGAACGACGGGGCTTGGTGATGATCTAAGACGCCGATCAGCATGTTGCGGTGGATATTGTCATAGCCGATGCCCTGTGTCTGGAAGATCCGGTGCGGATCAATTGGCTCAGACCGACCATGGCGGATTCCGTAGACCTCGGCGAACCCGTACGACGGATCAATGTTGAAGAACATGATCCAGCCGGCCGGAGGAAACAAAAGCGGGATTTTGGGCAGGTCACGATGAGCGAGGAAACTCAGATACTGCTTGCGCAGCGACTCGTAGTGGAACACAAGCGTCCATATCAGCACGAAGCAGGTGATGCCGATCTCGCGCCGGCGCATCAGGGGAATTCTATCAAAAGAACGCTCAATAGCTCAATGGTTCAGTGGCTCAGTGGTTGTGGACGGTCACTTTGGAGGTCATGGGCGTGCTATAATCAAAAACTATCATGATCACGCCAGAGGAATTACGAACAATTGAGGCGCTCTACGGCCGGTTGGCGCAGGCGCATGCCATCGCTCGGCGCAGGCTGGGCCGGCCGCTGACGCTGGCCGAGAAAATCTTGGCGGCGCATGTCCGCAATCTGGCTACGCAGGAGTTTGTCCGCGGCGTGAGTTATTTAACGCTCCAACCGGATCGGGTGGCGATGCAGGATGCCACCGCCCAGATGGCCATCCTCCAGTTCATGCAGGCGCGCCGGGACACCGTTGCGGTGCCGACGACGGTACACTGCGATCATCTGATCCAGGCCCGGGTCGGCGCGAGCGAAGACATGCAGTACGCGCTCGAGGCGAACCGAGAAGTGTATGACTTCTTGCGCAGCGCAGCTCAGCGATATGGAATGGGATTTTGGGAGCCAGGCGCTGGCATCATCCACCAAGTTCTCTTGGAGCAGCACGCCTTTCCAGGCGCGTTGCTGATCGGTACCGACTCACACACCCCAAACGCTGGCGGCATGGCGATGTTGGCGATCGGTGTGGGTGGCGCGGATGCGGCCGATGTGATGGCTGGGCTGCCCTGGGAAGTCAAGTGTCCCAAGCTGATCGGGGTGCGGTTGACCGGCACACTCAACGGCTGGGCGTCACCGAAAGATGTGATCCTGAGACTGTGCGGTCTGCTGACGACCAAGGGCGGGACCGACAAGATCATCGAATTCTTCGGGCCAGGGACCACGTCGATTAGCTGCACCGGTAAAGCCACGATCACCAATATGGGGGCAGAGGTCGGGGCGACCACATCGGTGTTCCCGTATGATGAGCGGATGGCAACCTATCTGCGGGCGACCGATCGAACTCAGGTGGCCGAATTGGCTGATCGGATTCGGGGTGAGCTGCGAGCTGACCCTGAGGTTGAGCAGGAGCCGAAACGGTGTTTCGATGAGCTGATCGAGATTGATCTGTCGACGCTGGAGCCGCATATCGTCGGGCCGCGTCGGCCTGATCTGGCCAGACCGATTTCACAGCTGGCGAAGGATGTTGAGCAGAGCAACTTCCCGCCACGCATCAAGGCCGCGCTCATCGGCAGCTGCACCAACTCATCGTATGAAGACATCGGTCGGGCTGCGGCGGTGGCCGAACAAGCCAAACAGGATGGCCTGACCTCTCGCTGTTACTTTCTCATCACGCCTGGCTCGGACCAAATCAGCCACACCATCACCCGGGATGGACAGTTGCGGTCGCTGAGCGCAATCGGCGGGACGGTGCTGGCCAACGCGTGCGGCCCGTGCATTGGGCAATGGAAGCGGGACGACATCACGCCGGGTGAAGTCAACTCGATCCTCACCTCGTTTAATCGCAACTTCCCGCGCCGCAACGACGGCACCGCCGAGACGCTGGCCTTCATGGGCAGTCCAGAGATCGTCACCGCCATGGCGTTGGCCGGCGATCTGCGATTCAATCCGCTGACCGATCCATTGACCACGCCAGATGGTCGGCAGGTGAAGCTGCAGCCGCCCGCAGCCCCTGAGCTGCCGCGACAAGGGTTTGTGCCAGGGCTTGCCGGCTATCTGCGTCCGCGACCCGTGGCCGAGCGTCGCACGATCGAGGTCATCATCCCGGAGCAGAGTGAGCGGTTGCAGCGATTAGAGCCATTTCCAGCCTGGGATGGCGCTGATCTGGACCGGCTGCCCATTCTGATCAAGGTCACAGGCCAGTGCACGACGGATCATATTTCGCCGGCCGGGAAATGGCTCCGGTTCCGCGGGCACCTGGACCGGATCAGCGACAACATGTTCACCGCGGCGGAAAATGTGCTCACCGGACAGGTTGGGATGGCGATCGATCAACTGGACCGCCAGATCAAGCCAATCCCTCAGGTGGCTCGGCACTATAAAGCCCAAGGCTTGGGCTGGGCGGTGGTCGGTGATGACAATTATGGCGAGGGATCCAGCCGCGAGCACGCGGCCATGTCGCCCCGGTATTTGGGGTGTCAACTCGTCGTGGCGAAGAGCTTTGCTCGACTGCATCTCACGAATTTAAAGAAGCAAGGGATCCTCGCGTGCAGCTTTGCCAGTCCGGCCGACCCCAACAAGATCCAGGCGGATGATCGGATCAGCGTCTACGGACTGCCGTCGTTCTCATCTGGCCAACCGCTCAACGCCACGATCCATCATCCGGACGGCACGACCGAATCAATCGTCCTGATCCATTCATTCACCGAAGAACAGATCCGCTGGTTCAAGGCCGGCGCGGCGCTGAATCTGCTGTCAAATACTTCGTCGGGGTGTGCGGTGTTGTAATCCCGCACCCCACACCGAGTAGATCTAGAGATGAGGAGTTCTCCTATGCGAATCCTGTTTGTCTGTCGAGAGAACGCGTGCCGAAGCCAGATCGCAGAGGCATTTGCTCGGGCGTATGGCGGCGACCAGGTCCAGGCCTGCAGCGCCGGGTCTCGGCCGCGCGGCAGCGTGGATCGTGGAGCGATCGCGGTGATGGCTGAGCGCGGCATTTCGATGGCCCCGCAGCAGTCCAAGGGCGTCACAGAGCTGCCGCAGACCGTGTGGGATGTTGTCGTCGGCGTCGGGTGCGGGGATGCGTGTCCGATGGTGACTGCCAAGCGGCGCGAAGACTGGGATGTGCCTGATCCGGCGGGCCACGATCCAGCGACCTATCGGGCGATCCGCGACGACATCGACTCGCGCGTCAAACGGCTGCTGGCAGGGCTTGGCCTGCCTGTGCGAAGTGATGGCTCGGCTCAGCAGGTGAGTGGTTGACGAACGAGATGGGCCAGAGTAGCATTGTGGCAGTCGTATGAACGGGTCTGATCCTTCGAGCGCGGCAGCACCAGCGTCGCCGCGTTTTTCCATCCGATTGCGACAAGCGTTTCGCCGGTATTTTGTCACCGGATTGGCGACGCTATTTCCCGTCGCGGTCACCGCCATTCTGATCTGGAAGATCTTCCAGATCGTCGACGGATTTCTTGGGCGGTTGCTCGGGTTCAGTATCTTCGGGCTCGGGCTGATCGTTACCGGGCTGATCATCCTCGTGGTCGGCGTGCTCTCAGTCCATTTTTTCGGTCGAGTACTGTTTCGAACGATTGAAGGGTGGTTCAGCCGCCTGCCGGTGATTCGGCAAATCTATCCGGCGGTCAAGCAAATCGCCAGTTTCTTTTTCACTGAAGAGGGTCAGCCGACCGGGTTTCGGCGGGTCGTGTTGGTGCAGTTTCCGCGGTCAGGCTCCTACTCGCTGGCGTTTGTGACCAATGAGTCGCAGACCGCTGTGACCGGACAGGCCTGCAAATTGCTCACGTTGCTGATCCCAACGCCGCCCTCTCCGCTTACCGGCCCGGTGATTTTTGTGCCGGAACACGAGGTCGTGCCGTTGACGCTCTCCGTCGAGGACGCCATCAAACTGATTGTCTCAGGCGGCGTGGTCGGCGCCCCGATCGAGGCGGCGTCCTCTCTGTCGCGACAGCGCGTTGGATGAGGGAGTAACATGCAGGCATTGTTTACCGTCATGGCGGATCCCAACTTCAGCCTCTGGGAGCGCGTGGCCTTGTGGGGGGTACTGGCCGTGGCGGTCCTTGGGCTGCTCTACGCCGTGTTCCTCACCGTGGAAATGCTCGGGAAGGATCAAGGCACCAAAGAAATGAAGCGCATCAGCGAAGCGATCCGGCTCGGCGCGAACGCCTATCTCAACCGCCAGTTCCGGACGATTTTCTTGCTGATCCTTATTCTGACCGCACTGTTGTATTTCACCGCCGGCGACCAGCATATCGCGATCGGTCGAGCCTGCGCCTTCCTCATGGGGTCGCTGTTCTCCGGACTGGTGGGGTTTATCGGGATGAATATGGCGGTGCAGGGCAATGTCCGCGTGGCCGCCGCCTCGCGCACCAGTTTTGCCGAAGCGCTCAAGATCGCGTACCGAACCGGCACGATCACCGGCATGCTCACCGATGGGTTGGGTCTATTGGGCGGCACGCTGATCTTCATGGTGTATGGCGAGCAAGCCTATGAGGTGTTGCTCGGGTTCGGGTTTGGCGGAACACTGTTGGCGCTGTTCATGCGGGTCGGCGGCGGAATCTATACGAAGGCCGCTGATGTGGGCGCTGATCTGGTCGGTAAGCTCGAGAAAAATATTCCAGAGGATGATCCGCGCAACGCCGCCACCATCGCCGACAACGTGGGCGATAATGTGGGCGACTGCGCCGGGATGGCGGCGGATATCTTTGAGTCGTACGAGGTGACGATCGTCTCCGCGATGATCTTGGGCTGGGCCTCGTTCGGCCACAAGGGGGTCATCTTCCCGTTGCTGGTTCGGGCGGTGGGCGTGATCAGTTCGATCGTCGGCACCTATCTGGTCAAGACCTCAGAAGAAGCCCGGGCGGCCATGAAGGCGATCCATACCGGGTTTATGGTCTCAGCGCTGGTGTCGATCGTGGGGTTCTGTGTGATCGGATTCTACTACCTCCGGTTTCCCGGATTCACGGTGCTCCCGAACTGGGCGAGCTTTGGGATTCCAGGGTTAGACATGCGACCGGTGTGGACCACGTTGATCGGGATTGTGCTGGCGATGGCCATTAACTATCTCACGGACCACTTTACCGCGCCGGAGAAAGGCCCGGTGCAGTTTGTGGCCCGCTCGACGCAAACCGGCCATGCGACGACGATTATCAGCGGAATCGCCATCGGCTATGAGAGCAGCGTGTGGGCCATCCTCGTGATTGCGCTGGCGGTGTTCGCTTCCTATATGATCTACTACGGCACCAATCCCACCTACATCGCCTATGGGGTCGCGATGTGCGGTATTGGGATGTTGACCCTGACCGGCAACAATATCTCCATGGATGTGTTCGGCCCGGTGGCGGACAACGCGAATGGCATCGGCGAGATGGCGCACCTGGACAAGAAAGCGCGGCAGACGTTGGCCGACCTGGACGCGTGTGGGAACACCACCAAGGCGATTACGAAGGGGATCGCCATCGGCTCAGCCGTGATCGCGGCGGTGTCGCTGTTTAACGCGTATCTCACCGACATCGCCAAGTACACCGGCCAAACCTACGAGCAGATCGTGCCGTTGTTGTCGATCTCTGAGCCGCTGGTGTTTATCGGATTTCTCATCGGTGGGTCAATCCCGTTTCTGTTCAGCTCGCTGACCATCCGCGCGGTGGGTCGGGCCGCGTTTCTCATCGTCCAGGAAGTGCGCCAGCAGTTCAAAGACAAGGCGATCTGGGCCGGGACCAAAACACCAGACTATGCTCGGGTGGTGTCGATCTGCACGCAGGAAGCGCAGCGCGAATTGATTGGGCCTGGGTTGCTGGCGGTGTTAGCCCCGGTGATTGTGGGATTGATGCTGCACAAAGAAGCGCTGGGCGGATTTTTGGCCGGGATTATCCTGTCCGGTCAATTGCTGGCCGTCTTCATGTCGAACGCTGGCGGAGCCTGGGACAACGCCAAGAAGTTTGTCGAGGACGGCCATTATGGCGGCAAAGGGTCAGAGGCGCACAAGGCGTCGATTACCGGTGACACCGTCGGCGATCCGCTCAAGGATACCGCCGGCCCGGCGCTCAATCCGTTGATCAAGGTGATGAACATGGTCAGCCTGCTGATCTTGCCGTTCGTGGTCAAGATGGAAATGTGCAGCCTCATCGGCTGGGTGATCGTCGGCGCCAGTCTGGTCACGCTGGCCGTTGTGGTGTACCGCAGCAAACAAGAGTCGCCCAAGACCCTGAAGTGGCAGGCGGCGATTGATCAAGCCTCATGAGAACTGCCAGATGGCTGCTCTTGGTGTTCCTCATGGTTCCCGCGGGCTGCAGCCAGCATGAGCCGGTGATCAAAATTGGATTTGTCGCGCCACTCACTGGGGACCAGGCGCCTCAAGGAGAGGATCTGCGCCGAGGCGCCCAATTGGCGATCGATCAGGCCCAAGCGCAAGGGCCGATTCTTCCTGGGTATCGACTGGAACTGGTGGCGCTCGACGACCAGCACAGCCCGACACAAGCGGTCGCTGCGGCCAAGAAATTGGTGGCGGATCCGGACGTCGTCGCGGTGGTCGGTCATCTGAACTCGTCGTGCACGCTGCCCGCATCAGCCATCTACCATCAAGCCCGTCTGCTGCAGGTCTCGCCGGTCTCCTCCAATCCGCAAATCTCCCGCCAAGGGTTTGACACCTTTTATCGCACCTGCGCGACCGATGATCTCCAAGGACCAGCCGCCGCGCTGTTTGCCGTGCGAGAGCTTGGCGCTCAACGAGGCATCGGCGAATCGCGTCCCATGCGGATCTTCATCCTCGATGATATGACTACCTATGGGCGCGGGCTGGCCAATGAGTTCGAAAAAAAACTGCACAGTTTCGGCGCGACCGTCCAGCTCTTGGGTCATGAAGGAATCACCCAGGGCGACAAAGATTTTGTCCCGGTGCTCACGAAAATCAAATCACTCGGGCCGGACTTGATCTATTTTGCCGGGATGTTTCCGGAAGGCGCCTTGCTGATGAGGCAGCGGATGGAGATCGGACTGGAGGCGATGTACCTGGGCAGCGACGGACAGTTTGATCCGGTCCTGCTTCAATTAGCGACGCCGCAGGCCGCCGAGGGGATCTATTTGACCACGATCGGTTCAGATATCCACCAAGTCGCCGGAGCGAAAGCGTTCATCGCCGCGTACGAATCCAGATTTGGGACGGTCGGCGCCTACTCGGCGTATGCCTATGAAGCGATGAGCATCGCGATCTGGGCGGTCCGCACCGCCGGGAAGACGGATCGTGGGGCGGTGCTGAGCGCGATGAAAACCCTGAAAGACTATCCGGGCTTGTTCGGCCCGCAGAATTTTGACGAGAAGGGCGATTCACTGGTTCGTGACATCGGGATCTTCACCGTCAAAGACGGCACGTTCGTCTTCGTGAAGACCGCCCAGTGGGAATAACGCAGTGGCCGAATGACCAAGTGGCCACGTGGCCACCTGGTCATTCCCTGCATCAGGCGGATGCGTATGCTGTGCTGCCGCAGATCCCGTCCGCGTCGATCGATTTGATCCTGACGGATCCTCCGTATAACCTCCGAGCGTATTCGACCGGAAACATCCGACTCTCTTGGCGGAAAACAGTCAACAACGACGTCGCCGCCTGGGATGGGGCGTTCGATCCGTCGATGGTCGTAAATGAGTTTGTCCGGATTCTCAAACCGACCGGCAATCTGTTTGCGTTCACCAGCTATAATCTGCTCGGGCATTGGCACGAGCGATTTGATCCGAAGTTTGATACGTTCCAATTTATGGTGTGGCACAAGACCAACCCGCCGCCCAAGATCCGCCGCGCCGGGTTCCTCAACAGTTGCGAGCTGATCGTGTGCGCCTGGAACAAAGGGCATACGTGGCATTTCTCGAAACAGCGGATGATGCACAATTTTATCGAGTCGCCCATCTGCATGGGCCGTGAACGCTGGCGCGATCCGGTGCACCCGACCCAGAAACCGCTAAAGGTGTTGCGGCCTCTCATCGAGCTGGCGTCGAATCCGGGTGACGTGGTGCTCGATCCGTTTATGGGGGTGGGCTCCACCGGGGTGGCCGCGCTGGAGCTCGGGCGCCGGTTTATTGGCGTTGAGATCGATCCTGCTTACGTCGCGGCCGCTCGTCATCGATTGGACGCCGGAAATCGGGGTAGAACAAATACTGAATAAGTAAGACAAAATATAACAATGTATTGCCATGCTGTCTCCGGTGGGATACACTCATGTAGGGAGGTGCAGTATGGCGGTGACCGTGTCTCAAAAAGGTCAGCTGGTGATCCCGGCGGCTGTTCGAAAACGGTACAGAATCGTTCCAGGGTCTCGGGTGGAAATTCTGGACACCGGACAAGAAATTGTCCTGGTGCCTGTTCCCAAGGACGCCTTTCGGGCGTCCCGCGGCATGCTCAAGGGCTATAGCGTGAAGGCGTTTCTGAACTGGCGCCGACAGGAACGTCAGCGAGCGCATGCCCGGATCCGCTAAGCGGGGCGCCACCTACCTCTTGGATTCGTCAGCCATTTTGGCATACTTGCTCAATGAGCCCGCTGCCGCAAAAGTCAATTCGATCCATGGGCAGTCTAGTCTACCGTTCATCGCGCTCGCTGAGCTGTACGCCGCCCTGTGGTTGAGGTTTGACCAGGCCAAAGCGGATGAAGCCGTTGCAGCCATCAAGGAATGGCGATTGCCCTGGATCTGGCCGACGGAGGAATCGGTGTTACTGGCCGGGCGCTGGCGAGCCATGCATCGACTTGGACTGGCCGACAGCTTCATTGCTGCGCTGGCGTTGATCAGCCAGATGACGTTGGTGACCAAGGACACAGATTTCCACCCCCTCCAGCAGGATCTTCGAATCCTCTTTCTCTAAATGGCACCACCCCTGCCTCTTAACATTTGGGGTGGCGCCATTGACCCCGAGCAAGCCCCGCCAAGCGGCGGGGCGCGTCGAGGGGTGACCCGTCGATCCTTCGACGCGGCCACTGGCCTTGCTCAGGATCGTGGTGAGCGAGTCCAACGAGTCGAACCACGACTGCGCTCATCCTTCGACCA
>JAHFGT010000027.1 GCA_023247275.1 Candidatus Omnitrophota bacterium
TCATTCTTGCATGGCTGTTCGGAAGTGTTGCACTTGTCGCCGGCCTGGTGGGTGGTTTGCCACCATCCATGGTCGGGCTGTTCGTTCTCTGGGGCCGAGTCATGACCGTCGTGTTCGGTGTGGCCAGCGGGATCTGCGGGTTGTTGAGCGACCGTCGAGTCGAACGGGTGTGTGCGCCAGTCGTGGTCGCGCTGGCGTGGGCATTGGCCTGGACGCCGTATGTTGCCACGATGAGCGAGGCGGCATGGCGGACTGCGCATCCGGCCAATTTTACCGTCGAACTCGCATGCCGGCCGGTGGCAGGTCGCGAAGCGACGACGGCTGACATGGAGCGCACCAGCCGAATCTTACGCATTCGGCTGGAGTCGATCAGGCAATTTTATGCTCCTGAACAGACGTCAACCGGGTGGCTGGTCAAGTTGTCTCTGAGCTCCACCGATGATCGGGACCAGCTCATCCCGCAGCTGGCCGGGGGCTATCTCAGTTTTCACCTGACTCGTGACGCGGCTGTGGGTGGTGAAGCGCCGGCAGGCTACGCGGTTCGCGCATGGCATGGCGATGTGGGCCACGGCATTCAGTCGTTATGGGTCAAGGATATCCCAGAGCTTACCGGCGAGCATGTGACCACCGCGACAGTGGGGTTTGGAGAATCTGGGTTGGCGCGCGTGGAGGTCACCTTTGATCAGATCGGCGCCACACAATTTGCCAATATCACCGGCACACATCAGGGTCAGCGGCTCGCCATTGTGCTGAACAGCCAGACGATCCTGAGTGCCCCTCTGATTCGAGAGCGGATTGGAACGGGCGGGGTTGTGATCGATGGCCTGTCGGCCGGTGACGCCGCGCAATTGGCGGCCAGTTTACGGTACGGGGGGTTGTCGCATCCGATCATCGTCGTCGGTGAACACGTCCTCTGATGCGCATGGCTTCCTGCGAATGATCTGGCGCCGTGACCCGGTTCGGTCCGAGCAAGCCCAGGCGTTGGCGTCCGCAGCAGCGATCCATCCGCTGATCGCGCAACTGCTCATCAATCGAGGGGTCGAAACGCCTGAGCGCGCCGCGCAATTCCTCGAGCCGAGTCTTGAGCGATTAGAGGATCCGCGAGCGCTGCCCCACATCGAGCAAGCGGTGGACCGGTTGCGTCGGGCCATCGCCCAGCGGGAATTGATGTGCGTGTTCAGCGATTCGGATGTGGATGGTCTGACCGGCAGTGTCATCCTGTACGAAACCATTCGCCAGCTCGGCGGCCGGGTTGGGGTGGCGCAGTCGAATCGAATCGCCAACGGCTATGGGGTGCCGGCCGCGTTCGTCCAGCAGCTCGCCCGTTCGCCGGCGACGCTGTTGGTGTTGGTCGACTGCGGGACCAATCAGGCCGGCGCGATCACGACATTAGCGCAGCAGGGTATTGAGACCATTGTGGTCGACCATCATGTCCCGCTCGAATCGCAGTGCGCCCAACCGCTCGCTTTGGTGAATCCCTATTGTGGGCCGGCCACGTCGTTACGAGGATTGTCGAGCGCTGGTGTCGCGTTCAAATTAGCGCAGGCGTTGTACCAGGGTGAGACGGAGCGGCTCATCCCCCTGCTGGATGTGGCCGCGTTGGGTACGCTGGCCGATTGTTCGCCCCTGCTGGGCGACAACCGGATCCTGGTCACCGCCGGGCTCCCGCAGATTGTCCGCAGCCCGCGGATCGGATTACAGCGGTTGTGCGAAGCGACGAACGTGACAGGACCGGATCCGGAGCAGATCGTGCGCCGGCTGGTGCCACGGCTGAATGCGAGCGGGCGTCTCGGAGAGTCGGCCGCGGTGTGGGGCTTGCTCCACAGCGGCGCGCCGGAAGATTGCGAGACATGGTTGTTACACGCCGAGGAGGCGCACCATACCACCAAGCGGCTGTCTCGTCAGATCATCGCCCAAGCCCAGGAGCAGGTCAGTCGGATTCACTTCGGCGAACACTACGTGATGCTGGTGAGCGGTGATGGCTGGCACCGAGGACTCATGGGGCCACTGGCTTCCCAACTGGCGGAGCGGTACGGCCGGCCAGCGATCGCGCTGGCGATGGACGGGGAGGAAGCGACCGGCTCAGGCCGGTCCATCGCGTTGTTTAACTTGTTAGATGCGCTGCAGGCGTGCCGCGGATTGCTGGTGAGATTCGGCGGCCATGCGCAGGCCTGTGGATTGACGATCAGTCGGCGAAACCTGGGCCACTTCCAGGAGCTGGTCAACCAGCATGCCCGGCAGGCCCTTGGACCGCAGGGGCTGGTGCGGTCGCGGACCGCGGACCTTGAATTGCCGTTGCGCGCGGTGGAACCCGACTGGGTCAGTCAGCTCGACTGGTTGGCGCCATTCGGTCGCGGCAATCCTCGGCCGACGGTGATGATCAGCCATGTGACGATTGACGTCCAGTCGGCTCGCCGCGCCATCGTGTCAGATGGCGCCTTGCGGCTGTCCGCACGCGGGGCCTTCGAATCGGTCGTCGCGGATCAGTCGTACGATCTATTGACGACCCCGACAATCGTCGATGGAGAACTTACGCTGCTGGTGAGCGGCGTGAGGGATGGGGTGGAGCCTTCTGCACCCGATTCGATTTCAGGCACGACGTGCACACCTGCGCCCGTCGGACAGCCCCGTTGAGTCGCAGCGTCACGCGCTGAAGATTTGGCAGAAATCGCCTGGGGTTAACGCGAACCGTTCGTCGGCCGACCCCGCCGTGCTTTTTCAACATCCCACGATGGGTGACCACACTACCCATCACCGGGCGTTTCCCACAAATGGCACACTGTCGCATGCTCAGCTCCGATGGCTGTAATTCGTTGGGGTACGAATTGTAACATACCGATGGCTGTCTCACAAGTTGCTTCACCGCAGCGCTCATTACGGTATCTGAAAGGGGTCGGGCCGCAGCGGTTCGCACGGCTCAACCAACTCGGCCTGGACACGGTGCAGGATCTGTGTCTCTACGCGCCGCGTCGGTATGAGGACCGCAGCCACCTGGCCATGATCCGCGAGCTGCGGGCTGGGGAATGGGCGGTGGTGCGCGGCACAGTCCTTGCGGCCGGGGTTCGGCGAGGACGACGCCGGCAGACGATCGTGGAAGCCGCGGTCGGCGATCGATCCGGCGTGTTGCGGTGTCTGTGGTTTCATCAACCGTACTTGGCCCAGCAGCTCAAGGTGGGACAGGACGTCGTCCTCTACGGCCAACCTGAGGCTGGCGCGCGGATGCAGATGATCCATCCAGAGCTGGAACGGGTCGAGCCGGATGAGGAGCCAAGCAGCGACCAGGCGTCGAGCTGGGGCGAGTCGTTGCACATGGGCCGGATCGTGCCGGTCTACTCGCTCGTCGGTGGATTGACGCAGCGATGGTTTCGACGGCTGGTGGCCACGGTGCTCGAGGCGGTCGCTGACACCTTGGAAGATCCGTTGCCGGTGCCACTGCGCGAATTGCATGAGTGGCCAGAGGTGTCGTCTGCTGTGCGCCAGCTGCATTTTCCTCCCGCGTGGCCAGCGCTGGAATCGGCCCGGCAGCGGCTGGCGTTCGATGAGCTGCTGCTCCTACAGCTCGGCCTGGCGCAGCGTCGGGCTCGGACCGTATCGGTTCAGAAGCCACAGCGCTACCAACTGGAGGGGCCCTGCACACAGGTCTTGCGCCAGCAGCTCCCATTTCAGTTGACATCCGGCCAGCAGCGCGCGCTCCACGATCTGCTCGCTGATCTGGCCCGGCCGTACCCCATGTCCCGGCTGCTGCAGGGCGATGTCGGCTGCGGCAAGACCATCGTGATGCTGTGGCTTGTGGCCGCTGCGGTCCAAAGCGACGGCCAAGTGGCCATCATGGCGCCGACCGAGCTATTAGCCGAGCAGCACGCGCGAACCGCAAGGCACTTGTTCAAGTCGCTGGATATCTCGATCACGTTGCTGACCCATGGGGTGCCAGCTACCCAACGACACCGGCTGATAACCGAGGTGGCGGCCGGGCGGATCAACGTGGTCATCGGCACCCAGGCGCTGCTCCAGCCAGACGTCACGTTTCGGCGGCTCGCGCTGGTGATCATTGATGAGCAGCATAAGTTCGGTGTCGTGCAGCGCGCTCAGTTAGCGAAAAAGGGTGCGGCACCGGATGTGTTGGTTGTCACGGCGACGCCGATTCCGCGCACATTAGCGTTGACCGTCTACGGTGATCTGGAGATCTCCACGATCCCAGACCAGCCGCCAGGACGCGCACCGATCATAACACGATGCGTGGCGGAGGCTCAGCGCGAGCAGGCGTATGCCAATGTCCGTGAGCAATTGGCTCGCGGCCGGCAAGGCTATGTGGTGTATCCGTTGGTTGATGCAGCGTCCGAGACGTCATCGGCAACCAAGGAACTGCGCGCGGCGACGGCGATGGCCAAGCAGCTCCGCGACGAGATCTTTCCCGAGTGTCGCATCGGCCTGCTCCATGGGCAGATGAGGCCCAAAGAAAAAGAGCGGATCATGCAGGCGTTCGTCAGCGGGGAGATTCAACTGCTGGTCTCGACGGTGATTGTCGAAGTCGGGCTGGATGTTCCGAATGCGACGGTCATGGTCATTGAGCACCCGGACCGGTTTGGATTGGCCCAGTTGCACCAACTGCGTGGCCGGATCGGCCGGAGCCATGATCCGGCATGCTGCTGGCTGGTGACCGGTGAGGTCGATGACGACATCGGTCAACGGCTGCGCGCCTTTGTTCAGACGACTGATGGGTTTGTGTTGGCCGAGCACGACCTCGACCAGCGTGGTCCTGGCCATCTGCGCGGCAGCCAGCAGCATGGGTGGATCAGGTTCCGGATCGCCGATTTCATGAAGGACCGGGCGCTGCTCGAGCTGGCGCGTGACGAAGCGACGCGGCTACTCCGTCACGATCCACAGCTGCGGAATCCTGAATACAGGGTGTTGCGCCAGCAGCTTTCGCGTCCTGGCTCATGAGTAGCCCCCGCAGGCCAGGGACCCGCATTACGGCGGGACTGTTTCGCGGCCTCAGCTTGGTGATGCCGCCAGAGATCCGGGCGACCGAATCCAAAGTCCGGCAAGCATTGTTCAATATCCTTGGCGAGTCGATCCGCGGGGCGCGTGTGATTGACGGGTTTGCCGGCAGCGGGGTCTTAGGGATCGAGGCCTTCTCCCGCGGGGCGGCGTTTGTGGCGTTCATTGAACAGGACGGCACGTGTGTCGTGAGTATTCGGGACAATCTGGCTCGATTGGACCCTGAGCTGCCATCTCAGGCCTGGCGGGTGCTGCACATGGATGTGGTCAGAGGGTTCCACGAGGTCGCCGCGTCCGAGCCGCCGTTTGATGTCGTGCTGCTGGACCCGCCGTACCGCACCGACGACGGAAAAAAAGCCTTGATCGCCCTGAGCCAATATGCTATGTTAGCGCCGACTAGCATTGTGGTGATCGAGCACGAGCGGTGGACCGTCCTGCCGTTGGTAAGCGGTCCGCTACACCAGCGAACACAGCACCGTTATGGGGATACGGTGCTCTCTTTTTATCAGCTGAGCTGACCATTGGTGGCATGCGGGCCATTTATCCCGGGACGTTTGACCCAGTGACCTACGGGCATATCGACCTCATCAAGCGCGCGCGCACGATTTTTGATGAAGTCATCGTCGCGGTCGCGCACAACCCGGCGAAGTCCCCCCTCTTCACTGTGGATGAACGCGTGGCGCTACTGCGCCAGGCCACCGAATCGTTGACCGGCGTGACGGTGGATCATTTTGACGGGTTAGCCGTCGACTACATTCGCCGCAAAAGCGCGCGCGTCATGGTCCGCGGCCTGCGCATGCTGTCGGACTTCGAGTACGAGTTCCAGATGGCGCTGACCAATCGGAAGTTGTCGGAAGAGGTGGAGACGATTTTCATGATGCCCTCTGAGTCGTATGCCTACCTGTCAGCGCGGCTGATTAAGGAAGCCGGCGTGTTTGGGGCGGATCTGTCGGCCTTTGTGCCGACGTTCGTCGCTGCAGCGCTGCAACGCAAGCTGCAGGCGCGCTCGTGATGTGGGCCGAGCTGCAAGAGGAGTCTGCGATGAAAATATCTGTCAGTCGTGTCCCAGACGAAGGGTTGCGTGAGCAGGCAACCTATGATCCGACGGCCCTGGATATGGCTCGATTCGATATTCGTCTGGACCAAGCGTGTACGGTCGACGTGGTCATTACCAAGGCGGATCAGGAGCTGGTCGTGAACACGGCCATCCACTGCCCGTTACGCCCAACGTGCGCCCGGTGCTTGGAGGAATTTGCCTCGAGCGTTGAGACCCGTGCCGTGTTCACCTATCATGTGCAGCCAACCGATGTGGTCGACATCACCGACGATATTCGCCAGGAGGTCATCTTAGGCTATCCGATGATCCCGGTCTGTCGCCCGGATTGCAAAGGCCTGTGCCTGGTGTGCGGACAGAACCTGAATGCCGGCGCGTGCCAGCACCACACGTCGTAACAGAAAGGACTGATCATGGCGCTCCCAAAACGGAAACATTCCAAAGCCCGTCGAGACAAGAGTCGCACCCACTGGAAGCTGTCGCTGCCGACGGTGTCTACCTGCCCACAGTGCGGGCAGCCGGCCGGATCCCATCGCGTGTGCTTGCGCTGCGGCTACTATCGCGGCCGGCAGGTTTTGGTCGTGAAGGAAAAGAAGGCATCCGATAAGACCTGACGCCAGCGACCCTCAGTCGGCGATGAAGATTGCGCTTGATGCGATGGGGGGCGATAGCGCGCCAGAGACCCCGGTCGCCGGTGCGGTACGCGCGGCTCGGGAGTTTCCCGTCGAAATCATCCTCGTCGGCCAGCAGGATGCGATCGAACAGCAACTGCGTCGGTACGGGCGGCGTCCATCCAACCTCTCGATCCAACATGCCCCAGAGGTGGTCGGCATGCAGGAGTCACCTGCTGTCACCATCCGAAAAAAACGCGACTCCTCCATCAATATCGGAATCGACTTACTCAAACAAAAAAAGGTCGAAGCGTTTGTCTCCGCCGGCAACACCGGCGCGGTGGTCGCCGCCAGCACGTTGTTCGTCGGGCTGTTGCCAGGGATTGAGCGGCCGGGGATTGCCATCGTCTTGCCAGGGATCAAGGGCGACACGCTGTTGATCGATGTGGGCGCGAACATCGACCCGAAGCCGGTCCATCTCTTGCAATATGCGCTCATGGGCGATGCGTATGCCCGGTGCGTGAGGGGCTGCGCGAAGCCCAGCGTCGGCCTGCTCAATGTGGGTGAGGAAGCAGGCAAAGGCACCGATGTGTCAAAGGAAGCGTACGCGCTGATCGAGCATGCCGGAATCAACTTCATCGGCAATGTCGAAGGCCATGACATCTTCTCTGGCGAGTACGACGTCATCGTGTGCGATGGGTTCGCCGGCAATGTGGCGCTCAAAACATCCGAAAGCTTGGCGCATGCGATTAACGTGCTGCTGAAACGTTCGTTGGCGATGAGCCCGATCACCCGGCTGGGCGCCTGGCTGGCCCGCGACGCATTTCTGCAGCTTCGTAAGGAAGTCGATTATGCCGAACAGGGGGGTGCGCCGTTGTTAGGCGTCGACGGAATTTCTATCATCGCCCACGGGGCCTCCAGTGGAAAAGCGATCAAGAATGCCATTCGGGTCGCCTGCGAGTCGGTGAGTCGTCACCTGCTTGGCACCATGGTCGATGCCATTCAAGGATACTCTACCAGCCATCACGCCTGATGACCACGCGCCCGGCTCACCCAGCGCCCTCCCGAATCGGGATCATCGGTCTGGGTATGTGCGTGCCCGCCAAGGTGCTCACCAATCATGATTTGGAACAGATGGTCGACACCAGCGACGACTGGATCCGTTCGCGCACTGGCATTGTCGAGCGGCGCATCGCTGAGCCCGGGACTACGACCAGCGACCTGGCCTACGAGTCGGGGAAGGAGGCGCTCCAGCAGGCCGGCCTGACGGCGAAGGAGATTGATCTGATTATTGTCGCGACCACCACCCCGGACATGCTGTTTCCGTCGACCGCCTGTCTGGTACAGCAGCGGCTCGGCGCTAAGTCAGCGGTGTGCTTTGATCTGTCGGCCGCGTGTTCAGGCTCGGTGTTCGCGATGATCACCGCCCAGCAGTATCTGTTGACCGGGCGGTATCGCCATGCGTTGGTCATTGGCGCAGAGGTGCTCTCCGGATTTATCGATTGGACCGATCGCTCCACCTGTGTCCTGTTTGGCGACGGCGCTGGGGCGTGTGTCTTGGCCCCAGTGAAGCGAGGCGGGATCCTGGCCACCGATATGGGGTCGGATGGCACCGCCGCGGAGCTGTTGCAGATGCCTGGTGGGGGATCCAAGTATCCGCCATCGCACAGTTCGGTGGACCAGCGGCTGCATTTCCTGCGCATGAGCGGTGGCGAGATCTTCAAACTGGCGGTCCGGCGCATGGTCGACTCGGCCAAGCGCGTGTTGCACGACGCACGGATGCAGCCGGCCCATGTCGAATGTTTCATCCCACATCAGGCCAATATTCGAATTATTGAATCGGTGGCTAAGTGGGCCGGGCTGCCGATGGAGAAGGTGTATATGAACCTGCAACGTTACGGCAATACGTCGGCGGCTTCCAATCTGATGGCGCTGTACGAAGCGGTCAAGGAAGGTGTGGTCAAACGCGACGACCATGTCGTGTTAGTCGCCTTCGGCGCCGGCCTCACCTGGGGCTCTCTCTTGATCCAGTGGTGACTCAGCGATGAATGGCTGATCGAACCGCGTTCTTATTTCCAGGTCAGGGTGCTCAATCTGTCGGCATGGGCCGGGCCTTCTATGATCAGTCCACGGCTTGCCAGGAGATCTATAAGCGAGCCAGCGCCTATCTCGGGTTCGACGTCGCGGCGCTGTGTTTTGATGGCCCGCTGGAAGAATTGACCAAGACGGAGAAATGCCAGCCAGCGCTGTTTGTGACGTCGATCGCGGCCATGGCCGCGCTGTATGAGAGGGCACCCAGCCTCCGGCCCCTTGGGGTGGCCGGGTTGAGTCTGGGCGAGTTGACCGCGCTGACGGCGGCGGATGCGATCAAATTCACCGATGGGCTGTATCTCGTGCAGGCCCGTAGCGATGCGATGGCCGAGTGCACCGCACATCATCGCGGCGCCATGCTGGCCGTCATCGGGTTAGCGCCAGACGTGATCCAGGCGGTGTGCCAAGAGTCCGGGGCCATGGCCGCCAACTACAACACGCCAGAGCAGGTGGTGTTGTCAGGCCCGGTCGAATCGATCGAACAGGCCGAGCGGCTGGCGAAAGAGAAAGGCGCTAAACGCGCCATGAAGCTCGAGGTTGCAGGGGCATTTCATTCGTCGTTAATGCAACCCGCTGCGAGCAGCTTTCGACGAGCCATCGAAAAGATCCGGTTCCATCCGCTGAAATTTCCCGTGATCAGCAATGTGACCGGTATGCCCATTGCTGACGACCGCGAGATTCCCGATCTGCTGGTCAGGCAGATTGTCAGCCCGGTCTTGTGGGAGCCGTCTATGCGGTATCTCATCAAGGCTGGGGCTGAGTTGTTTGTGGAGTTCCCACCGGCCCGGGCGCTGACCGCGATGTTGCGCCGCATCGATAGCGTACCCAAAACAGTTGCGCTCAGCGAGCCTGCAGATCTTTCGAAACTGCTGCAATTCTCCAAAATCGTCTAGGCTTTCTCTCCATACACCTGTACACCCGTTCACCTGTTCACTAATTTTTTGTCCACATCGACATCCTTCCAGACACAATGTCGCAGAACTTCGCTCAGATGTGAACGATTCATGGATTTCCTTCCAATATCTTGCTGTAACTTACTGTCTCTCTGGTGATTATAATTATGGATGTTTTGCTATAGTTGGCATCGAACCTGCTTCTTAGATTAGAGAAGCACGCTGTGAGGCCCAAGCGAACAAGAAGGAGCATGGGAATGGGAGTTAAGAGGAAGCGTTTCGTCCAGGTTGTTGGACTGGTGATGGCGCTGGCAGGGGTAGTGGCTGTCTCAGCGCCGGCAGCGTTCGCGTTAACCATCGGTGACCCAGCTGATCCAGCTACTGGGAACTGTTTCCCATTTGGCTGCTCAGGCACCCGGTACCAACAGGTCTACAACAGTAGTCTGTTCCCGAACCCGTTTTCGTTCAACACCGTAACCTTCTTCAATACCAAATTCGGGCCTGGCGCCGGAATAATCGACACGGCCAACTACGAAATCCGATTTTCGGAGACGCCGAAAGCGGTCAACGGGCTGGACACCAGCGTCTTCGACAACAATATCGGGGTCAATGACCAGCCATTTTTCAATGGGGTGCTGGGCGGACCGATCGGCCCGAGCATGGAGTTCTTGATCCTTGGCAGCACGTACAACTATGATCCATCCCAGGGCAACCTGTTGATGGATATCCACAAGATTGATCTGCCGGGTAGCGGGAGTGTGTTTCTCGACGCCCGTAACGGCACCTTTGGCATCGACTCCAGCCGTGCGCACAATTTTGGCATCGCCTTTGAGAGCTGGGGCTTGGTGACAAAGTTCGGCGAGACAAACGGTCCAGGGCCTGGGCCGGTGGTTCCAGAACCAAGCACGCTTCTGTTGACCACCCTCGGCCTTGCTGGTGCGGGTCTGTCGCGCCGCCGGCCGCGCATTTAAGCCACACCCTCCGGTTCAAACACCACGCGGCGGTCCGTGAGGACCGCCGCGTATGTTTTTGCCAAGAGCGATGCGTGGACTACCAGATGTCCAGCATCCGCTGGATGGGAACAACCGCGCGCTCGGCGATCTTCGGATCGACCGTCACGACACACTGCATCTTCACCAGCGACAGAAACACTTTTTCCAGCGTGTTACGCTGCATGTGGTGGCAGGTGGCATACTCGCTGGCCGGGTAAAACCGCTTCTCAGGATACTGGGTCCGCAGTCGATGCAAGAGGCCATTTTCCGTCGCGACGATGAACTCCGCGTTCGTTGAGCGCTTGACATGCTGCACCATGCCTTCCGTGGAGAGGATCTGATCGGCCAGGTGCATCTGTTTCGTCGTACAACCGCACTCTGGATGCATCAGAAACTCCGCGTCAGGATGCGCCTCACGCAGCTCGTCCACCTGTTCTGGCAGAATGGCGGCATGGGCCGGGCAGTAGCCTTTCCAGAGATGGATGTTTCGTTTCGTCTTCGCCTTGAGATAGCTACCGAGGTAATAATCCGGCACAAACAGAATCTCCTTGTCCGCCGGGATCTGCTCAACAACTTTCACGCCATTGGTGGAGGTCACGCAGTAGTCGCACTCGGCTTTGACCGCTGCCGAGGTGTTGACATAGCAGACCACCATCCCGTCCGGGTGCTCACGCCGCCACGCGCGGATCTGGGCCGGGATGACCATGTCGGCCAGTGAACAGCCGGCAGCGGTGTCTGGAATCAGCACGGTTTTGTCCGGGCACAACATCGCGGCGGTTTCAGCCATAAAATGGACGCCGCAGAACACAATCACCTTGGCCGGCGTCCGCTGCGCTTTCTGAGCCAAGCCAAGCGAGTCCCCGACAAAGTCGGCGACATCTTGGATCGCGCCTTCTTGGTAGTTATGCGCCAGGATGATCGCATCCCGCTCGTGTTTGAGGATGGCGATTTTCTCCTTGAGCAGGGCATAGTGAGGCGGCTCTGCGATAGCGAGAGCGGCAGGCCCATTGTGGCCATTGCCGTTGGTCGTGTGGCCGTTGGTGTCCATCAGCAATTAAAAGGGGACGATAATCCCTTTCTCCTGTAGCTTGATGACCTTTGGTTCTGCAAAGGTGTACAGCCGGGCCGGCCGCTGGCGTCCGGTGGCTCGCAGTTGTCGCGTGTCTTTGAGAATGCCCAGTTGCAGCATCTTGCGTCGGAAGTTGCGCTTATCCAGCCGCTGCCCCAAAATCACTTCATACGAGCCTTGTAGCTCGGTCAGCGTAAACTGGCGCGGGAGAAACTGGAACCCCACCGTCGTGTAGTTGATCTTATTGCGCAGCCGTTCCAGCGCATAGTCGACGATTCGCCGATGGTCAAACGCCAGGTTGGGCAGCCGCCGGACCGGGAACCAGCTCGCATCCGACACCCGTTGGTGCGCGCGAAGTTCCACCTGCTGCCAGTTCACCAGCGCGTAGTACGCCACGGTGATGACGCGCCCTCGCGGGTCCCGATGAAGCTCCCCAAACGTATAGAGCTGCTCGAGGTAGATGTTGCCGATACTGGTCTCCTCTTGCAGCTCGCGTAACGCCGCCGCATCCACCGACTCATCCGGCCCGACGATCCCGCCTGGCAATGCCCAGGTCCCGCGGTAGGGCGCTTGCTGGCGCTTGACCAGCAGCACCTTCAGCGTGCCGCCTTGGATCGTAAACAGCGCGACATCCACCGCGATGCCATGCCCGGTAAAATGTCCGTTCGCGTTCGACAGGGGTGTCATCAAGTAAGTGTACAGTCTACACTATTAAGCTTAGTGTACCGCTGACACTTTGTCAAGCCATAACACTTCTTAAAGTGGTCAGGCTTGCAGGTCTTATGGTTGTTGAGCTACCGCCGGTTCCTGCCGGGGCGTCTGCGGGTGGGGCAATGTAAAGCCGCTTTTACTCATTCACGACACGAGTATTCGACGGTCCAGGGCTCCCAGAGATCGACTCCAATGAGAATTGAGTCGATGCTACCTGCGAGACCATTGATGAACGTTCGCTTCGTCGTAACAGTGTCCCATGATTTCCCGCGGCATCGGTCGTTCAGATCAACCGGGTCACTGAACTCAACGAGGGTAAAAATGCCCGTGTGATGCCATTCGGAAGCCTTCTCCCGCGGCATCGAGCTCTGTCCGTTCTGAAAGTGAATGGTCGAACAACCGACCGACAAGATAGATGCTATCGCGACACCTACAGCGGATTTCAGCTTGTTCATCATCCCTCCTACTCGCACCAGACTTTGGCTGTACGGGGCGCGTAGATTCCCAACGTAATAAAGTTGAGCAGCCCGTCAACAAACGTGAATTGGGTCTGCATCTGTTTTGGTTCATTACCGCCACAGACTTCTCTCGTATCGATCCAGCGCTCACCGGCCAAACCCCAGAGAAAGAATGATTGTTTCTTTTCATACGTTGGAGTTGACGTAAGTTTTCGTCTACCCTGCTGCGTAATCGTTACGGTAGAACAACCAACAAGTGTCACAGCCATCGTGACCGTCATGAACATCCTGCACCAAGACTCTCTCATTTTCCTCCTCTTGATATGTTGCATCCGCCTTCTAGGCTAACGGGCCGCAGGATCCTCTGCCGGTTTCTCGGACGTTGTGGCCTTTGGTGGGGCCGATTCCTCTGGATGGCGCTGCGTTGTCCGGTCCAATTCTTCATATTGTTTAGCTCGGTCATGCGCGGTCGTACGACCCCAGATATGTCCTATAGCGGCTCCGACGTACGGACCGATAAATGGAATGATCAAACCCCCCACATATGTTCCGTACGCGGGGTAGAGAATTTTATACGCCCGTAATTCCTCTTCTCGATGACCTGCTTCCACCAACTGGGTGATTGCCTCATCACTAGCCTGAAACTCCTGATAGAGGGCTACCCCTGGGATCAATCGGACCGCTGCATAGGTGCCTTTGTATTTCCTCCGGTTAGAATCATGGGAGTGGCCGGCCTCGTGCAGAGCTACCGACGGAAGATCGGAGTAAATAGAGACTGTATCTGTGAACGGATTATAGTTGTCAGCGGGCAGGGCCACAATCAAGGGGATGAAAAACCCAGCAAAGAGCCGACCTGGGATGAGGACATCAACGATCAGTGTGGTCGGCAGGCCCAGGACCAAGCGATAGGGCCACGCCACCTTATGGTTCTTCACCAGTCGCTTCATAGCGCGCAGAGGCGCATATTCATTAAGACTGTAGAGCGTTCCGTCAGTTTTACTGAGGGGAGAGTCAATATACTCGATCAGATACTGTTCTGTGTCGGCAGAAATGGCATGGTTATCCATTTTAGGACTCCAGAGAAGAAGCTTCGAGGGGATCGCGAAGATGTTGCCAATAAAGTCAATAACCGGCACGGGGCGGCCGCGGCTGATCTGAGGGTGGGGACCGTAGCCAACATAGGGAGTAGCTGTTGTTGCACAGCCGCTCAAACATACCGCAAGTAACCACAGCATTACTTGCTGGCCCCGACGACTCATCACCCCTCCTGTATTGGAATCATTCAGAGGGCATAGTGCTGGGAAGCGGGATGGTGCGCAGGTCGGTGGACAGCTCACCGGCAGCGCCGGTGAACGACTCGAGCGCGGCTTGGGACATGGGATCTTTGTCCCGGGGCAGGGTCTGGTTATACTCGATCAATCGTCGCCAGACCAGATCGCCGGTCTGCGCGTCGTACAGGGTGAACTGAATGCTCGTCTTGCCCCAGGGCAGCGTCTTGGAGTCTTCCCAGCCAAACGTGTTCACAAAGTAGAGCGGCAACAAATAGATCATCGTATGCTGCGTCTGGCTGCCATAGAAGTGCTGGACCTCGCCTCTGAGCAGGTAGTGGACCACGTTGGACCGGCCCATGGTGCTGACGCTGGTCGGGTCGGCCGGATTAAAATCGGTGGGCGGCTGCACCCGGACCACGTCGGCGAAGACGTTGCCGGCTTTCAGATACTGCACGAGCTGATCGGTCAATTGTGAAGTGACCTCGCCGCCGAAGACCCGATCGCCGGTATAGTAGTCGCCCACGCGGCGGTTCCATAAGAGCAAAAACATGCCGGTCGGCCGCTTGCCACTATGCTCGACAGCCGGCCGCTGGTCAACGAGCGGCAGCACTCCAACGCGAACCGGCGCCGGCTCGTGATAGTAGCCAGCGCGCGCAGCGCCTGGCCACTGGCGAATGTTCATATGCGGCGTGCTGATCGCGCACCCAGCGCAGACGGCAAGGCCAGCGGCTGCGAGCACAAGCAGGGTGGCGGATCGAGCCAGCGACCGAGAAGTCATACGGCCGCCTTGCGGCAGACGGCGTAGAGATCGAGTGCTGCGTCGGTGATCTGAGGGCGGGTTCGGTAATCATCGACGCTGACGCGTTGATAGAACCGAGCGACTGGGTTCAAGTGGATCGGGCCAAACCGCATCAGCCCCCACTTTTTGAGCCGTTCGAAGATGTAGTGGGTGGGGCTGGGGTAGAGTCCATGAAGTGCGACGGATGGAAAGTACTGCTCAAGCAAGTGGCGCAACTCCGGCCCGGTAAACTCCTTTTCGTGTAGGCACAGTTTTTCGTACGGTTTGCCAGGCTTCATGTTATGGGCCAGATTGAGCGTCGAGAGACAGCACACGCCGTCGGCCGTCAGCACGCGACGGATTTCTGTGAGGTAGCGTGGCAGGTGTGGCTCAGCGATATGCTCGATGACTTGAAATGACGCGATGACGTCAAACGACGCATCAGGGAAATCCAGCGTCGAGCCATCGCTGTGGACGAACCGCACATTAGCCCGAGGATATTTCTGCTGCGCGCGGGGAATGTTGCCTAGCGCGATATCGATCCCGGTGACCTGGGCCGCGACGTCGGCGAGGTAGTTGGCTCCATACCCATCGCCGAATCCGATTTCCAGCACCCGTTTGCCGGCGACGAACTGCCGGGTAAACGCGTACGCGGCCAGATGCTGGGACAAAAACCTGGCATCGGTCTCTTCTGGAACCACGCCGCAGAGGTAGGCATCCGCCTGGGCTTGGGTCATGGGGAAGACCCCTATCGTAGGGCTGCCCGGCGTCGCTGTCAAGCGGATGGGACCCATGGTCGCCACAGACCGGAAGTGACGGGCACGTTGCCTGTCATGGCTGCTCGTCAGTCGCTGGTTCCTGCTCGCGATACGCGGCCAGCACGATGCGGTCGACCTGGTGTTTCATCTCCTGGGACAGCACCTCGACGCTGTCATACCAACGCGCATCCTTGCCTTGCTGGCGCGGCATGCTGACGAACAGCCCGCGCTTGCCGTCGACGACGCGCAGCCCTTTGACCACGAACGACTCGCCGATCGCCAGATCGCAGAACGCCTTCAGGGTCCCGCCACCGTTGAACTTCATGACCCGCTTAACTGAGAGATCCATGCGCCTCCCTCCTTACTTGGCCTGGTGAATAGTCTGTTGCGAGAAATAGCCGCCGGTCATCCCGTCGATGAGCGCGGTCAGCTCCTGGATTCGCAGCTCCTTCTCGAGCAGCGCATCTTGATCAGGGGGCGGATCAGTCAGCAACGCTAGCTGCAGCCGTCGTCGTTCATAGTAGGTGCGAATCAGTTCGTTGACGATGTCCTCGCGCAGTTGCACCATGAACCTCGAGCGCGCGTCGATGGTGGTTTGATCCTGGTTCCAGATCAGCTCACCTAGGTCCCACTTCACGGAGAGATCCACGTCGGCTCGCCGGTCCTCGGTTTCGATCAGCTGGAACTTGGGAAAGGTGCCTTCGTCGACATCCAGATTCCGCGCGCGGCCATGGCCCAGCCCCACGCCGACGCTGGGCAGCAACGCCTTGAGCGCTGCCTGCTGGCGCCAGTGGCGGATCTTCTCTGGATGGACCTCGGCGTACCGGATCGCTGCCTCGCGCACCTGCGCGATGGTCGGCTCATAGACAAACTCGGCCAACAGCTCCTGCGCCGACGGTGGTTCAAGCGGCTCGGCATCGGTCGGCATTTCAAAACGATACAGCCCCTGATCTGTCGCCGCCCACAGGTGTCCGCTCGCTGCGGCCAGATCGTTGACCGGGACAGCTGGCAGGCCGTCGGTCATCGTGGTCCAACGCTGATGGTGTGGGTTGTAGCGCACGACACCGCGCGGCGTGGCCGCATAGAGGACGGTTGGGGAGTGCGCGTACGGCAGCAACTGAGCCAGCGGCCTAGCGGCGGCGCCAGCCGGCAGTCGCCATTGCCACGTGGATCCGTCATCATGGCTGATGCCCAGACGTTTGGTCGCGGCGACGTACAGGGTGGATGGTGTCGCCGGATCAGCCGCGACCGCCACGAGTTGGTTGGTCGGCGGATCAATAGGCGGATCTTCAACCTGGTCTGTGTCGAGTGGTTGACGCGGCTGGTCATCTTGCGCCATCGCGGTCAACCGGCGCTGCCAGCGTCCGGTGTCCAGCTCGCCGACGAACAAGCCGGCGGCGCTGACGACATACACTCGATCTTGCCCCTGCGGGTCAACACTCAGGCTGCGCACATCGCGCACCGCTGGCGGTGCCATGACAGCGCGCCACGTCTGCCCGCCATCGCGGCTTTCGAACATCCCGCCGCGTGTGCCCAGCACAGCCACGCCACGCGTCCACGGATGAAACGCGAGCTGCGTGCACTCATTCGCGCCTTCGGTGGTAGCGACAAACACGCGCGTCCAGTGCGCGCCAGCGTCGAACGACCCATACAAGCCTGCGCTCGTCGCTGCCAGCACAGTCGCTCCATCGAGCGGATTGACACCGATCCGCCGGATGGTGACGCCGCTAGGGATCGTCCATCGCTCGCGCCACGGCGCGCCACCGGTCGTCGACTCATAGACCGCGCGTGTCGTCGCGGTCCACAGATGGTTGACGGCATGCGGATCCATCGCGATGGCGACGAATCGCGGTTCGGCGATGCCGGTATCAGCGCGGATCCACGACGCTGAGCGATTATTCGCCGAGGCTGAGTGAGCGATCCAGATGAAGGCCGCGACGACAAGAAGATAGCGGGGAACGCGCATGCACCCCTCCTGTGGATGAAGCAGGGACAATTCAAGCGTTGGTGGTGCGAGCGTGGAGTAGGAGGAACGTGCCAGAGCGCGTGGTCAGGAAGGTGTCACCCACCAGGGTGGGCACGATCAGGGAATAAAGAAGCAGACGCCGTGCCAACTACTTTTCGCCTTGCATGAGTCGTTCAAGAGCTGAATCGCCGTCGCCTCTGATGAACAACTTCAACACGCTGTGGTGACTGTCAAGGATTGGTGTACAGTTGTTGGACCTCTTTGGCTGTCAGAACACGAGTATAAATCCGTACCTCATCCACCAACCCCTTCCAATACCGGTTGGTCTCTGTGGAATAGCCATTGCCGACCGCGACTCGGTTGAAGGTCAAGCTGAGCTGTCTCCAGTACCCAGCCGTGTTAGGGATGTTGGGATGGACAGCCGCGTTGTCATCCGGGTGCGGCGTCGTAAAGACGAGCTGGCCGTTCAAATAACCATAGTCTCGGGCGGTGTCCCATGCGTAAACCACGTGATACCAGCGATTGGCTTTCAGCGTCTTGGTGTAGGTCTCTTCGTACACCCCGTTCGGGAATGGGAAAATAGTGCCCAGCCCGAGCGCGCCCATGGTCAAGGCGCCTGAGGAGCTTTCTTCGAATCGGATACAATCGTCCCAACTCGCGTAGTCGGTCGAGAAGGGGTTGCGCCAGTCTTGGACGGTCGACGGTTTCATCCAAAAGGCGATCGTTCCCGTGCCCACATAGCCCAAGCTCCGATCGGTCAGGATGTGATCATCCTTCCCGTCAAATTCGTACGCGCCACCCTTGATCCCGCCTGTTACGTATCGAGGGCCGAACACGGTGGCATGATACCCAAATCCGCTTTGATCCGTGACCCGACCGCCTTGGTTCGTGTTGAACGAGTAATACAGGACCAACCCTTCAGCCGCGGTGAGCTCGATCGCATCCAACCACACGGCTCCGGCTTGTTGATAGCCAAATAAACCCAGCGATACCCGTTTCACTTGATCCCGGTTGGCGATCGGGACGGTGGGCTGCCAGTTACTGGCCGCAGTCCGCCAGGTGGAGGCCCGTAGATCAAGATTCAATACGTTCCATCCCTTCTGGAGCGTGATCTGGCTGCTCTCATGCCAATCATACCCAGCTCCTGTGCTGACCACGACGGTCGCGCGTACTCCATCCTGTTCAGCGTACACCCGGGCGCTGAGCGTCTGCTCCCGGCTCCAATCTTCTTGCAGGTTGCTGAATTCCCAATAAGCCTTCTGCTGTGCCGGCGCCTGATAGGCCAGCCGGCAGGCGGTTTGGCCCTGCGTGGCATGCAGGCTGTCGTAGTCGGCGCTGATCGCATCCGAATAGCTGGTCGCCGGCACGATGGATCGGCCGGATGGCTCGCATGCCTCCCACACCCGCGGCGCTATCGGCAGCGGCTGACCGGTTCGTGATGCGAATTGTGCCGCGAGGTTCTGCAGGCTCGCCACAACCGGCTGGTCCACCGGTTCGTTGGAGACCACGTCGAACCCACCCAGGTCACGATGGATCGCCCCCCCCTGACGGCCGTTCAGAAACCAGAATCCCTGCCCATCGAGCCGCGTGTCCAAGTCCTGTTGTCCCCAGGCCGCATACTTCGACGCGCGCAGCGCCATTTGCTCAGAGGTAGGGGCTGGATTGTTCCCCGGCATGACGAGGATCCGATCGAAGTACACGGCCACCGGCGGCGTGCCATTGGGCAACGGCTGTGGGGTTATGACCCGCATGCCCAACTCGCGCACCATAGAGGAATCGGCCAGCCAATTCACGCGCAACACAACCCGTGTCCACTGACCCGGCACAAGGGGCACGTCATCTCCATCGGTCCACGTGTAGCCGGCGCCGGACTTGGCGAATAGGTCCGCCTTGAGATTCGACGGTGCACTAGACTCAAGGTACACATGCCCGATCAGCCATCCATATCCTGCGGCATTTTTCGGCGGATCGTACAGCACCGAGCCGCCGCCATCGCCCGTGGTCGGGGCGAACGTGGCATTGTCGGTCAGATAGCGAATCGCTCCGTTGCCATCGATGCTGGGACTGGCCACGCGCACCGGATCCGCTACGAACCCGACATTCCAGGCTCGCCGCCAATTCTCCGTGCCCGCGATGAATGTGTGCAGCACCTCTTCTCGGCCTACCGCCCATCCGTACTCTCCCAGGTAAACCGGCTTGCCCACGAGCGTGTGACACATCTCGACATGCTCCCGAATCCAGTCCTGGACATCCTGGTCGCTCATGCCCCATGCTTCGGGATACATGTGGAAGGAGCACGCATCGATAGCGGATACGCGATGATTGTCAAGGTACGAGGTGCCTTGCTGACCCGTGTACCACCATTGCCGCGACACGGGCGCGGCGTTCGCGCGGACGCTGTCAGCGTACCAGCCTTCCTGTCCGGTCGATACCAGGTGGTTCGGGTCCAGGCTTTTGATATACACGGCCATCTCTTGGATCCAGGCCTGCATCCGTTCGCCAGGCCGATACGCCAGGTCTGGCCCGGTCTGCCCCTGCACAATCAGCTTGTCGCTCTCGGCTCGGGGTTCGTTGGCCAGCTCCCACATGAGGATCGCTGGGTCATCCTGGTACAGGCTCGGCCCACCGGCCAGGGTATTGGTCCGGTTGATGACTTTGGCCACGAAGGCCCGGTACCACTGACGGGTCACCTCAAGGGTATAGAACAGGTCATGATACCGTTGGTACAGTAGATATTTGGGCCCGTCGACCTCTAACGAATTGACGTTGACCCACCGCAACCATTCGCGCGTCGGATCATCGGCCGCGCCCCACCACAGCGCGGATTCCTGCGCGGCGATGTCATTGAGGATAGCCGGAGGAATGGCCCCAGCGTCCCTGGCCCAGTTGACGTATTGGCGCATTCCGCCAAACCCGTCGTCCCATTGGTTGACCAGCGGCACGATGAGTTTGATGCTCCGCACGCCGGCAGCCCGCACCGCATAATCGAATTTCTGGAATGTCGGCTCATGCCAGTCGCCAGGTCCTTGCATCTGGAAGCAACTGCCATCCGGTGGGAACACGTGCCCTTCGCAGAACATGAATACCCGCAGGGTATTGAGCCCCATCGCGCGGGTGTGGTCGAGGATTTCGTCGACCATCGGCTGCGGCTTGTACCAGAGATAATAGTTGTTCGCTTGCGAAGAATAATAGGATCGGCCATCCAGCGCCAACTGTCTGCCGTAGCGCTTCACGAACACGCTCGGCGTGCCGGCCGTGGCAGCCGCCTGGCGAATGCCGATTAAGATTCCGATCAGCCCAAACGCATAGATCAGCCAGGAAACCCAAGACCCGCGTCGAGAACACCCCTCACGCATCCCACGCCTCCGCGACCTCAATGCCTTACTCATCCGCACAATCTCCATCCTCAGGTGACTGTCACTTTCGTCCTAATCCTTGCTCGAAGAAGTCTAGACCTCGCAGGGGATCTCTGATTGCCACCCCGGCAAAGATGACCCGCAGCCACGTAGGTGAGCGGGTTGTTGCGGGCATAACTGTACCGGATGCTAGACAAAACAATTACGGCAGCAAGTTGATGGCTGATCGACATGACTGACTGCGAGATTTCATAGGGTCGTTCTGGTATTCGCAGGAGCACTCAATTGAATTATGTATTGTGGCACCGGAACTCCAGAACTCTAACTAAATTATAAGCAGACGCCGTGCCAACTACTTTTCGCCTTGCATGAGTCGTTCAAGAGATGAATCGCCGTCGCCTCTGATGAACCACCTCAACACTCTGTCTTGTCCGAACAATGAATGTCCCGCAGGTGTCCAGCAAAACAGGGCTAGCTCAGCCTGTCCCCAGATTTCCACGAACTTGAAAATCAGACATTGAAAACACCTAATGTGGTGAAAAACCACCAGATGAATACAAAGACCAGTCCACGGCCATGACTATGGGTTTTCCGAGGCGCAAGACCGTCCATGACAAAAAGTTATGCCGCTCATTTTTTTACGAGCGCTTTTCTTCTGGTATGGGATATGCTTGTAAACCTTATATATGAAGTCCAAATCCACAAGAACACCAAGAACGCAGAGGAGAGCGAATGAATCGGCCAGCAAATTCAAGGTGGGATCCGCCTCACGTGCTCTTCGGCATCGCGATACTCCTCGTTTGCGCGACAGGACTGCCACGCCGTGCGGAAGCCGTGTACCTGGGTCCGTCCGAATACCTGTGCTTTGACGACAGCGCCATTGCAGGATGTGGAGGGAAGGACAGCCCCTTCGTGAACTTACCGTTCTCCTACTTCCATCTTGAGACGTTCGAAGATCATCTGCTAAATACGCCAGGGGTGAGCGCAGTCACAGGGATAGGAGTGACCAGTGTGGTCGGCTTTGGTGGCGTCATCAATCCGATCCGTGATTCGGTCGATGAGGATGATGGGCTGATCAACGGCAGTAGTACTAATCCAGGGGTGAAGACCGGCGACAGTTTCTTCGGCGGTGGGTTGCCGGGAATTGAGTTTTCATTCAGCGCGTTAGTGCTGGGCGCTTTGCCGACGCACGCCGGCATGGTCTGGACCGATGGTGCGGGCACGATCTCCTTTGAAGCCTTCGGCGCGGATGGAAACTCGCTGGGGGTGTTTGGGCCATTTACTCACGCAGACAGCACGTTTTTTGGCACCACAGCGGAAGATCGGTTCTACGGCGTGATCAACGCTGGTGGCATCTCCGCAATCAAACTCCTGAATACGTCGGGCGGTATTGAGGTTGACCATCTGCAATACGGCCGACTCAGTGAAGCGGGACCAGGGCCTGAGCCAGGGGTAATCCCCGAGCCGTCTTCACTGCTGCTCTTCGGTCTGGGTGGCATGGCGGCTGGCGCGATGCGCCGCCGCAAGATAGCCAGCCTGTAACTCCAGCCATCCCTTTCCCAAGGTAGCAACATCCAGCTGCGCTCTTGTATGAGCCGCGTTCACATCCCCTGATTTCCCTGTCTTGTCCAAGAATAGCTGTTCCCACAGGGCCAGCTCCCGCCGTGCCCGGCACGTTTCGTTTCTCGATCCGCCGACCCAGGCCATCATACCGGTACCGGGCCACGCGGCCCTCGGGCAGGTCGATGCGGGTGAGCTGGTTTTCGATGTTGTAGGACGCCTTCATCAAACAACACCTCAATTCTGCCTGTCCCTGAGGTGCCAGGCACCGGTGTGCCTGGCACGTATCCGTATCGGAATTCCGTGCATTGATTGCCTGGCGACTTAATTGGCTAGTTTAGCTTGTCCTGCTGAGTTAATTTCCTGACAAGATCTTCAATAGTATCCGGGTTAATTTTGTATTCGCCACCTTCGGCTTTGACTCCTCCATCGGAATCAACAAGAAATACCCGCCGTTTCAAGCGGACCTTCAGCCGGACGGTTCTGTCGTCGAACCTACCCGGTATCTGGTTATCAGTCAATTCGTCCTTTAACCTGTTCAGTAATTCAGACTCTCTGTATAAAACTACCTTCTGATGGGCAGTCGCCTCTATGGTTTCTGGTGTTACTGGGACGTATGTTTCAACATGGAACGGGATATAGTAAATAACACCGATAAATTCATTTCTGTGTCCGAGCGCATTTAGATCAGAAGCAACCAAGGAGTTTAAGGACAGAATCGATAAGCACGCTAACCATTTTTTCATTGGTTAGTACCGTATTCTTCGTGGCTCACCCAATTCAGCCGCTATCGGATTTTCGTTAGCAGTAACATTCTGCATCTTGCCAGGGCCCTCGTCTTTTATTCCGGTGGCTGCATGACCAAGTTCGTGACCTAAAATCCGCTCGGTGGAAGCTGGAATCGATCCTTGATCTGTCCTGATTTTCGGATGATATTCTGGATCGACTCGGATTTCATTTGTATCTGAGTCATAATAAGCATTCTGGTCGCAAGTGCCCACTGTATAAACTGTAGATGATTGCTCAAGCTGCTCGGTTAATTCCTGTCCCTTTTGTGTTCCTTTGACCTTGTTGTATGCTGTCCTCAATCTCTGCTGAGACTGTTCATTACCGACGAACTGGACTTCAAGTCCACTAGGATCAGTGAAGTTTAGCGGGTTATTGCCCACATACGCGTAGGCACTCTCCTCGGAATCCCCCAG
>JAHFGT010000071.1 GCA_023247275.1 Candidatus Omnitrophota bacterium
CGCCGCGTCATCTCTGACCCGGCCAGGCGCCCGTCGCAGACGACCTTAATGCCGCGGCAATCTTTCGATTCCATGGCCTGCTGGATAGAGCGTTTCATCGCCCGGCGGAACGCGATCCGCTTCTGCAGCTGGAACGCCAGCGAGTCGGCAATCAATTGAGCTTCGATCGCGGGATTTGGGATTTCGACGTAGTCAATCGTCAATTGTTGCTGAGTCCCCACGATTCGCTGGACCGCCTCCTGCAGGCGATGAATGTTTTCACCGCGCCGGCCGATCAGGATTCCGGGGCGAGCGGTGTGAATGACGATCCGGATTTTCTCCGCAGACCGCTCAATAATCATTCGAGCCACGGCGGCGGAAGCGAGTTCCTTCTTGAGCAATTCACGAATGCGCCGGTCTTCCTGAAGCGCCTGCACATACTGTTTCTTGGTTGGCGCAAACCACCGGGATCGCCAACCCCGGTCCTTTGCTGTGACATCTTGCTTGAGGGAAATTTCCAACCGGAGACATTCCGGATTGACCTTATGACCCATGTGGTGCCCCAACAGCCGAACCGCTGGATCCAGAACGCGCCATGGTTTTCTCCAGTTCGATGGTGACGTGGGTGGTGCGTTTTAAGACTCGGGCGCCTCGGCCAAATGCCGCAGCTCGAAATCGCTTCCACCGAGGTCCTTCATCGGCGACCGCCTTACTAATGACCACCTCATGCTCGCGCAGGTCAGGGTATGTGTGTTGCGCATTGGCGAAGGCCGAGGCAATCAGTTTTGCCACCGGTTTGGCCGCGCGCCGATTGATTTGACTCAGTCGTGTGAGAGCTTCTGCGACGGTCCGTCGGCGCAGCGGGGTCAGCACATAGCCCACTTTTCTCGGGGTCATTCGCAATTCTCGGACAATCGCTTTTGCAATCATTGTCAGACTGCTCGGTTATTTTCCGGCTGGCTTGGCGGCTGGGGCTGGGGCAGCGGCTGGGGCGCCACCCGGTCCGGTGGTTTCCGCCTTCTTCACCCCGCCGTGCTTACGGAACGTTCGCGTGGGCGCGAATTCCCCCAGTTTATGCCCGACCATGCTTTCGCTGACAAAGACCGGAGTAAACGCCTTGCCGTTATGGACGAGAAAATTCAAGCCAAGGAAGTCTGGTGTGATCGTTGACCGGCGCGACCAGGTCTTAATCGGCTTGCGGTCTTTGATTTGCTGCGCGATATGAATCTTCCGTTGCAGCGGTTCATCCACAAATGGCCCTTTCTTTGTTGATCGGCCCATCGTTATGCGTCGCCTCGCTGCTCACTGTGTGGTGTCATCGGGTCCTTCGCTTGACAATGAATCGGTTCGAGTATTTCTTCGGCCGCCGGGTCTTGCGTCCCTTGGTGTGCCAACCCCAGGGTGAGACTGGATGCGGGTTGCCCTGCCCGGATTTGCCTTCGCCACCACCGTGTGGATGATCGATAGGGTTCATCGCGACCCCGCGGACATGCGGCTTACGCCCGAGCCAGCGCGACCGTCCAGCCTTTCCGGTGACCAGCGATTTGTGCTCTGAGTGTCCGAGTTGTCCGATGGTGGCCCAGCAATCCTGGTCCACAAACCGAACCTCTCCTGAGGGCAGCTTGACGTGCGCCAGCTCGCCTTCTTTAGCCTGAATCATGGCCCAGGAGCCAGCCGAGCGAACAATCTGGGCTCCGCGGTGTTGTTGTAATTCGATATTGTGAATCATCTGGCCTGGCGGAATGCGTCGCAGCGGCATGGCATTGCCGAGCTTCACCTCGGCGTCGTCACCGGCTGCAATCGTGTCGCCGACTCGGAGCCCCTCTGGCCACAGAATGTACCGTTTTTCACCGTCAGCGTACTGCACGAGCGAGATTCTCGAACTGCGATTCGGGTCGTATTCAATGGTGAGCACCTTTGCGGTGACACCGACCTTGTCCCGACGGAAGAAGTCAATGTGCCGGTACATCTGCTTATGGCCACCGCCCATAAACCGGCTAGTGATATGCCCGTGGGCATTGCGGCCGCCAGTCTTCTTCATTGGCGAGAGCAACGGCTTATGCGGTTGGCTGGTCGTCACCTCGGCATAGTCCGACGTAATCTGATACCGCATCGTCGGGGTATATGGCTTGTGTGTTTTTACGCCCATGTGTCCCTTGCCCTACTGTGTACGGGTGAACAGGTGTACGGGTCGGTTGACGACCTGTACACCCGTACACTTGTACACCTGTTCACGCCTCATGCTTTGACCTCAATCTTCTGCCCTTTCGCCAGCGTGACGATTGCTTTCTTCTGGTCGGTCCGGTGGCCCCAGCGCACCGACAGCCGGCGCCACTTTCCGTGCGTGATGTGTGTATTCACCTTCTGAACTTTGACGTTGAATAACACCTCAACCGCTTTGCGGATCTCGATCTTGTTCGCGTCCGGTGCGACATGTAAGAGGTACTGGTCATGGCCGGCCATTCGGGTCGCCTTCTCAGTCAGCAGGACGCGTCGAACAATCTCAGTGGCTGGACGCATGCGCGGCGTTCTCCTTGACCCGCTGGGCCAGCTGTTCAAACGCCGCCTTCGTGACAAAAACCTTGTGCGCGTTGAGCACATCGGCGGCATTCAGATTGGCCGCCTGGCATAAGGTAAACGCCGGAAGATTTCGCAACGATTTGATCAGCGGTTCGCTTGACGTTTCCAGAACGATCAGCGCGCGTTTAACGATGGCAAATGTTTTCGCCAGTGCTGCGAACGGCTTGGTCTTCGGTTGCTCAGCCGCTAACCGATCGACAACCACCAGCTCTTGATCCCGCAGCTTCCCCTTGAGACTTTCCAAGAGCGCTTTGCGACGGATCGTTTGCGGCAATCGGTAATGGGCGTTACGCGGGTGCGGGCCAAATGCCGAACCGCCATGCCGCCACAACGGCGAGCGGGTCGAGCCGGCCCGCGCGCGCCCGGTATGCTTCTGTTTCCAGGGTTTCTTGCCACCGCCTGATACATCGCCTCGGGTCTTCGTCGACGCGATCGTCAGCCGCTCGTTGGTGCGGTACATGGCCAACGCCTGTGAGAGGAGCGCCGTATTGACCACGCCGCCCCACACGGCGTCGTCCAAGGTTACCTGGCCGACTTCACTACCCTGAAGACTGAAGATTTTTACCTGCATGAGGTCAATGATCCGGTTCGTGGACAGGTGTACGAGTGTACTGGTGTCCGGGTGGTTGAGATTCGCTCATCGACGACCCGTTCACCGGTACACCGGTTCACCTGTACACGTCATTTCTTCTTTGTCGCCGCCGCTTTCGCGTTCTTGTTCGGCGCCTCTTCTTCTTCCACAGCCACCTGGAAGGCTTGCGGCTTCTTGACCACGCCTGGGCGTTTCGCAGAGCGGCTGATAATGATCAACCCGTTCTCGCCGCCGGGGATCGCGCCCTGAATGAGCAACAGGTTCTGCGCCGGATCCCTGCGGAGAATGCGCAGGTTTTGCACGGTGACGCGATCTGCGCCCATATGGCCTGGGAGATGATGGCCTTTCCACACACGCCCAGGGGTTGTCGTCGACCCAATCGACCCTGGGGCGCGATGCGACATGGACCCATGCGTTTCAGGACCGCCGCGCCAATGCCATCGTTTCATGCCGCCTTGAAACCCTTTTCCGATAGAGATGCCAGTGACATCGACCAGCTCGAAGTCTTGGAACAGCTCAACGGTCAGTTGCTGACCTGGTGTCCATTCTTCTGCGGTGGCCGCTGCGCCATGCTGTCGGGCCGTGGGGAGTCGGAACTCCTTGACGTACCGGAACGGCGGCACGCCGGCTTTCTTGAATTGCGCAAGGACCGGTTTGTTCACTCGAGATTCCTTGATCGGTTCAAACCCGAGTTGGACCGCTTGATACCGGTCCTTTTCCTGCGTCCGTAATCGAACAACGGTGCATGGGCCAGCTTGGACGGCCGTGACAGGCCATTGACGGCCGAACTCGTCATAGATATGCGTCATCCCAAGTTTTTTACCCAACAGACCGATCATGGTGATTCGTGTACGGGTGAACCGGTGTACCGGTGAACAGATCCACACAACCTGTACACCTGTAGACCTGTACTCCGGTTCACCCTATAGTTATTTGACTTCAACATAGACACCGGATGGCAGATTCAACTTCCGCAAGGCGTCAATCGTTTTTGATGTTGGTTCAAGAATGTCAATCAGTCGTTTGTGGGTGACGATTTGAAACTGCTCACGGGATTTCTTATCAATGAACGGCGAGCGCAGCACGGTGAACAGTTCTCGTTTGGATGGCAGCGGAATTGGGCCAGCCACCCGTGCGCCGGTGCGCTGGGCCGTCTGCACGATCTCAGTCGTGGAGAGATCCAGCACGCGATGATCATAGGCCTTTAGCTTGATGCGAATGCGCGGGGCTTGTGCCATCGTCAGACCTGAGGCCGTTTCAGATCGGTCATTTCACAATCTCCGTAATCACCCCAGCCCCCACGGTCTTGCCCCCCTCCCGGATCGCGAAGCGCTGCTCCGGCTCCATCGCGACGGGTTGAAGGAGCTCTACAGTAAGGGTCACATTATCTCCGGGCATGACCATCTCGGTCCCGGCCGGCAAGGTGACCGTGCCGGTCACATCAGTGGTGCGGAAGTAAAACTGCGGGCGGTAATCCTTAAAGAACGGGGTGTGCCGGCCGCCTTCTTCTTTGGTGAGGCAGTAGACCTCGGCCTTGAAGCCGGTATGCGGGGTAATGGTCCCTGGGGCGGCTAAGACCATGCCCCGCTGCAGCGCGTCTTTCTCGATCCCCCGTAAGAGGACCCCCAGGTTATCCCCGGCCTGGCCTTCCTCCAACAGCTTGCGGAACATCTCAATGCCGGTGACGACCGATTGACGGGTGGGCTGCAGGCCCACGATATCCACCGTCTGGCCTACGGTGATCTGGCCCCGTTCAACCCGGCCGGTCCCCACCGTTCCCCGGCCGGTAATCGAGAAGACATCTTCCACCGACATCAGAAACGGCTTGTCGATCGCCCGGGTCGGGGTGGGGATGTAGGAATCGACCGCGGCCATCAACTTCAAGATCGCCGGCTCGCCCAGCTCGCCTTTATCGCCTTGGGCGGCCAACAGGGCCGAGCCGCGGATAATCGGGGTCTTGTCCCCGGGAAAGCCATACTTGGTCAGCAGCTCCCGGACCTCCAGCTCGACCAGGTCCAACAGCTCAGGATCCTCGACCGAATCGACCTTGTTGAGGAAGACGACCATCGTGGGTAAGCCGACCTGGCGGCCCAGCAGGATATGCTCCCGGGTCTGGGGCATGGGCCCATCGACCGCGGAGACGACCAGGATCCCGCCATCCATCTGGGCAGCGCCGGTGATCATGTTCTTGATGTAGTCGGCATGGCCCGGGCAGTCGACATGGGCATAGTGCCGGGTGGGGGTCTCATACTCGGCATGATGTACGTTGATGGTCACCCCGCGCTCTTTCTCTTCCGGGGCGTTGTCAATCTCTTCGTAGCTCTTCGCCTGGGCCAGGCCTTGCTGGGCCAGGACCTTGGTGATCGCGCTGGTCAAGGTGGTCTTGCCATGGTCCACATGCCCGATGGTCCCGATGTTCACATGGGGCTTGGTCCGTTCGAACTTGGCTTTGGTGGTCATG
>JAHFGT010000028.1 GCA_023247275.1 Candidatus Omnitrophota bacterium
ACTTGCCCAGGCAGATTCCCATGATGGCACGCGGCAGCCGGAAGTATTCCACCGACCGGGCCAGCGCAAATGAGTTGGGCGGGATCACACACTGCGCTCCTTTGAAGTCGATAAACGAGTCCGGATTAAACTGTTTCGGGTCGACGATCGCTTGCTTGACGTTGGTAAAGATTTTGTAGTCGTCGGTAACTCGGATGTCATACCCCATGGACGACAAGCCGTACGAGATGACCCCTTCGCGCTTAAGACTTTCCTCGAACGGGTCCAGCATCTGGTACTTTTTCGCGTACTCGCGGATTTCCCAATCCACAAGAATCCGCCCGCTGGATCGGATCTGCTCAGCGGTGAGCGTTGGCTTCATCGATGGTTGCTGCGTTTCCAACATTACTCCCCCTTATCCTTCGTCAATGCAGGCGTGCCTGCGTTCATCGCTCCCTCACGAACACCCTGAGGTCGACCCACAGTTTCCGCACTTATAACAATTGCCGTTGCGGACCATGAGTGAGCCGCACTCGTGGCACGCCGGCGCATCGGCTTGGGCGACAAAGGTCAGCTTCTCTTGCTCTTCGAATGGATTGGCATGGGGCTGGCCGTTATCGGCTGGCGCCTTCACCGGTGCTGTCGCCACCGGCTCGGCGGCTGGCTTTGCACCTGGCAGCTCAGTCACCTTGAATTGCTGCGCTTGTTCGCCCGGGAGGAATTTCAGCGCCAACCAGCGGAAGATGTAGTCGATCACCGACTTGGCAAATCGAATGTCCTTATTGTTCGTCACACCGGATGGCTCAAACCGCATATGGCTGAACTTACCGACGAGCACCTTGATGGGCACCCCGTACTGCAAGGCCAGTGACACCATCGTCGCAAAACTGTCCATCAGCCCGGAGAGCGTGGACCCCTCCTTGGACATCGTGATGAAGATCTCGCCCGGGGTCCCATCCTCGAACAATCCGACAGTGATGTATCCCTCATGGCCGCCGATCGAAAACTTATGGGTAATCGCTTGGCGCTCATCCGCCAGGTGCCGACGATATGGGGTCCCGACCGGGGCTTTTGCCCCGGGTTTCTTGTCGTCCTTGCTGGTCGACAACGGCTGTACCCCTTTCGACCCATCACGGTAGATCGCGATCGCCTTGAGCCCTAACCGCCACGCCTCAGTGTACGCACGCATAATGTCTTCGACCGTGGCATCCGGGGGCAGGTTCACCGTCTTGCTGATCGCGCCACTGATAAACGGCTGCACCGCCGCCATCATGCGGATATGGCCCATGTAGTGGATCGATCGCTTGCCGCTGCGTGCGCGGAACGCGCAGTCAAACACCGACAGGTGTTCCTCCTTGAGGCCAGGCGCGCCCTCGATCGTTTCTTGTTCATTGAGGAACTTGAGAATCTGCTCACTCGTCGCACCGTCATAGCCGAGTCGCTGGAGCGCGCGCGGCACGGTCTGGTTGACGATCTTGAGCATCCCGCCCCCGACCAACCGTTTGTATTTGATGAGCGCGATATCAGGCTCGATCCCGGTCGTATCGCAGTCCATCATGAAGGCGATCGTCCCGGTCGGCGCGATGACGGTCATCTGCGAATTGCGCACGCCAAACCGCTCGCCCAGCTCGATTGATGCGTCCCAGGCGCGCGCTGCGGCCTGCAACACCGGCTGCGGCACCAGACGTGAGTTGATCCGATCCACCGCCGCGCGATGCTTGCGCAGCACCCGCAACTGCGGATCTCGGTTGCGCATGAACCCGGCGTACGGCCCGAGCTGTTGCGCAATCTCGCCGGACACCTCAGAGGCCTGCCCGCACATGAGGGCGCTGATCGCCCCGGCCCAAGCCCGTCCTTCCTCAGAGTCATACGCCAGCCCGAGCGACATCAACAGCGCACCCAGGTTGGCATAGCCCAGCCCAAGCTCTCGATAATCTCTGGCGTTGCGGTCGATTTTTTGCGTCGGGTATGACGAATTATCCACGATGATGTCTTGTGCGATGGTCATCACCCGCACGGCATACTTGAACTGCTCGACGAGGAAATTGCCCTCGTTGTCGATGAACTTCATGAGGTTAATCGAGGCCAGGTTGCACGCCGAGTTGTCCAAGTGCATGTACTCGGAGCAATTGGCCACAACGAAGCCGTTCACAATGTAGCTGTGGTTCTTGGGCTCGGTGAGATTGTAGGTTAGCTCCTGGCCAAGGGGCGCCATTTCCAGAATCCGAGTCGTCGGTGATTCGCGGTAGAACCGGTGCTCCACGATCAACCGATCGAGCTTCTCCTGCTTCGCGATCGTCAGGAACCCCACATGCTCTCGGAACCTGGTGATTGATGGCCCCGCAATCCGCAAGTCATAGAGCGTATGCGATGCATACTCTGTAGGAGAGCCGTCCCGCTTCGTGTAGGCAAAACTACCCCGTCCCGCCTCCGTTATCCGATAGATTCGACTTTGAAGGCCGAAGACCAACAGCAGTTGCTGCACATCGGCCAGCAATTGACGCGAGGCGCTGCTAAGACCGACATAGCGGCTCTTCTGCCCATTATAGACGCAGCCATCCGCCGTAAACAGACCTCGAAGGAATGCCGCAATGATGTGCGTGGGCGTCTGAAAGATCGTGCGCGGCGCCTGCTTCTCCGGCGCCTTGGATTCCTTCATGCCAAGCTGTTTCAGGAACCGGACGATGGGGGTGCGGTTCACACGAAATTGCACGGTCCCGTTGGGCATCGTCACCGTTTGTGGTTGCGTGATCCCCCACTCGGCCACTAGCGACTCAAATCGCGGGAGCAGCTCACCGGCCTCCATCGGATTTCCAAAGACCATGGACGCGGTGCTTAGGCGATCCTCGGCATCCGTAGCCTCAACAATGCTCCCATCGCCCACGAGAAAGCCGAGATACTCCGCGAGAGGAGCCGTCCAGGTGCGGGGCAACTGCACCGGCTGATGGGTCTTCGTATCACGGCCGCCCCATCCACTCTGGAAGATCGCCGCGTCATCCAAATCAATCGTCAACGAGGCCGACAGCAGCTCCACCGGCTGGTCTAGCAACTGCACTTCATCCTCCGACCGCAGATCCTTCGCCGCCACCATGCCCCGGTTCTCTGTGAAGAACCGGTGGTTGGCCGTCGCTTTGACCTCGGTTCCGTTGGCAAACCGGAGCCGGTAGACCTCGTTTGGGCCGGTGCACATGATGTGAAGCGATTTCGTGACGCTGACGGTCGCGGCCCGATCCGGGTTGGTTGCGTCATGCGTGAAGACGCGGAAAGTCTCTCCTAGCTGAGCCCGTTCATGCAGCTCCTTGAACGGAATAAGCCCTTTGTCCGTATAGACCCTGGCATCCCCGGTGAAACACGGATTGCTCGCGTTGATCCGACCGGTATTCGGGCAGGTATGCCAGTCGTTGATCGTCGTATCAAACTGCATCCCTGGATCGCCGCAGTGCCAGGTGGCCTCAGCAATCAGCCGCAACAGGTCGCGCGCTTTGACCCGCTCGATCACTTCGCCGGTCGTCACCGCATGCAGCTCCCACTCTTCGTCCGAGAGGGCCAGCTTCATAAAATCGTCGGTGGCGCGAACTGAATTGTTCGCATTCTGGAAGAAGACCGAGCTGTAGGCTTCGCCATCGATGGTCGGGTCATACCCCAACTCCATCAACTTATGGGCCTTCTCTTCCTCTTTCCACTTGCAGACGATAAACGGCTTCACGTCCGGATGGTCGGCGTTGAGGACCACCATCTTGGCCGCTCGACGCGTCTTGCCGCCGGACTTGATGACCCCGGCGGACGCATCCGCCGCGCGCATGAACGACACCGGTCCGGACGCGGTCCCTCCGCCAGCCAAGCGCTCGCGTCCAGAGCGGATTGGCGACACGTTGAGCCCAGCCCCTGAGCCGTACTTAAAGATCATCCCTTCATTGCGGTACCACTCCAGGATCGATTCCATCGTATCATCGACGGACAAAATGAAACACGCCGAGCACTGCGGTTTCTTTTCGATCCCGACATTGAACCAGACCGGCGAGTTAAACGCGGTGTATTGATTGACCAACAGATACGTCAGCTCAGCACGGAACGCCTCAGCATCCTCACTCGACGCGAAATAGCCGTCGTTGATCCCCCAGTCCGCGATGGTGTTGGCGACCCGTCCAACAAGCTGCTTGACGCTGCGCTCACGCTGTGGGGTCCCTAACGTCCCTCTGAAATACTTGGACACCACCACATTCGTCGCGAGCTGCGACCAAAACGTCGGCACTTCGACGTCGTGCTGCTCAAACACCACCTCGCCCTTTTCGTTGCCGATGGTGGCGCTGCGCAGCTCCCAGGTGATCTCGTCCAAGGGCTGCACGGTCGGGCGGGTCCAGCGGCGGGGCATATGAATTCCTTTTGAGGCGGATTTGGTCCGCTCTCCGAGCAGTGTCGACGCTGGGTCGCTAGAACCCGCCAACTTCACCACCTCGCTCATGCCCTATCCTCCTAGAATCCACAACAGCTAGGCCCGTATTCAAATGATTCCACAATCCCTTGGGGATTTCAACAATGACTTTAACATAGGAGTATGGCTTGTCAAGCCAAAAAAAGTACAACAGATTGTGGAAAACCTGTGTGGAATCCCCATATCTTGGGGTTTAAAAGTGGGCCACAAAAACCTAACTCTCTGAAAGAGAGATTGTTAAAACCGGTCTGGTAGGCAGACTACAAAAAAACTATGCAATCTTAACAATTTTTCAGGGATCTTTACAGGGTGTAGCGGCCGCCAGGGCCTGGGTCCAGATGGCGAGGGACCGCGGGTTTTTTGACGGTCACCTCGATCGGAGCCGTCGAGAACTGTTTGCCGCTGCGCTTGACGGTAAACGGACCCAGGGTAAACGTCCCAGGTCGCTGTGGCACTAGGACATAGATCAACTCGGTTGCCTTCTGCATGGCGCCGGATTCGAACGAAATATTCGTGGATTGCGTCCTCCCAGCGACGAGAAACCCCTCAGGGAATTTAACCGGCGACAACTCTGTCCCGGCTGTCTCACCGTGCAGCGTCAACGTGAATTGAATCGAATCACCCATATCGACCGCGGCTTTGTCGACCGCGGCTACAATAGCGCCATTCTTCGCCCATGCCGACACCGTGAGCATCGCCACTAGGCACCCGGTGGCGAGTGCTCGGTTATTTCTCACGGAAGGTAAGCCCATCAGCGCCGTTGCGGTCCACGGTCACCGTCTGTCCGCTGCGGATCGATCCATCGAGCAATCGCAGGGCTAGCGGATCCATCACATATTTCTGCACGGCGCGCCGCAGCGGGCGAGCGCCGTACACCGGGTCATACCCTTCCTGCGCCAGGAACGATTTGGCTTGATCGGTGAGCTGGAGTGTCACGTGGCGGTCAGCCAACCGGGCTTGTGCGCGCGCCAACTGCAACTCGACAATCCGGTTGAGATGCTCGGGCGCCAGGCGATTGAAGATCACGATCTCATCGATCCGGTTGAGAAATTCTGGTCGGAACTGCTGTCGCAATTCGGCGAGCACCTCCCGCCGTACCTCGACTTCGCTCGGTACGGCGCCCTGCCTCGCACCGCGTGCCGTGCTCGGCACGAGGTGAGCAGAGTCGAATGGGCGCCGAATCTGCTCGGATGACCCGGATTCGGCTAGCGCTTGGATCGTGTGGCTGGCAACGTTGGAGGTCATAATCACGACCGTATTCTTGAAGCTCACGATGCGCCCCTGCCCATCGGTCAGCCGGCCGTCATCCAGAAGTTGCAAGAGCACATTCAACACATCCTGATTCGCTTTCTCAATCTCGTCGAGCAGGATGACACCGTACGGCCGTCGTCGCACCGTCTCGGTCAACTGACCGCCTTCTTCATGACCCACATAGCCAGGTGGGGCCCCGATCAGTCGTGACACCGTGTGTGGCTCCATGTATTCGGACATATCAATGCGGATCAGGGCATTTTCATCATCGAAGAGAAACTCCGCCAGCGCCTTGGCGAGCTCGGTCTTGCCCACACCGGTGGGGCCAAGAAAGAAGAATGACCCGAGCGGACGATTCGGATCTGCCAGCCCTGCCCGGGCCCGACGGATTGCATTCGCCACCACCACGACCGCCTCATCCTGACCGATGACCCGCTGGCGCAGCCGCTCTTCCATGTGGACCAATTTGTCCCGCTCGGTCTCGAGCAGCCGGCTGACGGGAATTCCGGTCCAGTTGGCGACCACCTCAGCGATGTCCTCGTCGGTCACTTCTTCCTTGAGCATCCGGGTCTTCTGCTGCAAGGTGGTCAGTTTTGCGGTCTGCTCATCCAGCTGTCGCTGCAACTGCGGGATGACCCCGTAACGGAGTTCGGCGACCCGACCAAGGTTGCCGGCGCGCTCCTGACGCTCAGCCTCGAGTCGGGCCTGCTCAAGCTGTTCTTTCACCTCGCGCACGCCAGTGATGAACGTCTTTTCCTGCTGCCAATGCGCCTCAAGGTCTTTGCGCTGTGCTTGGAGACGCTCCAACTCTTTCTCGAGCTGTTTCCGTCGAGCCTTCGCGTCCGAGTCGGTCTCCTTTTTCAGCGCCTCGCGCTCGATTTCGAGCTGAACGACCCGCCGATGGACGGTGTCCACCTCCTGTGGCCGGCTGCCGATCTCCATCCGCAGGCGGGCCGCGGCTTCGTCCATCAGATCGATCGCCTTATCCGGCAAAAATCGGTCAGCGATGTATCGCGCGGACAGCCGCGCGGCGGCCACGATCGCGCTGTCGGTAATCCGCACCCCATGGTGCACCTCATACCGTTCCTTGAGGCCGCGCAGGATCGCGATCGTCTCCTCGACGCTGGGCTCGTTGACGACAATCGGGGCGAACCGGCGTTCGAGCGCTGGGTCTTTCTCGATATGCTTGCGGTACTCATCCAGCGTCGTGGCACCCACACACCGCAACTCACCTCGGGCGAGCGCCGGCTTGAGCAGGTTGGCCGCATCGACCGCACCCTCGGCCGCGCCAGCGCCAACTACGGTGTGCAGCTCGTCGATGAACAGAATGATGTCGCCGGCGGCCGCCTCGATTTCCTTGAGGACGGCCTTGAGCCGCTCTTCAAACTCGCCGCGGAATTTGGTGCCGGCGATGAGCGCTCCCAGGTCAAGCGCCATCACCCGTTTGTTCTTCAAATTCTCCGGCACGTCGCCGTGGATGATCCGCTGCGCCAACCCTTCGGCGATGGCGGTCTTGCCCACCCCTGGTTCTCCGATCAGCACCGGGTTGTTCTTCGTCCGGCGTGTCAGCACTTGGACCACCCGGCGAACCTCCTGGTCCCGCCCAATCACCGGATCGAGCTTGCCTGTTCGAGCCAGATCGGTCAGATCGCGTGCAAACCGTTCCAGCGCCCGGTACGTGTTTTCCGGATTCTGGTCGGTGACTCGATGCGCCCCGCGCAACGCCTGCAGCGCGGCCTCAACGCTCTCACGCCGTAGCCCGATGTGGCGATACACCGCGGCCAGCGGCTCGTCGCTGAAGCTGGCCAACAACAGATGCTCCGTCGACACATAGTCGTCCGTCAAACGCTTGGCTTCGTCTTCGGCCTGCACCAGCAACCGGTTGAGCCGGTCAGACAAATGCATCGACCCGCCACTCACCGATGGCAACCGCTCTAGCGCCTGCTCGAGCGCCTGTTGAAGGCGTGGCAACACTCCGCCCACCTTCTCGACCACCTGCGGCACCAGACTGTCGCGTTGGCCGAGGAGGACCACCAACAGATGCTCAGGCTCAAGCCGCTGGTGCGACCGACGCACCGCCTGGGCTTGCGCTTGTTGCAGCGCCTCTTGAGCTTTCAGAGTCAACTTGTCGGATGGCATCATCTGACAATTCGCTTCGGGCATCAGTGAACGGGTGTACAGGTGTACGGGTCGCTCTGGCACCGCACCTGTTCACCGGTACACGGGTACACCCGCTCACGAATCGTTTGGGTATTACAGACGCATCGCGCGCAAACGGCGGACACGCTCCTCAATCGGCGGGTGCGTCGAAAATAGGTTCGCGAGCATCTCACCAGGCCGCAACGGATTGACGATGAACAGGTGTGCCGTTGCGGGATTTGCGTTCGGCAATGGATTCGCTCGGACAGCCCGATTCAATTTCTCGAGGGCATCAGCCAACCCGTACGGATTGCCGGTCAGTCGAGCCCCGGTCGCATCCGCTGAGTATTCGCGGGTCCGGGAAATCGCCAACTGTATGAGCGCCGCAGCGAGCGGCGCCAGCACAATCGCCAGCAACATGAGCACCGCCTGCACGCCGCCGCCTTGCCGCTCGTCACGATCCCGGCTCGGTCCAACCCAATAGGCCCACCGCACGACCCAGGTGATGGCCCCAACCAGCGCGGCCGCCACCGTCATCGTCAGTGTATCCCGGTTTTTCACATGGCTGAGCTCGTGTGCGATCACCCCTTTGAGCTCCTCTTCGTTCATCAGCTCCAAGAGGCCTGCGGTGACCGCCACTGAGGCATGGTGCGGGCTGCGGCCGGTCGCAAACGCATTGGGTGTCGCCGTGGGGATCCCGTACAGCTTCGGCATGGGCATTCGCTCGCGCGTGGCGATCTCGCGCACCGCCCGATACACCTGCGGCGCGTCTGATTCAGCGAGCGGCTTCGCCCGGTACATCGCCAGAACGATCCGGTCGCTGAACCAGTACGTCGCCACGTTCATCGCCAGGGAGAGCACCAACGCGGTCGTCGCCCCTTGACTGCCGCCGAGCGCATCGCCAACAAGCACCAGCACCGCGGTAAGGGCAGCTAGCAACAGTCCAGTTTTGAGCACGTTCATCGCTTCGACTCCTTTTCTTTTATTATGCCCCTCCCGCCGGAGCGTGTCAAAACTGCGCACACGCATCGAGTGTGAACACGGTGCCATCGCGGGCGATGGTCAATGGACCCTGATAGTGTTGGCGGACGCGCCCACGAATGTCAGAACCATCCAGCGTTGGATAGCGATGGGTCAGCACCAATCGACGACAGCCAGCCGCTTGAGCGATTCGGCCACAGTCGCTGGGCGTGAGATGCCCTGCGACTTTCTGCCCATCCGGCACCGAGCATTCGAGGATGAAGACATCGGCGGCTTGGCCAAGCGCGATCACCTCCGGGCAGGTGTCGGTATCGCCCGAGTAGGCCAGCGATCGGCCACCCGGACGTTCGATGAGCCGGTAGCCGAGCGCCGGGGCTGAGTGGCGCATTGGCCGAGCAACCAGTGTGTAGCCAGGCAACGACAGCGTCGCATGGCTGAGCTCGCGCAGCACCAGTCGATACCCGCGAGGCGTAAGCCACTTCTGGAACGCCACGTTGAGACGCTGATACCATTGCCGCAGCCCGCGCGGGCCGTAGACCGTGAGCGTCCGACGACGACGTGATGGTCGAGCGATTCGAATCGCGAACAGGATCGCGACCAGATCCAGGCAGTGATCGACGTGGTAATGGGTCAGGAAGATCCGGTCCAACTCCCACAACGAGCCGCCGGCACGGTGGACCTTGGCGGCACTCCCTGGACCAGCGTCAAGGAGCACCTGTTCACGGCCGATTCGAACCAGGATCCCCGCCGGACTGCGACGAGGAGCTGGGATCGCGGTCCCGGCCCCAAGGATGATCACGCGCATCAGGACACGTGACGCTTAGCCGAGTGGGTCCCCACGGGTAGAGCCCGTGGCACCCACTTCGTCGTCATTCGATCCCTCGACTTCCGCTCGGGATCGAACCCTGAGCAGAGTCGAAGGGTTCGACTCGGCTTCGCCTCGTGCCTCGACTTTGCTCGGCACTTGCCCTGAGCGAGGCCGAAGGCCGAGTCGACGGGTCGACGTTTATTCGGCCAGCGGTGTCGCGACAAAATCGGATGGGATCGCATAGCGCTGCCAGGTGGGTTTGATATCGAGGATCCGGTCGATTCGAAACTGGCGCACTTCCTGTCGAAAGTGGCAGTACGCTTCGAAATAGGGCGCGCTGATGGCATACACATCGACCCGGCGCACCCGCGGAGCCGCGTTGATCGTCGAAGGGGTCTGCGACAGGTATTCGATCTCGACCTGCAGGCGCTTGCCATGGGCCTCGGCTAACACCCTTTCAATCTTCTCCATCTCCTGCTTGCGCTCAGGCCAGAACACGGTGATTTGAACTTTCTCATCGCCGAATTTGGTGGTGCCGAAAATGCGTCCATGCTGCTTGCCATAGTCATACAACTCTTTCGTCAGCTTGACATCATCCAGGCAGTACTTGGTGATCAAATCGAACCGCCCCTCCTTAAACCACCGCAACGCTTCCAGTCCGTTGCCGGACTTGCCCTTACTCAGTGTGGCCTTGGACAAACAGTCCAGGCTCAGTCGGTGCCCCAGATTTCTGACGACCTCTTCCATGATATCGAGGACCGGGAGGCTGGTGACCGCAAAGGGCACATACGGCTGTAAGACGGGTAGGTCGAATCGACGGATATTGAACCCGATCAGCAGGGCCGCAGCTTGGAGTCTGGGCGCCAGCTTTGTCGCGAGGTCTGATTCAAGGTAGGCATCGTACCGATTTGCCTCATAGCTATAGACCCCGACGACAGACACCCCGAGGAGTTCAAGCTTTCGCCCCTCGACTTCTGCGAAATCCTTTTGCGTCTCCAAATCCAAGACCAGCCGTTCACCCATCGCCCTGCCCTCGTACGCGTTTCTCCATCCCATCAAACACCCACATCACCCGATAGCTAGCGCTCATCCCATGACCTGGTTTCGTCGCGAAATCGCAGCCGGTGAGCCGAACCAACGCTCTGCGAGACACCGCGTACCGACGGAGGTAGCCAGCGGAGCGAAGGGGGCAGGCCACCGGCTGCGATTGCTCCCGAGCCGCGCACCACGCCATAGGCGTGGTCGGCGAGGCAGTCCTTGGAGCCGCAGGCGAAAAGGGCAGCAGAAAGCCGGTCGTGGTCTGAGCGCTCATGCCCCTACCGGCCCAGGCGCCGACCAGGCCGCCGCAGGCGCCCATCAACCAGCCCGCGCGCGCCGAGTGTGTCAACAGACCGGTCAGGGCCACCCATTCCACACCACCCAGCAAGCTGCCGACCACAGCGCCAAACCGCATTGACGGCACCAACGCGAAGCTCATCGCCGACGCAGCCAACACCGTCAACAACACCAACAACGCCGCGAGCCGCACCACCAGCCAGCGTTGTTGCGCGCGAGTCATCGTCACGGATGCAGCCAGAGCGCTGACACCAACCCGCCCCCTTGCGATACATTGACCACCGGCTGGCCTGAGAAGCGGCCGACTAACCCGATCGCTGACGAGTTGAAAAAGAACCCGGAGACCACGCAGCGACGCTGCCAGCGGATTCCGTGGGAACCAACGGGAAACGGAAGCGTCTGCGTGGGGATCTGCGCCAGCGATTGCACCACGTAACGCAACCGACCGCGAAGCGCGCGGTCCAGCGTCTGCTCCCACACGCGCTGGCTCGCCAGCAGCCCCAGGACCACCCCTGCCCCACCGAACAGCGTGTTCGGTTTGAGCACGAGTCGTGCGCGGTGGCGCCGGATAAAATCGGGTAAATCCACGAGCCGGCCTGACGGATCCGATACCCGGGCCGCTCGAACCAACCGGGTCCACAGCAGATGGTCGCGGAACAGCTGCTGGGCCGACAACGGAAAGTAACGCGCGTACTGCGCATCGGTGAAGATTTCCCAGGCGGACTTTTGATCGAACTCCCAACTCAACCCAGAGACGAGTCGACCCTCGCGGATCGCGGTCCGCAGCGCGGTCAGTCGTCGGCCGCTGGATTCCATCTGAATGAATTCGTCGAGCTCGGAATCGCGGTACAGGAGATCCACTGGGATCTGGCGGGCGCGCAGGTGGCCACGAGTGTGCCGGAGCTCGCGCGGATCGGCCACCACCGCTTGCAGGCCATGATCGGACAGATACCGAGCCAGTTCTTGAAACTCATCTGTGCCGGTTGTGAACTCCTGGTTTTCGATTAGCGCAATTCCGCGCAGCGGCCGGCCGAGTCGACGAGCGACCGCGGTCAACTCGTCGACGAGTAGTCGTCGCGGATCAGGGGTGGGCGTCAGCGCGTGGCCGCCAAACGCGCGCGTGAGCAGATCGCCGAACACGTCCATGATGATCGAACAGGCGGTCGGCGCGTAGTGCACGCCGCCCACGCCAACCGCATTCGGTTCGAGCATGCGGAACGAGGTCGGCCACCTGGCGTGGTCATACGTGGCGGTCGAATCGAGCCGACCAATGACCGCCAACGGTGCTGCCGCAGGGGCTGCGGCCAGATTCAGCCATGATTCGCGCTGTGTGTCGAAGTGCAGGATTTGGCGCACACTTGGCACACGGGCATACAAGGTGGGCAGCCGCTGGAGCGCACCCACGAGATGGCGCATGACGCCATGAAAGTAGTACAGCTGCGCGCTGGTCAGGATCCAGGGCGTGGCCGCGATATCAATCATGCGGACCCGGCCGGCATCGTCAACGTATCGGGCGCCGCGCACGACGGCGAGGGCGCGCACCGCCTGCAGCCGTTCGGATAGCGCCTGCGAACCAAGCCGTCGGTAGACGGTGTCCAGCACACGGCTTGGCACAAACTTGGATGGACGGGGGTTCTGTGTCACAGCGGTCTCGGTGGCGTTGACCTGGCAAGTAAGAATGTGTTTTATTGTAGCGCACGGTCGGTGGCGTTCGCAAGCCCTCATCCCGACGAAGACAAATCTGGACGGGTATGCTATCCTCCTGGACAGATGATAGGCTCACGTGCCCAACAGCTCGTCGCTGATCTCATCCGCCAGCTTCGACAACGCGGCGTGGAGTATGCCGATGTCCGGCATGAGCACCTGCTCCATGAAAGCTTGGTCGCCGAACAAGGGCGGATGGCCTCGATCAGCCAATTCGAAAGCGCGGGAATTGGGATTCGCGTTCTCCATCACGGCTCGTGGGGATTTGCCGCGACGCCGCACCTGAAGCCACGGCCGTTGAAGCACGCCATCGCCCAGGCGCTCGAGCTGGCTCGTGCCGCTGGTCGGCTCAACCGTCGACCACGTCCCCTGGCGCCCGTGCAGCCGGTTGTCGCACAGCATGTGTCGGCGTATGCCATTGATCCGTTCGACGTCCCGCTCGGCCAGAAGATTGACTATTTACTCTGGGCCAACACGTCGCTGCTCGGACCGGATGTGATCAAGCGGGCGACGTGCCACATGGATTTTTTCAAACACCACAAACTGTTCGCATCGACTGAGGGTGCGCAGATCGAGCAGCGGCTGATGGAAAGCGGGGCCGGCCTCGAAATCGTGGCGCAACACGGCAACGACGCTCAGACGCGAAGCTATCCGAACTCGCACCATGGCGCGCTGGCACAGGCCGGATTTGAATATGTCAAGGGGCTGGACTTGGTCGGCGGCGCGGCGAAGGCGCGGGCAGACGTCCTGCACCTGCTGCGCGCGCCACCACCACGCGCTGGGGAGACGACCATTGTCCTGGATCCCACACAGGTCGTGATGCAGTTACACGAATCGTGCGGACATCCGACCGAGCTGGACCGGGCGCTGGGCGAAGAGCTGAGCTATGCCGGCGGCAGCTTTCTCACACCGGATCGACTCGGCATATTGCACTATGGGTCGCCGCTGGTCACCATCGTAGCCGATGCCACGCTCCCTGGCGGGGTGGGCAGCTTTGGATTTGATGATGAAGGGGTGCCGGCTCAGCGGGTTGAGCTTGTCCGGGAGGGCCGATTCGTCGGATACCTGAGTTCGCGGGAATCGGCTGCGCGGCTGAGCTTGCCAGCCAGCGGGGGGGCCATGCGGGCTGAGCGCTGGAACGTGCCCCCGCTGGTGCGGATGACCAATGTGAATTTGGAACCCGGTTCGTCGACACTCGACGAGCTGTGCCGCGGAATCACCCATGGCTATCTGCTCTCCACCAATAAGAGCTGGTCCATCGACGATCGTCGACTGAACTTCCAATTCAGCACCGAGGTGGGCTGGGAAATCGTCGACGGCAGGATCGGGGCCATGGTGAAGGATCCGTTGTATACAGGAATCACCCCGCAGTTTTGGGGTCGGTGCACCGGGGTCGGTCGTCGAGAAGATTGGCGGCTGTGGGGGGTCCCGAACTGCGCCAAAGGCGAGCCGATGCAGCTGATGCATGTCGGCCATGGCGCCTCGTATGCACGATTTGATGGGGTCATGGTCGCCCCTGCGAAATGACGGTGCCGGGTCACGGGTGCAAGGTGAAGGCTCCCGCATGATTGGCCACGCTCAACTGCTGGCCACACTGCGGCGCGCGATGAAGCGAGCGGCGGGTGATGCGGTGTCGATCTGCGCGCACGCACGGTCGCGGCGTGTCTTTCGATTTGCCCACGAGGCGATCCATCAAGATCTGGTGCAGGACAGTCTGGCTATCACGGTCAAGATCATCCACGGTCAGTCGATTGGGGTGGCCAGCACCGACACGCTCGCGCCCGAGAGCCTGACGCGCGCGCTGCGCGCAGCGGCCGCGATCGCTGCGCACTCACCCAAGCAAGCGTTGACGCCGCCTCTCCCTCGCGCTCGACGCGCGCCGCATCGATCCGATGCCGTGCCCGCCACCACCCGTCTGACGGCCGCCGCGTGCGTGGAATCGATTAAGCGGCTCTTCCACCTGTGCCGAGGAGCCGGCGCCACGCTCGCCGGGTCATTCATGACTGGCGAAGATCTCTTGGCCGTCGTCAACTCTGTCGGGTTGACCTGCTCGACGCATTCGACGGTGGCCGGCGCAAAATTGGTCACGATGTTCGGTCGGTTATCCGGATATGCCAGTGGCGTGCACCGGGACATCCGCCGGCTCAACCTTGATGAACTGTTGCAACGATCGCTGGCCCAATGCCTGCACCGGGCCGAACCTGCCACCATCCCGCTGGGCACCTATGAAGTCATCCTCGAGCCAGAGGCGGTGGCCGAGCTGGTCGGATGGTTGGGGTCTATCGCCTTCGGCGCTAAAAGCGTTGAAGAACGCACCAGCTTCTTCGCCGGACGGATTGGCGAACAGGTGATGGACTCCAAGATCACCATCTACGACGATGCCAGAGATCGCTCGATGCTGCAGATGCCATTTGATTTCGAAGGCGTCCCGAAACAACGGGTCGTCTTGATTGATCGCGGGACCGTGCACAGCCCGGTGTACGATTCCACCTATGGCGCACGGTTCGGCACATCCTCCACCGGCCATGCCATGCCGCCAGATGAGATTGATGGCCCCCTGCCCTTGCATCTGGGCATGCGGCCAGGCACAACCGATGTACCGGCGATGATCCGCGCCTGCCGACGCGGCCTGTTCATTCCGCGATTCCACTATGTGAGTGGGCTGTTGAATCCTCGCGAGGCGCTCATGACCGGCCTGACGCGCGAGGGCACCTTCCTCATTGAACACGGACGGGTGAGCACGCCGGTCTCGACGCTGCGATTTACTGACAGCCTCTTGCGAAGCTTTCGTCGCGTGCTGGGTGTCTCGAAGACGCGGCGGCTGGTCGCCGACCCAAGCCAAGAATTGGGGTGCGCGGTGATGCCTTCCCTCCACTTGGCTGAGTTGAGATTCACGGGACGTTCGGAACGTGAATAAATGACCCCTGACCGTTCACAGGTCTCAGGCCACAGTCCACGGTGGGTCTATGCGGTCCTTGCGATCTGCGCTGCGGGATGCGCGGTGGTCACGCACCTGCCGCCCCATGCGATGGGCACCACTCCAACCACAACCCGGTCAACCGTCACAGAGCAACCTCATTACACTGATTACGTTGGGGTGATCCATATCCATACCGTGTATTCGGACGGCGCGGGAACGTTCGAGGAGATCGCTCGCCTTGCGAATGCGCAGCAACTTGATTATGTGGTCGTCACCGATCACAATACGCTCCAACCCCTGCGGGATCGCAAGCAAGGGTGGTATGGCACGACGCTCGTGTTGGTCGGCATGGAGATCTCGACAAGCGGCGGGCACTACCTGGCGATGAACGTCACGCAGGAGATTGATCGCAGCCATCTGACCACCCAGCAAATTATTGACGAGGTCAATCGCCAGGGTGGATTGGGTTTCATTGCGCATCCCTTCTTCAAGAAACGCCGTTGGACCGATTGGACCGTCACAGGATTTACCGGGATCGAAGGCTATAACGTGGCGCATGATGCGATCGACGAGAATCGACTGCGTCTCGCGTTGTGGACATTGACCGCTCCGGTCGAACCATTTTATCTCTCCATCCTGGACCGCCCCTATGATCCGCTGGGCAAGTGGGATGCGATGATCGCACAACATGGCCGGGTCGTTGGGATCGGGGCCAGTGATGCCCATGAGGTACGCGTGCTCGGACTCAAATTCGCCCCGTATGAGATCATGTTCCGGCTCAGCCGCACCCATGTGCTGGTCGCCTCATCCGCTTTGACCGACGCTGATGTGTATGAGGCGCTGCGGCGCGGGCATGCCTATTTTTCCATCGAACTGGTCGCAGATGCGAAGGGGTTCTCGTTTCAAGCTGAAGATGGGCATCGGGTCCTTGGCATCATGGGAGACGAGGTCCCGCTGCAGGCAGGGCTTGCCCTGACGGCAAGCCTGCCAGCGCCAGGCCAGATGACCCTGATGAAGAACGGACACGCGGTTGGCACGAAGACAGACCAGCATTGGGAGATCCCAGTGAGCGAGCCAGGTGTCTACAGGCTGGAGGTTTCCCGACATGAGAAGCCCTGGATCTTCTCCAACCCGATTTATGTTCGCACGGCCCCACTACTGCTTCGACAGGATTGACCTGATGGGTTCTCATGGTCCATCCTGCTCAGCACGAGTGGTGAACAACCTCGCAAAACACTCTTGTCGAACCACTACCTGTTGAGGAACTCAACTCAACCCATGCGAGTCGTGTCCCTGGACCGACGCCGTAACTGCACCGCCATTGCGCTGAGCGCGCTGACGATCACCGCGACTGGCTGTGCCCATGTCGGGTTACACCATCCGGTCCGGTCGGTCCAGTCGCCCTCACCAGATATCAGCGCATACTACGACTATCCGAACCACGCGCCAGTGGGCACCCTCCAACAGGTCAGCGAGCGGCGAACGTACCGGGAATCGGTCGTGCAGTTTCCCCTGTCCGTCTCCGGGTTTGAGCCCACGGAACCAACAGTGGAATTCGAATGGTTTCAATCGAAGCGGCCAGGCCGACGAGCGGCCATCCTGTTCAACCCGATTCTTGGTGGGGATTATCCGCTAGAGCGGGGAATCTGTCGGTATTTGGCCGGGCACGGGTTCCATGTGGCCATGGTCCATCGCAAGACCCTGAAGGTCTCCCCTGACCAGCCGCCCGAGCACCTCGAGTTGTTGTTGCGGCAAGGGGTCATCCGAATCCGGCAGATCGTCGATTGGATGGCGTTACAGTCTTACGTGGATCCGGATCGGATGGGCAGTTTTGGAATCAGTATGGGCGGGATGGCGAGTGTGATGACGGCGGCCGTCGAGCCTCGCCTACGCGCCCATCTGGTCGCGTTGGCTGGCGGAGGCATTCCGGATATTCTCGTCACGTCCAAGGATCGATTGCTGACCAAGCCCCGTCGACGGTACCTTGAGCATCATCATCTCGATCTGCCCACCATGGAGCGGTTGCTGCGCGACCACATCCGCACCGACCCGATCCGACTCGCGCCGTCTGTCGATCCGAACACGGTGTTGCTGTTTATTGCGGTGTTTGACCGGACGATCGGGACGCAGAATGCCTTTCGACTCCGACAGGCGCTGGGCAATCCGGAAACGGTGTTCATCCCGGCCGGTCACTATACGGCCTATCTCTACCTGCCGTATCTAAAATGGATCAGCGCCAGGTACTTTTGTCGAGCGCTCCGGTAACCTGGCCGACCCTTGCCGACCCTGCCAGGGGTCAGGTATACTCAGAGGTGGATAGGGAACATCGGTGCAGCGACGATCCTGTGACCGTAGCTGACTGACGATCGACGCGCGAGCACCGCATGCGTCCTTCACGATCCGTGAAGGGCGCCTTTTGTTTCCCTGCCATGGTCGCGGCGGAACCCGACTGGAGGTGCCAGATGCGCACTCGACGGCAACGGGGCGTCATCATGATCCTCTCCTATGTCGTGATCACCTTCCTGCTGGCGCTGACCATGGCCGGATTTCAACGGACCACCGTCGAATTAGCCAGCTCGCAGCAGTCGGTTCAGACGCTGCAGGCGTTCCACAATGCCGAAGCCGGATTAGATCGTGGGCTGGATTGGCTGCGGACTCAGCCATCACCGCCGAGCGGCACCTTGGCTTTCAATCCTCCGCTGACTGGCCCGCAAACGCTCGGCGGCGGCCAGTATACCGTCACCATCGATCCGGACGATTCCAACCCGACCAGCTATCTGGACCTGTACGCCATCACCGCCATCGGCCAGCCGACGACCGCAGGCATTCGCCGCACCGTGACCGGCCTGTACCGCACGGAAAGCTTTGCGCGTTTCGCCTATTTCACCACCAGCGAGCGGCTGCCGGACGGCACCCGAATCTGGTTCTCAAGCAACGATCGTCTCTATGGCCCGGTGCATAGCAATGATCAACTGAACATCGCCGGCAGTCCGGCCTTTTTCGGTCCGGTCTCCAGCGCGGCGGCCACGATCAACTATCGCACCCCCCCGCCGGTCGGCGGCAACAACCCCCAGTTTTCCGGCGGACTGCAGCTGCGCGCGGCCACGATGACGCTGCCCACATCGGTGACCGCCTTGCGCGTTGCCGCCTCGAGCGGCGGCGCCTGGTATGAGGGGCCGACGACGATTACGCTGCAGGCCAATGGCACGATGCTGGTGACCAACGCGGCCAGGGGGTGGGTCAACGTCTCACGACCGTTACCGGGCAATGGCGCCATTTTTGTGAATGGGGGCAATGCAGTCGTCTCCGGCATGCTGAAAGGTCAGGTCACGATCGGGACAAGCGCCAATCTCATGATTACGAATCACCTACGCTATGCGACCGATCCGGTGACCACGCCGCAATCGACCGACCTGTTAGGGCTGCTCGCCGAACAAAACGTCATAGTATCCCAATCCGCGCCGAACGATCTCACGATCCAAGGTTCGATCATGGCGCTCCAGACGTCGTTCAGCGTGGAAAACTGGTGGCAGGGGTCGCCGCGGGGCCTGTTGAATCTCTATGGCGGGGTGATTCAGAACACACGGGGCGCAGTCGGATCGATCAGCGGCACGACCGGGCAACTGCTGACCGGGTATGCGAAGAATTACCAGTACGACCAGCGGTTCTCCAGCTTGGCGCCGCCGTTTTTCCCAACGACCGGCCGATATGAGGCGGTCCTCTGGCAGGAGAACTGATGCGCCGCCGCGAGATGGTGCTGGTCGTCGCCATCGGGGTGATGGGGCTTGGCGTGTGGAGAACCAGCGTCTATCGCGTGGCGCACAGACCGTCCATCCCACACGCGGAGCAACCGATCCCGATCGCGGCTGATCAGGTTGCAGCGCCTGAGCCGATCCGCCGCTATTGGAAGGATCCTTCCATTGATCCCGCGGTATTGGAACGCGCGTACGCGCCAGCGCAGGTCGAGGTCCCGCCCGTGAACACGCCACGACTCACCCCGCCCCATGCTGAGTGGCGCAAGCTTCGTTATCACGAACACGATGCGGTCGCAAACTGACGTGGTGCAGTCTACCGGACGGAGACGTCCCGGGTGACCCACCCGGTCACATTCCCCTGGGAATCGTTGGCCTGGACCCATAGCCGCGCATGGGCGCCGGATGTCACTTGTCCAGGCAATACCCTGAGACTCCAGTTCGCCGTGCGAGCGGTATAGTCAACAAGCGCATTGGACACGCTATACGTGTTACGCGCCACATCATAGAGGTACGCGCGGATTTCGCGCACCCCACTGGCGTCCGTTGCGATCCCGCTGAAGGTAAATCCACTTGCCGGCACGATCGCTGACGGCAATGGTGTCGTGATGGTCAGGCTGGGTGGCGTCACATCTCTCGCCGGGGCGCCAACTACGTGCACATCGCGGGCTTGCCAACGACTCGCATTGCCGGCGGTGTCAATGGCCTGCACCCATAACCGGACCGACGCACCCGCCGTCAGATGGGCTGGCAGCACCGCGAATGTCCATGTTGACGTCGCTGGAGTCAACTCGGCGAGCGCGTTGGACACCGGATAATTGTTACGCCCGAAGTCGTACAGATAGATCCGCACCTCGCGGACCCCGCTGAGATCGCTGGCGGTGCCGCCGAATGTCAATCCGCTCGTTGGGACCGTCGCCCATAGTGCCGGGGTCGTGATCGAGACGCTCGGCGAAGTGGTATCAATCCCCCCGGCAACACTCACATCCCGGCTCTGCCAGGTGCTGATATTGTTTTTGGTATCGATCGCCTGGACCCACAGTCGCGCGCTGCCGGCGGTGACGTAGCTGGAGAGTACGGAGAAGCTCCAGGCGCCAGTGCCGGCGGTGTACGTCGCCAGCGCGTTGGAGACGGTGTAGATCCTGCGGCTGCTATCATAGATGTAGATGCGCACCTCGTTGACGCCGCTGGAATCGGTCGCAGTCCCTTGAAAAGCGAACCCGCTGGAGGGCACGCTCTCCCCGACAGCCGGGGCGGTGATGGTCACCATCGGCGGGGTCGTGTCGCTTGGGGCCGTGACGGTGACGGTGATCGATTCGGAATCCTGCAGGTTCCCGTCACTCACCGTGAAGGTGACCCGGTAGCTGCCGGCCTGAGCGCTGCCCGGCGTCCACGAGAACGTCCGCGTCGAGGCGTTGAAGGAGGCGCCGGCGGGCAGCGGAGCGGCTGAATAGGTCAACGGTTCGTTGTCAGAGTCGGTGGCGGAGAGGGCAAATGACAAGGGCTGGCCGGCCACGACAGTTTTGTTGCCGACGGCATTCAACACCGGCGGCCGATTGGAATTGGCTTGCTGCAGGATGATGCCTTCGTGTGACGGCAGCACCTGGCTCTGCCCGTTCCACCACCAGATCTGCGAGGAGGTGCCCAAATTCACCGCCACGACCCCGCCCTGGAATCGACGCTGGCGAACCAGCCCCACGTCCTCCGCGGCAGCCAGGGGCAAGCCCAGCGCGGGTTCCCACGATTGGTCCCAGGCCGGATTGTCGGCGTTCTCATAGGGCCGGTAGGACCAGAAGGTGTGGGAGCCAGTCTCTAACAGGTACGCTGCGAAACTACTGGCCATCTGCGTCCGGTCGCTCCATGGGCCATACGTGATGCAGAACACCCACTTGCCCTGGCGCTCGGCGGATTGCACCTGCTCGAGCTGCTTCCAAGAATTCTGAGGCCCCCAAGCCCATCCGGTCCGAAAATGTTCTTCCATCAACCCGTCGGTCACATTGAGGAACCGGTCCCACAGCCCAGGATAATCATAGGTGTTCGCGACATTGGCGATGACTTGCTTGCCGCGCGCATGAAACGCGGCGGTAATTTTCGCGAGGAACGCGAGACAGGCGCGCTGGTACGACGCATCGTCCGGATATCCGGCCATGGGCGGCAGGTTGTGGGCATGGATGCTCGTCAAGGCGTCGTCGGCAAATACCCCATCCCATGGGCTGTCGACGACGTCCGGCAACGTTTGTTGGATCCAAAAATCCTGCCACGCCGGATTGCCCACATCCATCACCCATCGGCCTGGGTAGTCTGGAACTTCGATCCGCCCGCCCCAGATATTTTTCTGGAACCACTCCGGGTGGTTGGCATTGATCCAGTCATAGTTGCCGATCGATTCTTCCAGGGGGGTTTCGGTTCGGAGGACGCAGAACAACTCGCGGTAGACAAACGCCTTAAATGGCGGCTTGCGTTGTTTGAGCTCTTGCACGGCCTGGCGCAAACGCGGCACGTTGTGCCATACACCGAAATCGTATCGACGCGCCATCTCGTCCATACGGGAAAGATCCAGCCCGAAATAGGAGGCAAACGCTGGGATTCGAGCCCTGACATTGCCCACCACCCCGCTGATCCAGATAGGCCCGTTGAGCGAGCCGACATTGCCGTGTCCGGAGTAATCGCTGGCCACCGTCCCGGCCCCTTCATCCAAATGCCAGCCGCCGACCAACCCAGATTCTGGACCGCCCACGACGCCTCGGCCAGACGCATACTGCGCCGCGACTTCCTGCGCCTGCAACGCCCGTCCATAGATCCGCACCTCACCGATTGCTCCGTTGAACGGCCACCGCCATTCGGTGGTGAATGGACTGGCCGCGCCAATGTAATACGGCGCGGCACCATGGTCATAGAGGGTTCCTGCGTACGAACGCGGTGAGCCGGCGACTGGCGCGCCATCGACATACACGCTCATCTGCTTCGCTTGGTCATCCACCGTCAGCGACAGATGATGCCAGCCGCCTGGCACCACAGGCGTCGAGATCAACTCCACGCTCACGTGGCTACTCGTGTGGATTCCGGCGAGAAACCGCCCACCAAACACAGAGCCGATGTATGTGTGCCAACCAGGCCGCGCGACCGCAGCGGCCACACAGGTCGAGTTGTTCACCACGCAGTCGGTGGCCGGCGCTGAGCGCGGATTGACCCAGGCGGTTAGCGAGAAACTCTGGTTGGTCACATCCTGCAGCGATGCAGAATTTGGAATCAGGACGTAGTCATCTACGCCGTCGAACTGGAGCCCGGTCTCACCGGTCGCAGCAAAACCGACGCGCTGCAACCCGGGAGTGGCCCAGGACAACAGGAGAAGGAGTATGCAGAGAGGAATGGCTGGACGTAGCATGGTTCCTTCGTGCTGGCGGCTCCAGCAGCTTACTTGGAGTGTGCTTTTTCCGTAATTGCAATTATAAAAGCTTTAGCAAATAATAGAAGCAAAACACTTTAACATGCCACCGATGGCTTGTCAAGAACGATACATCTCCCCTATAATGACCCTATGTCCGTCAACAAAGTGATCCTTTCAAAGCCTCGTGGATTCTGCGCCGGCGTTGAGCGGGCGATCGAGGTGGTTGAGCAGGCGCTGCAACGGTTTCCTGGCCCGGTCTATGTTCGCAAGCAGATCGTGCACAATCCCCATGTGGTCAATGCGCTGCGCGAGAAGGGCGCGGTGTTTGTCGATGAACTCGCTGAAGTGCCGGTTGGTTCAACCACAGTCTTCAGCGCCCATGGCGTCTCCCCGACTGTGCACCATGCAGCGGCCCAGCGACAACTGCAGGTGATCGATGCCACCTGCCCGTTGGTCACAAAGGTGCATGTCGAAGCGATCCGGTATGCCAGGGACGGCTATACCCTGCTCTTGATCGGCCACGCCGGACACGAGGAAGTGGAAGGCACAATGGGTGAGGCGCCGCACGCGATGCGACTGGTGCAAACGGTCCAAGAAGCCCAGACGGTGGACGTCGCGGATCCGGGTCGGGTAGCGGTGATCACGCAAACCACGCTCAGTGTCGATGACACACGCGAGATCATTCAGGTGTTGACGACCAGATTTCCGGCGCTGATTGTGCCACCAAAGGATGATATCTGTTACGCGACGCAAAATCGGCAGAACGCTGTGAAAGCCATGGCCCGCGAAGCCGAAGTCATCCTGGTCATTGGGGCCAAGAATAGTTCGAACTCCATC
>JAHFGT010000029.1 GCA_023247275.1 Candidatus Omnitrophota bacterium
TTGACCGGCTCGCCTCGTTCGAACGCGATGGTGACATAGCCGGCGCGAGCGGCGGCACGCTCAGGGGCCTGAAGAGATCGATACGTGTCTGGTGGCGGTTCGGTCCATGGATTCTCCAGTACGCCGGATTCGATGCTCGTGCCCCACAGATTCTGATCGATGCTATAGGAGCTGCGCTTGGTTACGTCGATGGGAATTCGGTGCCGCAGCGCGTACTCGATCTCTTCGTCGCGCGAGCGAAACTCCCACTCTCGGACCGGGGCGACAATCTCGAGATGCGGGTCAAGAATTCGCGCGGTAATCTCAAACCGCACTTGGTCGTTGCCTTTACCGGTGCAACCATGACCGATGGCCTGCGCCTTGGCCTGATGCGCCACCTCGACCAGGTGCGTGGCAATCAGCGGCCGCGACAGCGCGGTCGCCAAGAGGTACTTGCCCTCATACACCGCGTGCGCCTTGAGCGCAGGCCAGAGATACTCGGTTGCAAATTCTTGGCGCAGGTCACGGACGATCACCCGCGACGCCCCGGCAACCTTCGCACGGCGCACCGCAGCTAGCGCTGGATCGCCCTGGCCCACATTGGCCATAAAGGCGATCACGTCCCACCCATGCTCAGCCAACCATTTCACGCACACCGAGGTATCCAGTCCACCAGAATACGCCAAGACAATCTTTTTGCTCATTGTCGCTCAAGGTATTCGCTTGGTGGTTCGCCCCAGCAAGAACAGTAGAAGCGCTTTTTGCACATGCAGCCGGTTCTCCGCCTGGTCGAACACGACCGACCCTGGCCCTTCCAGCACCTCATCGGTAATCTCTTCGCCGCGATGTGCCGGCAGACAGTGGAGCACTCGGCATCCGCGCTTAGCGTCTCGCAGCAGCTCAGCGCCGACCTGGTAACCCTGAAACCGCTTCAGCCGAGCCTGGCGTTCACGCTCTTGACCCATACTCACCCAGACATCGGTGTAGATCGCGTCCGCTCCGCGGACCGCTTGCGCCGGATCTGCGACCCACCGCAACCAGGCACCGTGCTGCTTCGCCTGCCGCATCGCCGCCGGCCAGATCACTCCATCCGGCCGATGGCCGGTCGGGGTCGCGACCGCCACATGAATGCCCAACACTGCGCAGGCCTGGATGAGCGAGTGCAACACGTTGTTGCCGTCGCCGACATAACCGAGTGTCAACCCTTTGAGCCGACCAAACTGCTCCTGCAACGTCAACATATCAGCTAAGGCTTGGCACGGATGCACCAGATCAGACAGTCCATTAATCACCGGCACCTGCGCGTACTGCGCAAACTCTTCGGCAGTGCTGTGGGCAAACGTCCGCACGACGATCGCGTCAACATATCGCGACAACACCCGAGCCACATCTTTCACCGGCTCGCGCTGACCCAGCTGGATGTCATCTTGCCCCAAATAGACCACCGACCCGCCGAGCTGCAGTACCGCGACTTCGAACGCGACCCGGGTTCGCATCGATGGCTTCTGAAATACGAGCGCAACCGTTCGCCCGGCCAAGGCCTGTTGTCCATACCGACGGTCCCGTTTACACGTGGCCGCGGTCCGCAACAACGCGCGCAGGTGCTGCTCGGTCAGGTCTCCAATCGTGAGAAAATGCCGCGGCGGATTCATGGCTCTGCCTGTTGCAACACCTGCTCAAGAATGCTCAGCGCTCGGTCCAACTGCGCACGGGTGATCGTCATCGCCGGCAACAAGCGGAGGATACGTTCTTGTGTGCAATTGATCAGCAAGCCCTTCGCCCGACAGGCTTCCACGATTGGCCGGCCGTCCTGGGACAGCTCGATCCCGACCATGAACCCACGTCCGCGAATGTCCTGAATCATTGGCACCTGCTGTCGGATCGCGGCCAGTCGTTGAAAGATACTCGGGCTCAGCATGGCCACGCGCTCCAACAGCTGCTGCGCTTCAACCGCTTCACAGACCGCCAAGATACAGGCGCAGCCCATCGGGTTGCCGCCATAGGTCGTCGCATGCGTGCCCGGGGTCAACGTGTCGGCGATCGCGCGGGTCGCGATCACAGCACCGATTGGAAATCCGCCCCCGAGCGTCTTGGCTAACAGCAGCACGTCCGGTTGCGCGCCGCTATGTTGATACGCGAACCATCGCCCAGTGCGACCCATGCCGGTCTGGATCTCATCCATCAGCAGCAGCAATTTGTGTGTGTCACACAGCTCACGCAGGCCGCGCAGGAACTCATCCGATGCGACCCGCACCCCGCCCTCGCCTTGAATCGGCTCCACCAAGATCGCGCAGGTCTTCGGTGTTATGGCGCGCCGCACCGCCTCCAGATCGTTGAACGGCACATGGACGAACCCTGGCACCAGTGGCTCAAACCCTTGTTGGTGTTTTGCTTGACCGGTCGCGCTCAGCGCCGCCAGTGTCCGGCCATGAAATGATCGCTCCATCGCGATAATTTCATACCGACCTTGGCCCCAGCGTCGGGCTAACTTCACCGCTGTCTCGACCGCCTCAGCGCCGCTATTGGTGAAGAACACCTTCCCGTCAAATGACGCGTCAACGAGTTTCTTGGCCGCGCGCCATTGTAGTGGTTGATAATAGTTGTTCGACACATGGATGATCCGGCGGGACTGGCCGCGCAATGCCTGCAACACCCAGGGATGGTTATACCCAACCCCGCTCACCCCCCAGCCAGGAAAAAGATCCAAGTACTCCCGGCCCTCAACGTCCCAGACCCGGCTACCCTTCGCCTTAGTGATGACCACTGGGCTGCGCACGTACGTGTTCATCACGTATCGGTCGTACGCGTGTATGACAGCTTCGGTCTGTGTATTTCCCATTGGCGATTCGTGGCCAGAGAACAGAGATCAGAGATCAGAGGTCAGAACCTGACTTCTGCCATCTGACCTCTGCCTCACCGGACAATCTCTGTTCCGATTCCTTGTTTGGTGAAGATCTCCAACAGCAGCGCATGCGGGATGGACGCATCAATGATGTGCGTCTTTTTCACCCGTCCGTGTAACGCGCCGATGCACGCTTCGACTTTGGGGATCATCCCGCTCTGGATCACTCGTCGCTCCACGAGCCGTTGGGCCGCGTTAATGGACACCGTCGAAATCAGTGAGGCCGAATCCCCGGCCCGTCGGAGAATCCCGCGCACATTGGTCAACAACACTAGTTTCTCAGCCCGCATATGGATGGCCACGCGGGACGCCACATCATCCGCATTGATATTGTACAATTGCCCGTCGGCTCCGATCCCCACCGGTGAGATGACCGGGACCGCATGCCGCAAGAACGCTCGACGAATTGGAGCCGCTTGGACGATTCGCACACCCCCCACCGCGCCGAGCTCGGCAGCTCGTTTGTGGGGTGCGGCGACCACCACCCCACTGTCAGGCACCAGCCCAACCCCTTGGCCACCAAGCCGGCCGATCTCTTTGACGAGCCGGTCATTGACCTGGGCCAACGCTCGGTTGACCAGCCGGACGGTGTGGCGGGTGGTCACCCGAATACCGTCCACAAACTGGCTGGCATGACCCCCTTGTTCCAGCAGCCGCGTAATCGCTGGCCCGCCGCCATGGACTAAGACCGCCCGGATTCCGACCGTGCTCAAGAAAATCACATCCTGCAGGATCCCACGCATCGCGACCGGGTTGTCGATCGCGCTGCCACCGTACTTCGCCACGATGACCCGCCCGCGAAACGCCTGGATATATGGAATGGCCTCGACCAGAATATCCGCCTTCCTAATCGAATCTTCCATGTCAGGCGAGACGTGAACAGGTGTACGGGTGAACCGGTGTACAGATCTTCGCATCGACCTGTACACCCGTACCCCCGTTCACCTGTACACCTTCATGTGGTATAGCGGGCATTAATTTTGACGTAGTCTTCGGTCAAGTCGCACGTGGTCATGCGGCCAGACCCATGGCCGACATGCAGGTTGATCCGCACCGCGATTTCATCCGCCTGCAGCAACTGCGCAGCCACGGTGCGTGACACTGGGACCACCGCCCCTCGCCGAACAACCATCTGCCCGCCAATGTCGATGTCAAGCCGTCGCGGGTCCATGGTGATGGGCGCTGATCCGACCGCCGCCGCAATTCGTCCTACGTTCGGATCACCCCCAGCCAGCATCGTCTTCACTAATGGGGAGCACGCCACCTGCCGGGCGCAGACTTGAGCTTGTTCAGTCGTGCGTGCGCCGATCACCTCAACATGCAGCAGCCGCGTGGCACCTTCCCCATCCTTCACCAACAACAGCGCCAGTTCGGTCATCACGCGCGTCAGCGCCTGTGAGAACACACGTGCCGAACGCTGCCCAGGGCGAATAGCTGCTCCTGACTGCCCATTGGCAAGCAGAAACACGGAATCGTTGGTACTCATATCCCCATCAATCGTGATCCGATTGAAACTCACCGCTGCCGCCTCGACCAGCAATGTCCGCAGGAGCCCAGCCGGAACCGCAGCATCGGTCGTGACCACACACAGCATCGTGGCCATCGACGGAGCGATCATGCCGGCCCCTTTCGCCATGCCACCGACAGAGAAGGTCCGGCCATCGACCTGGGCCTGCAACGCGACTTCCTTGACCTGCAGATCTGTGGTGAGGATCGCTTCAGCAGCAGCCGTATGGTGCGCTCGGTCTACGTGCTCCACCAAACCTGGAATCGCGCGGACGATCTGAGCAACGGGCACCCGCTGTCCAATGATCCCTGTCGAGGCCAGCAACACCTCGCTCGATCGGACGCTGAGGGCTTGCTCAACCGCTCGGCTGATGGCCAGGGCATCGCTCCTGCCAGGCGTGCCGGTCAGACAGTTGGCGCATCCGCTGTTGATCAAGACCGCTCGAGCCTGCCCATGGCGAATGCGCTGCCGACTGATCACCACCGGTACCGCCTGCACCTGATTACGCGTGAACACCGCTGCGGCCGCGGCTCGGGTCTCTGATAGCACCAAGGCCAGATCCGGTTTGCCGCTGGGTTTAATTCCCGCACTGACTCCGGCCGCGAGAAAGCCTGCAGCCGCCGTGACACCGTTTCCCACCGGACGCATCACAGCAATCCGGTCGTTTCAGGAAATCCGCACATGAGATTGAAGTTTTGCACCGCCTGGCCCGCCGCTCCTTTCGCCAGATTGTCTAAGGCACTCATCACCACCAGGCTCTCCATTGCCAGCGTCGGGACATAGCCGATATCGCAATAGTTGGTCTGCACGACGTCACGAAGCTGTGGCAGCGATTGCCCGCGCACGCGCACAAATGGCGCCTGTGAGAGCGGATAGGCGGTCTGATACGCGGCCTCTATCTGCTCAGCGGATGCGCGGGTCCGCACGTAGATCGTCGAGACCAATCCGCGACTGACCGGCAAGACCTGGGGCACAAACGTCATCATGGCCGACTGACCGGTGACCCGCTGGATCTCTTGCGCCACTTCAGGCATGTGCTGGTGGTCATTCACCTGATAGGCCCGTAGATTCTCCGTCATTTCGGTAAACAATAACGAGGAATCCGCTTTTCGCCCAGCACCGCTCAGCCCTGACTTCGCGTCGACGATGAATCGACCATCGTCGATGATCTGGCTCTTGAGCAGCGGTAGCACACCGAGCAAGATGCTCGTCGCATAGCACCCAGGGTTCGCCACCAATCGCGCGCTACGGATCTGCTCCTGATGGAACTCGGTCAATCCATAGACCGCTTGGCCGCTCTGGAGCAACGCTGGATTCGCATGCTGAAACTTGTACCATCGCGGATAGGCTTCGGGAGTCTGCAGGCGGAAATCCCCGGCCAGATCAATGACACGACGCCCAGAGGCCAAGAGATCCGGCACCAACGCCATGGAGACACCGTGAGGCAACGCGAGAAATGCGACATCACACACATGGGACAGACGGGCCGGATCAAGCGACTCGACCGGCAGGTCTACTTGGCGGGCAAACCGAGGGTAGACTTCAGAGACAGAGGTTGGACGGTCCCACTTTGCCGAAGCGGCCAAGTAGGTGAGTTGAACATGCGGATGTTTGAGGAGCAACCGGAGCAGCTCTTCGCCAGCAGACCCGGTCGCACCTGCGATTGCGACCCGAATTGTTGCCATCTGTGGGGTTGAGAAGGTGTCATCTTATCATAAACCGCGTGACATTTATCGTTTGGTCCACTGGAACCGTTTCCGAGCACCCTTCTGACCGTACTTCTTGCGTTCCTTCATCCGAGGATCCCGGGTCAACAGCCCGGCGCTGTGCAACGCGGTCTTATACGCCGGGTCTAACCTGGCAAGCACCCGGGCAATGCCCAGACGAATTGCGCCGGCCTGGCCAGTGGTCCCACCACCCTCGACGTTGACCAGGACATTGTACTTGCCGAGCTGGTGCGTCAACAATAACGGAGCACGAATCGTCAACCGGAGCGCCTCGCGTGGAAAATACTGCTCATACGGTCGCCCGTTGATCTCGATCGTTCCGGGGCCGAGCAATAAGCGAACTCGAGCGATCGATTCTTTTCGTCGACCGGTGGCGTTCATCGTTCCTTGAGCCTGTTGGTCGGATACTGAAGGTGTCGTGGTCTCAGTTGGCATGTGCCTTCGTGTCTGCCAGACGATACGGTTGCGGTTGTTGTGCGGCATAGGGGTGATTCGGCCCGGAAAAGATTTTCAGCTTGCCCAGCATGCGTCGGGCCAGCGGGCCGTCTGGCATCATCCCTTTCACCGCCCGCTGGATCGCTCGTTCGGGATGCGTCTGCAACACCTGATCAAGGGTCTGCGTGCGGTGACCGCCTGGGTATCCGGAATACCGCTGATACAGTTTCTGCGCGCGTTTTTTGCCGGTGACCGCAATTTTCTCCGCATTGATGACCACGACAAAATCCCCCACGTCTAGAAACGGCGTGTAGGTCGGTTTATGCTTGCCGCGCAAAATCTGGGCGATTCGAGCCGCTAACCGGCCAAGGATCTGCCCCTCAGCATCGATGAGCAGCCATTGTCGCTCGGTATTGTGAACCGCTGGCAGCGTCGTGGTCATAATTTAGCGACTATAGCAGAGTCGTTCCACCGTGTCAACGGAAACCTTCTTATCTCTGGGCCTTGCCGCAATTCAATCGCGTATGGTAGGCTTGGATGAATACCGCCTGAGTTTGGAGCAGGCGGTTCTTTGCTGTGCAGAACCACTGATGTCAAAAGCCAAGATCCTCTATATAGAAGACAATTCAGAGAACCGGCTGCTGGTCCGCCGGGTGCTGGAAGCTGAAGGCTACTGCCTCACCGAAGCGGTTGATGGGTTGTCTGGCCTTCAGGCGGCCCAGGCAGATCCGCCAGACCTGATCATCATGGATATCATGATGCCAGGGCTGGACGGCCGCGAAGCGACAACCCGCCTGCGCTCGATCCCGCAGCTTCAGCGCGTTCCGATTATTGCGCTCACGGCGAGTGTCCTCAAAGGCGACCGGGAGCGTGCCCTGGCCGCTGGGTGCACCGGATACCTCCAGAAACCGTTGGATATTGATCGATTGCCCAAGCAAATCCAGGAGTTTCTCGATGGCCAACGGGAGAGCTTGGACCCTTCTGATGAGCTCGAGTATTTGCGAGAGCATAACAAGCGGCTCGCCGAACGTCTCGAACAGAAGGTAGAACGACTCAGCAATATCAGCGAAGCCAATCGCCGCTTGTCCAATATGTCCTTGACGGATGAGCTGACCGCATTGCCAAATCGCCGGTATCTGGATCGACGGATCCGCGAAGAATGGGCATTGGCCAAGCGGTTCAGAAGTCCCCTCTCCTGCGTCATGATCGACCTGGATCACTTCAAGCGGATTAATGACACCTTCGGCCATCAAGCCGGCGATCAACTCTTGCAGGCGCTGGCGAAAGTGTTCTCATCCTGTCTCCGGGAAGATGATGTCGTGGGCCGGTACGGCGGCGAGGAGTTCCTCGTGCTGTTGCCACAAGTCGAAACCACCAATGCGTCCACCGTGGCTGAACGGATCCGGAAACGGGTCGAATTGGCGAAGCTGACGGTGGGGTCAGAGGCGCAGGCGGTCCACGCCACGATCAGTCTCGGAGTCGCCACCGTGTCCCCGGATGACGAAGAGCTCACCGAGCAAATGCTCGTCCAACGTGCCGATGCGGCGCTGTACCGCGCGAAAGCCGAGGGGAGAAACCGTGTGGTCGCCGGTTAACGAGCCATGAACGGAACAGGCCACGAGTTTCTGAAACAACTGTACACCTACTCAGGGGTGCTCAACGTGCTCACGTGCAGCGTGATCATCCCGCTGGTCCTCTCTAGGAATCGCACGCGGGTCGCCACAACGTTTTCCCTCTTCATCGCGACCTTGGGAGTCTGGTCGCTGGTCTATATGATATGGGTCCATCAACAAACGATCGCCGGGTCAGAGTTCTGGGTCCGCGCGGTCATGATTCCCGTCACGTTCATGCCTTCGACGTTCTTGCACTTTGTTTCAGAGATCACGCAACGTCGCATCCGGCCGCAGCTTCATGCCGTGAATTACCTGCTCAGCCTTGCCTTTACGTCCGTGGTGTACCATCCGTGGTTTGCGCCCTATGGCGGCCCATCCTATCTGTTGTTCAAAGTCTGGCCGGTTGCCGGACCGCTGTTCTACCTGCACTTCCTGCATTTCGGACTGAACTTTGCCTACGGCTATGTGGTGCTGTTCCTGATTGCTCGATTTGGCCAAGAGCCGCTGCGCTCGCGGATCATCCCGGTGTTTTGGGGAACCTTCATCGGCGTCATCACCGGCAGCATCAACTTTCTCCCCTGGTTTCAGATCTATGTGCCGCCGGTTTTCCCGCCCTGCATCACCCTGGTGGTCCTGATGTTTGCCTATGCGATCATCCGGCACCAGCTCATGGATATTCAGGTTGTCATCAAACGAACCCTGGTGTTTGCCGGACTGGTGGGCGCGGTCGGTATCATGGTGTCGCTGGTGGCCTTTGTCTCCCAAGAGGTCGTGGCCCGAGCTGTCCAAGTCCCCAGGTGGTTGTCCAACGTCATGACAGCCTCCCTGATTGCTGTGCTGTATGGCCCGATCCACACCTGGCTGGTGAACACCACCGACCGGTACCTCTTCCAAAAGAAGTACGATTACAAGGAGCTGCTCAAGAAGTTTGCCGAGGACGTCATCGGAATCATCAACCTCCAGCAACTGGTCGAGCAGACCGCCCGCACGCTCACCGAGACGATCAAACTCGAGTCCTGCCAGCTGCTTTTACTGAATGAATCCACCGGGCGCTACGAGTCTGCGACCACCGGTGGTGAGCAGCCGTCCGTGCAGTTTGAGTCCCAGGGCGTTTTGGTCCGTTTTTTGCGCGAGCAGGCGCAACCCATCTGGACCGATGCCGGTCTTGGCCCAAGTGCGTTCCCAGATGAGGCCGTGACGCAATTGACCCAACTCGGGCTCCGCCTCTGCTTGCCATTGTTCGTTAATCAAGAACTGCGCGGCGTGTTGTGTTTTGGCAAAAAGAAATCCGATGCGGAATTCACCCGTGACGACCTGGATATCTTGCTGCCCCTGGGTCGAACGCTCGCCATCGCGCTGGCGAATGCCACGCTCTACGATCGGGTCCAGCGGCTGAACACCGAATTGACGGCTCTCAACACGCAATTGGAGCAGAAAGTCCAGGCTCGTACCGCCGAACTCGAAGGCGCGAACCAGCAGTTGGCCGAAGCAGATCGGGCCAAGACCCAGTTTCTTGCCAGTATCTCGCATGAGTTGCGGACCCCGCTGAATGCGATCATCGGATTCAGCGCGTTGCTCCTGAAGCAGGTCGATGGGCCGCTGACGTCACGGCAACACGAGGATCTTGGGGCGATCTCCCGGTCTGGCACGCATCTGTTGGGATTGATCAGCGACTTGCTGGATCTCTCAAAAATTGCTGCCGGCAAGATGGAACTCAACTGGGACACGGTCGACCTGGGAGACATGATCCGAGGTGTCTTGACGACCGCGCAGGCGTTGATTCAACAAAAACCGCTCGAAATCCGCGCGGTGATCGATCCACGCATGCCCAAACTGCGCGGGGATCCGCTCCGACTGCGGCAGGTCCTCTTGAACTTGGTGAGCAATGCGGTGAAATTTACAGATCGAGGAGAGGTCGAGGTCCAGGCCCAGCGACGGGGCGCGTACGTCATCGTCACGGTGCGCGATACCGGCGATGGGATCCGACCCAACGACCAGGCCAAGCTGTTTCAGGAGTTTCGTCGCGTGGATGGCGGTCGTCGTGAAGGCACTGGACTGGGGCTGGCGATCAGCAAGCGGCTGATCCAGCTGCATGGTGGCGAGATTTGGGTCGAGAGCATCTTGGGTGAAGGCAGCACCTTTGGATTTTCTCTGCCGGTCGAGCAAAAACCAGCGCCGACCGTTGTCCCAGCTCAGGCATCCCCTGCGAACGGCCGTCCTGCTAGAAATTAAATGGAACCATCAATACAGCTAAACATTCGGGATGGTTCCATTGACCCTGAGCAAGCCCCGCTGTTGATGGGGCGCGTCGAATCCTTCGACAGACTCAGGACTCGATCCTGAGCGGAGTCGAAGGATCGAGGGGGGACCCGCCGATCCTTCGACGCGGCCACTGGCCTTGCTCAGGATCGTGGTGAGCGAGTCCAACGAGTCGAACCACGACGTCGCTCATCCTTCGACCAGCTCAGGGTCAATGCGTCCAATGGGAAGATTCAATTGGGGCGCATTTAATTGGCGCGCGATTGATCGCGTATGCGCGCAGGATAGCTCACCGATAGCAACGTCAACCCACGAGCTGGCGCAGTGAATCCGACCAACCGGCGATCGCCGGTCCGCAACAGCCGACGAACCCTGCCTGGTTCCAACCGCCCTCGGCCGATATCGATCAGCGTGCCGGCGATGCTGCGCATCATCATGTGTAAGAATCCGTCGCCCGTCAACTCCAGATGGATCTCTGGCCCGACCCGACGCACCTGCGCAGCGAAGAGCCGTCGCGTTGTGGACCCTTGTCCGCCTGCCCGCGCAAAGGCGCGGACATCATGTCGCCCGACCAGCACAGCAGCCTCCCGACGCATCAGTCCAAGGTTCAGCGGCCAGCGCACCTGGTACACGTAGAGCGCGACAAACGGCGAAACAACAGGCCCGGTGAAGATCCGGTATCGATACCGCTTGGCGATGGCGTTGAACCTGGCATGGAAGGCTGGTGCAGCGTCGGAAATGGTTAAGACGGCGATATTAGGTGGGAGGAGATGATTGACCGCTTGTACCAGCCGATCGGTTGATAAGCACGTTCGCGTCCGGACATGCGCGACTTGCGCCAGGGCATGCACGCCAGCATCGGTCCTGCCACTGGCAACAATCCGCACGGGTTCCCGTACAATCTGCGCGAACGCGCGTTCCAGTGTGCCTTGAATCGTCGGCTTCGAACTTCCCCCGCCCCTGGCCCCAGGTCCCTTGCCCTGGCTTTGTTGTACTTGCCACCCGGCATATCGTGTCCCGTCATAGGCAATGGTGAGGCGTAACGTCCTCATAACAACCGTGACAAGCTACAAGTGACAAGCGACAAGTAAGATCCAAAGCAATCTCAATGCTATGTCCTCGGCTTGCCTTGTCACTTGTCACTTGTCACTTGTCGCCCCACGAGCAGTTCAGCGATCTGGATCGCGTTCGTCGCCGCACCCTTGCGCAGATTGTCGCCGCACACCCAGAGGATCAGCCCATTGGGGCTGGCGTCGTCTGGTCGAATCCGACCCACCAGCACATCATCTTGCCCGGCCGCGTCCACTGGCAGCGGATATCGTCCCTTGGCCGGATCATCAACCAGCGTTACGCCGGGTGCTTGGCGTAACAGCGTATGGGCTTCTTCGACAGCCATCGGACGTCGCGTTTCGATCCACACAGCCTCCGAATGCGCGACGAGCACCGGCACCCTGGCACAGGTGGCCGACACCGGCAGATCCGGGATTCCCAGAATCTTTCTCGTCTCGCCGACGATCTTCATCTCTTCCTTGGTGTACCGGTTGTCCAAAAAGACATCGACCTGCGGGATGATATTGAAGGCGATCTGCGCCGGCAATGGACCTACCGTGCGGCCTGACAATTGCGCCCCCACGCGCAACTCCTGGCGCGAGACGCGCAGCTGGCGCAGCACCCGACGGCTTTCCTGGTACAGTTGCGCGATCGCCTTGGTTCCGGCACCAGATACTGATTGATACGTGGCAACGCGAATCCGCGTGATCGTCGCAGCATGGTGGATCGGCGCCAGCGCGACCAGCATGATAATCGTTGAGCAGTTCGGATTAGCGATCAGGCCGTGATGCTCGATGAGCGCCTGCGGGTTGACCTCAGGCACGACAAGGGGAACGTCAGGGGTCATCCGAAACGCACTGGAGTTATCGACGACAACCGCGCCCTGCTTCACCGCTGCAGGGGCAAACTCCAGGCTGCGGCTGGCGCCGGCGCTGAACAGGGCGACATCGATCCCAGCAAACGCCTGTTTGCGCAGCTCAGCCACCCGATGCCATGAACCGTTAAACCGCACCCGGCGCCCTTTCGAACGCGCCGAAGCCAACAGCTGCAGCCCTTTGACCGGAAATCGACGCTGGGCCAGCACCCGGAGAATCTCGGTGCCCACCGCGCCGGTGGCGCCAACAACCGCCACGTTATACTGTCGTTTCATACAACTCCTCAAATGCGTTCAATCGCTCAATGGCTCAGTCGCTGACTTATTCGGAGCCATTGAGCGCTTTCACGACTAGATCGCCAACCTCTGACGTCGAATACCCCATCTTCCCAGCGGCTAGACTCTTCAGCTGCTGGGTCACCTGCATCACCGCTTGTTCGACGCGGCGTGCAGGCTCGGGTTGACCGATGCACTCCAGCAACAAGCCGCCCGCACAGATCGCGGCCAGCGGGTTAATGACGTTCTGCCCGGTATACTTTGGCGCTGACCCGCCGATCGGCTCGAACATCGACACGCCCTCTGGATTCAAATTGCCGCCGGCGGCAATCCCCATGCCACCTTGGATCATGGCTCCCAGATCTGTAATGATGTCGCCGAACATGTTATCGGTGACAATCACGTCGAACCATTCCGGATTCTTGACCATCCACATGCAGCAGGCATCCACATGGGTGTAGTCGGTGTGGATATCCGCGTAGTTTTTCGCCACGTCATCAAATACCCGCTGCCACAGATCATGCGCGAAGGTCAGCACGTTGGTCTTCCCGCACAGCGTCAGTTTGTTCGCCTTCGCCCGGCGGCGGGTATAGTCGAATGCAAACTGAATGCACCGTTCCACGCCATGGCGGGTATTGACCGAGGTTTGCAAGGCCACTTCCTGTGAGGTCCCTTTTCTGAGAAACCCGCCGACGCCAGCGTACAGCCCTTCGGTATTTTCTCGGACCACCACAAAGTCAATCTGCTCCGGCCCTTTATCGCGCAGCGGGGTCCAGACGCCGGGATACAGTTTCACCGGACGCAGGTTAATGTACTGATCCAGCTCGAACCGCAACTTTAAGAGGATCCCTTGCTCCAGAATCCCTGGCTTGACACCCGGATGCCCGATAGCCCCAAGATAGATCGCATCAACCCCGCGCAATTCTTGGAGCACGCTTGGCGGCAAGGCCTCGCCGGTCTTCAAAAACCGCTCGCCACCGAGGTCGTATTCTTGCCACGCCAAAGAAAATCCGGATTGACCAGCCACCACCTCGAGAACCTTACGGCCCTCCCGGATCACTTCAGGCCCGGTGCCATCCCCAGGGATCACCGCAATGCGGTAGGTTCGAGCGGTCATGAACAATTCCTTCTGTGACTCGTGCGATGGTCAACGTTGCGCCAACGACCCGGGGCGATTAGCGGTCAAGCCAGCGAGCAATTCCAACGCGTGTTGATGGTACGGTTGATACCGCACCGCCATGCGCAAGAAGCGGATCGCGTCCGGCCGGCGCCCTTGACCAATCGCCGCCTGAGCGGCCCCATAGTAGGCATCCGCGTTGTATGGCGCAAGCGCTAAGCCGTGTCGGAACGAGGCGATAGCTGGTGCCCATTGGCGCTGAGCCACCTGAACCTGTCCGAGCAAGACGAACAACGCGGCGTCTGGATCATGCGCGACCATCTGCTCGAGAATCGCCTGAGACTCGCCAGCCTGGCCAGCCTGCCTGAGCGCGTCGGCGAATGCGGTCATCACTCGCGGCTGATCGTCGTCGCTCTGGGACACCGCTGAGCGGAAAAATTCTGCCGCCAGGGCTGGATGCGCATTCGCCAGGAGACAGTTACCGATCTCTTCGGCCAACGCTGCGTCAGGTGGTGCCCCAATCGCGGCGCGTTCATACCACTGCTCGGCTTGCGTCAATTGCTGTTGACGCCAGTGGAGCTGCCCCAACAACCGGTACGATTCGCGTCGCGCAGGATCCAACCGACTCGCTGTGAACAAGGCTTGTTCGGCTCGTTCAAAATGCTGAAGCCGAAGCGCGATTCGCCCCAGCTCGACCCATGCACTGGTCAAGGTCGGGTCAAGCACCACCGCGCGTTCCAGTAATGGTAACGCTTTTTTCGGCTCTTCTCGGAATACCATCCAGGCCGCGGCGGCTTGGTAGAATGTCGGATCCTGCTCTCGCGCAGACGCTCCAGGAACCAGATCATCTGCGCGGGCCTTAAACTGCGCCATCCCGTCATAGTTCACCGCGAACGATGACCCGTACAGCGCCCGTGGAGCGCTAAATTCAATCCACGGTTGATCATCCTCGTGCAGGCCGATGACATCCGCCGTCATCTGTTCGACTTGTTGGCCGCCAAACAAGTAGGACTCCAACAACACATCAGGTCGGTCGGTCCGCACGGTCGCCAGCGCGTCGTGCACCGCTGGGACCGCCATGCGCTGCGCTAACTCCTGGTACGGGATCGTCTGCGGCTGCAGCGATCCCACCAATAAGAGATCCCCAGGCACGGAGGACCATACGGACATGTACGGAAATTCGTTGTGAAACGTCTTCAGCATCAGTTTCACATCACTGGGGAAAATTTTATACAGCTGCAACCATTGGCACATCAGACCGCCTGGGGCCAGCCGTTGCTTAGCGAGCTGGTAGAACTCTCGCGTAAACAGGTAGCCCAGCCCAGCCATCCAGGGATTCGACGGCTCAGAAATAATCACATCGTACTGGTGTCGGCTGGCCAGCAGGAAATTTCGTCCATCGGCGACGAAGATGTGCACGCGTGGGTCATGGTGCACGCCATAGTTGTAGGCCTGAAAAAACCGCGCGCCCTCAATGACCGCCGGGTCGATCTCAGCGCAGTGCAGCGTCTGCGCAGGATACCGACCCGCATGCCCCAGAGTGACTCCGCTGCCCAGCCCGATCACCAGGACATCGTTGGCATGCCCATGCAGGAGCAACGGCACATGGGCTGATAACACCTGGGTGCCCATGTCGGCGCCATTCGAGGCATCGGTCTTGCCACCGACTTTGAGATACCGTGTGCTCCCGTTTTGATGCACGCTCACGGTCGTATTCAGGCTATCGCGATAGTACAACAGCGTTGAGTCGGCGATCCCCTGACTCACCGACCTGCCGCCATAGGTCGCCGCATCAAGATACACTCCAGCCGCAAACAGTTGCCGGTGCCAGCTCGGGACAAAAATAAGTTGTGCCGCTGCGACGGCAGCAGCCAACCCACTGCCAGCCAGGGCTACGCGTTTCATCGGCCAGCCATCACACAGATAGATCAACGACCCAGCGATCAGATTCGCCAGCGCTGCGACGACAATGGTCCATGGCAGGCCGAGGTGTGGAATCAACACGAACCCGGTGACAAACGATCCGGCAATCCCACCGAGCGTATTGACGGCGTACGCGTTACCGAGCTGTTGACCAAGCTGCGCCTGACGGTTTGCGACCAACTCGCTCACAACAGGAAACAACATCCCCATCAGCACGGTCGGCAGCAACAGGATCGTCGCGCTCAAGAACAGCTGCAACCACGTCAGCCCGGTGAAAGATCCCGCGAGCACAGGCCAGAGCCTTACGAATGCGTCTGGGAGCCTGTTCATGAGCGGCAGCGACAACAGCCCATAGATTCCCAGTCCCAACTCCAGCAGCACCACGTCGACCAGACGAGCGGGCTGCCGGCGCAGGCGATTCTGGATGACCAAACTGCCCAGGGCGATCCCACCTAGAAATGTTGTCAAGATGAGGCAGAACGCATAGATCGAGCTGCCCAGCACCAATCCCAACGCCCGAGTCCAGGCCACTTCATACACCAGCGCGGAAAACCCAGACAGGCCAAACGACACCAACAGCCATGGCGTCACGTTGGTTGATACGCCCTCATGGAGCGTTGAGCGCACTGGGGAAACGGCGGTCGCGACTGGCATCGCCGGCAATGGCCCGAGCCGATGATCGATCGTCAGACACAGCAGGCCAATCCCGATGCTCAGCACGGCGGCGCACTGCAACGTGGTGCGCAGCCCCAACATGGGTAGCCCAATGTAGTACACTAGGAGCGTCCCGACCATGGCGCCAGCGGTATTCAACCCGTAGAGCCTGGCCACGCCAGCTCCTCGACCTTGACTGGAGCGGATCAGATACCGACTCAAGACGGGAAACGTCCCGCCCAGGAGCGTGGTCGGAAAGAGCAACACGAAGAGCGCGCAACAGAATGATCCGGCAATCAGGACACTGGGCGAAAACCCCGAGGCCTGGTACCACGGGAGATACAGTTGACGGACGGCATCCATCAGCCACAGCGTCATCAGGGCGTACGCGCCAACGCCCGCCTCGAGGAGCGCGTACCATCGCAGGCCGGCTGACTCGTGTCGATCAATCAACCGACCAAACAGCCAGCTCCCCAGTGCGAGTCCGCCGAAGAAGACCGTGAGGATGGTGCTCACCGCGTGGACCGTACTGCCGAACACCAATAACAGCTTACGCAGCCAGAGCACTTGGTAGATCAAGCCAAGGGCGCCGGAAAGCACATAGCAGGCGGTGATTTTCCAGCGTTCGCCGGCGAGCGATTGCTCCATAGAGGGATCGGTCATGCGACCTGACCGACCCCTCGACGTGGGCCCCGGATTGGGCCTGGGGCTCTTGCTCGGGATGTCGCCCCGGACGCGTCGGGGAACGATGCAGTGGAATCCCGGGCTGGCCCAGTGGGCTCCACCGGACGGTCGACAAGGCCGGTCAACGGACTCGACGCGTTGGCGTACGGCTTTTTTAGAATCCGGCCAGCCACATAGGCCAACCGGCCGGCTTGCACAGCTAATCGCATGGCGTGCGCCATACGCACAGGGTCTTGAGCACCGGCGATCGCGGTGTTCATCAGCACGCCATCAGCCCCCAGCTCCATGGCGATGGCGGCATCAGACGCGGTCCCTACCCCAGCATCGACAATCACCGGCACGTTGACCGCGTCGATCAGGAGTCGGATATTCAAGGGGTTCAGGATCCCTTGCCCAGAGCCGATCGGAGCGGCCAGCGGCATGACGCACGCCGCGCCAGCCTGCTCCAATTTCTTCGCCATCACCGGGTCATCGTTGGTATAGGGCATCACGACAAACCCTTCGTCCACCAACTGCCGAGTGGCCTCGAGGAGCGCGGTGGTATCCGGCAGCAACGTTTTTGAATCCCCGAGGACCTCCAGCTTAATCAGATGGGATAATCCGAGCTCGCGCCCGAGCCGCGCCGTCCTCACGGCCTCCGCAGCCGTAAAACAGCCTGCCGTATTGGGCAGCAAGACCACGCGGTTGCGATCCAACGCCGCCAGCACATCATCGTGTTCAGGATGCTCCAGGGTGAGCCGACGCACCGCGACGGTGACCATCGTCGCGCCAGAAGCCGCGATCGCCGCTTGCATCACCGCGAGGCTCGCATACTTCCCGGTCCCAACAATAAGGCGCGACTGGAGCGTCTGCGATCCAATCTGCAATCCGAGATCGTCCATTGAAGGCTCCATTACGTTCCGACAAGCGACACCGCTGGCCGTGGCTCTTCGATCACCGTGCCCTTGCCAACCACCACGATTCCCGACTCGGTCACCTGGAACCGTTGACGATCCTCTTCAAGGTTGTAGCCGATCTCGCTATACCGTGGAATGATCACATCTTTGTCGACAATCGCTCGACGGATTTTCGCGTACCGGCCGACCTCGACATGCTCCATCAAGATGGCTTGATCCACCTGCGCGTAGCTGTTGACCCGCACATCCGGCGAGAGCACTGAGCGGGCCACCGACCCCCCGCTGATAATACAACCATTCGCCACTAAAGAATCCAGCATCATCCCAACCCGGCCAGTGGCGTGATCGGCAAACACCGTTTTGGCCGGAGGCCACTGCTCATGATAGGTGCGAATTGGCCACTCGCGATCGTACAGGTTAAATTGCGGCGTGACCTCCACGAGATCCATGTTGGCTTCATAGTAGGCGTCGATCGTCCCGATGTCCCGCCAATATTTCGAGGTCTGCTGGTTCGCGTCCTTGAAATTGTACGCCATCACGTTCACGTTGCGCGCCGCCGCCGGGATCACATCCCGACCAAAGTCATGCGTGCTCTCCTCGCGTTGCGCATCGCCGATCAGGGCGTCTTCCAGCAGGTGGCGGTCGAACAGGTAGATCCCCATCGAAGCGTAGCACCATGCGGGTCGGCCAGGGATCGGTTTCGGCTGCGCCGGTTTCTCTTCAAACCCCACGATGCGGCCCTCTGCATCCACTTCGACGACTCCGAATCCGGTCGCCTGTTTGCGTTCAATCTCGATCACCCCCACGGTCACCGCAGCCCGGCGGGCACGATGATACTCCACCAGTTCGGCATAGTTCATCTTGTACACATGATCGCCGGCCAAGATGAGGACAAGCTCTGGCTGCTCTTGCTCAATCGAATAGATGTTTTGATAGATAGCATCCGCGGTCCCGCGGTACCAGTAGTCTCCCGTCCGCTGCTGGGCCGGCATCACGTCAATATATTCACCGAGCTCGGCGTTGAAAATACTCCAGCCCATGCGCAGATGCCGCTGAAGGGAGATCGACTTATATTGGATCAGCACATGGATTTTCCGAATGCCGGAGTTGATACAATTCGACAGCGTGAAATCGATGATCCGGTAAATCCCGCCGAATGGTACCGCTGGCTTGGCCCGGTCTTTCGTCAGCGGTAGTAACCGCTCCCCCTTGCCCCCGGCCAACACAAATGTGAGGATCCGCCGCATATCCATCATCACATGCGGCCAATGGGCTCGACCACGATCAGCGCAGTGATGCCTTCGCGGATCAGCATGACGGCAAATGCCGCCAGCACCAGGTTCGCGATCTTCGAGATCACCTGGCTCCCTTCCTGACCAAGCCCTCGGATCAGCCAACTCGAGAGTCTCAGGATGATCCAGACGATCGCTAAGTTACTGGCCAATGCGGCCAAGGTCAATCCCCACCCGTATCGGTCTCGCACCAGCACCACTGCCGCCAACACCGCCGGCCCGGCTAATAACGGGACGCCGACCGGGACAATGCCTGGACTGGCATACAACCCATGCGGGGCGGTCTCCGGAATCAGGAGATCTCTCAAGGACAGACACATCAAGATGGTGCCGCCGGCGATCATTAAGTCAGCGGCCCGCAGGCCCATCAAGGAAAAGATAAACCGGCTGACGAGCAAAAATCCAAGTGTGACAAGTAATGCGGTGCTGGCGGCTTCGGTCGCGGCGCGCTGTCGCTGGGAAGCATCGAGCCGATGCGTCAGCCCCCAGAACACCGGCAATAGCCCGATCCCATCCAAGGCGACCATAAGGGGGATAAAGGCGTGCCAAAACCGCTCAATCTCTGGATACATGGCAGGTTATTATAGCGCGGACTTCGTCGTCGGACAAATCACGACCATATCGGGGACACCCACTGATCTCTCAGTTGACGGATAGGAGATTAGTGGCTGTCCCCGATTTCTTTAGGGGAATCAAGATCCAGGTCGGCGCAGCGGATCAACAGCTGCGTATAGGGATGGGTGGGATGGTTGATGAGTTGGTCAGTTGGGCCGTGCTCAACAATCCGGCCCTCGCGCATCACGATGATCCGCTCGCACAGCGCGGCGACGGCGCGCAGGTCATGTGAGATGAACACCAGCGCCATCCGCCGCTCATCGCTCAGTCGGCGTAGTAGCTGCAGGATCTGCGCGCCCACCGATACATCCAGCGAGGCGATCGGCTCATCACAGATCAGGACCTGCGGCTGCAGGGCCAGCGCTCGTGCGATCCCCACACGTTGTCGCTCACCGCCGCTCAGCTGCCTGGGTAATCGCGGACGATACGCCACCGGCAACTGGACCGTCTTTAGCAGCTGCTCCACCTGCTCAATGCGTTGGTTCGTGGTCAGCGCCAACCGATGGAGACGCAAGGGCTCAGCGAGCAGCTCTTCAACATTCATGCGAGGGTCCAGGCTGCCGATTGGATCTTGAAAGACCATCTGCATAGCCCGCCGCATGGCTCTGAGCCGATCCCCAACAAGCGTCGATCGCAGCGCCCCCTGGATTCGAATCTCGCCGTGCGTCGGCGGCAACAACCCGATCAACAACCGGCCCAAGGTGGTTTTCCCGCTGCCAGACTGGCCAACAACCCCGAGCCGCTCGCCGGGAAACACTCGGCAATCGACACGGTCCACCGCGTGGATCATCTGGCCTGTTCGCTGAAATATCCCTGCCCGCTGGATGAATTGTTTGCTGAGTTGAATGGCTTCAAGCACTGGCTCAGCCATGCCGGCCTTGTAAGGGTTCGAGTGGACGGGCGCGCAACAATCGTCGTGTGGCCGGATGTGTCGGATGGCGCAGAATCGTGTCGGTCAGCCCGAGTTCGACGAGCTGGCCATCAGTCAGCACACCCACCCGGCCGGCGAGTCGCTGCACAACGAGCAGGTCATGCGAGATCAACAGCACGGCTAACTGAAGTTGTTGTTGCAGTTCGCGCAGCAGCCGCAAGATTTGCACCTGCACGACCACATCAAGCGCTGTCGTGGGTTCATCAGCCACCACCATCGCCGGCCGAGCCGCCATCGCCATCGCCAGCATCACGCGTTGCTGCATGCCGCCGGACAGCTCATGCGGATACGACCGCAGCCGCGGCCGAGCCGACGGGATCTGCACCCGTTCCAACCAGTCGCCGGCCTGCGACCATGCGGCCGCGCGGGTCAGCGAGTCGTGCAACGTCATCACCTCGACGAGCTGCTCGCCGATCGTCAGCACCGGATTCAGCGACGAAGCCGGATCCTGAAACACGTACGCGATCCGACCACCCCGCACCTGGCGCAGATGGTCTGCCGAACAGCGCAGCAGATCCGCACCCTCGAACACCACCTGCCCGGTGACCGCCGCCGCCTGAGGCAGCAACCGGGTCAGCGCCAGCGCAAGACTGCTCTTCCCTGACCCTGACTCGCCTACCAGCGCGAACACCTCGCCAGGCTCAACAGCGAAAGAGACCTCGTTCACCGCCGGCGCGGGCGCGCCCGCATACCTAATAGTGAGGTGATCGACCGTGAGAAAAGACATCGTTTCTAAGAAATCTACGCTTCAGACAAGAGACAGGAGACCAGAGACTGGAGACAAGAAATAAGAGAACAAACACCACGCGCCAAATTCCAAATTCCAAAGAAGCTCCAAGCACCACACCGACGTTTGGTCATTGGATCTCTGGTCTCATGTGTCGTCTCTCGACAGACGCTCGCGCAGACCTTCGCCCACAAAATTGAACGCGAGCACCGTCACGAAAATGCACAGGCCTGGACTCATCGTCAGCCACCAGGCCACGCCCAACGCGATCCGACCCTCATTGAGCATGTTGCCCCAGCTCGGCGTTGGTGGCTGCACGCCCAGGCCGAAATAGCTCAAGACCGATTCCAATAGAATAGCGCCACCCACACTGAGGGTCGCACTGACTAGCACCGGGCCCATCGCGTTCGGCACCAGGTGTCGGGTGATGATCCACCACGGCGAGGCGCCCATTATTCTAGCGGCGAGCACAAAATCTCGCTCCTTCAGGCTTAAGATCTCTGCGCGCACCAGCCGCGACAACCCCATCCAGCTGGTCAGCCCAATCACGACCATGACGACCTGGATACTGGGGCCAACGATCGCGATCACAGCAAACAGCAAAAAGATCGTCGGAATCGATAACAACGTATCGACCAGCCGCATGAGCACGGCATCGATCCATCCGCCATAGAATCCTGCGATGGCTCCAACGATGACGCCGACTACGACCGCGATCGCGACCGCAATGAATCCCACCGACAGCGACACCCTGGCTCCATACATCAATCGGGCCAATACATCGCGGCCGAGCTGATCGGTCCCGAGCCAATGCGCTGGCGAGGGCGGCAACAACGCATCCGGCAAATGGATTTGGAACGGATCAGACAGCACCAGCCATGGAGCCGTCATCGCAACGATCAGCAGGATTCCCAACAAGAGGATTCCACCCAGCGCGAGCCGATCCTTCCCGAACGACATCATCGCTGCCCGGCGACCCGGATTCGCGGATCCGCATAGGCATAGGCAATATCGGCAAGCACATTACCCAGCAGCGTGAGGAATCCGCCGATCGTGACCAACGCCATGACCGCTGGATAGTCTCTGGCCATCACCGCCTCATAGAACAACCGCCCCATCCCAGGAATTGAGAAAATGTTTTCGGCGATGACCGACCCGCCCATCAGGTCTGGCAGGATTAATCCCAACAAGGTAATGACCGGGAGCAACGCGTTGCGCAGCCCATGATGGAACA
>JAHFGT010000030.1 GCA_023247275.1 Candidatus Omnitrophota bacterium
GGCCATCCAGTTACCAGCGCTGAGTGCGCTCTGGGCCGCGACGTTTGTGATCAGCGCGGTCATCTGCACGCGCGCTGAGCGCGAACTGGGCGTGCATGATCCAGCCGCGATCGTGCTCGATGAAGTGTGGGCGATGGCGGCTGTCACCAGTCTGCTGCCACAGTGGGGGCACCATGCGCTCTTGCCGGTGATCGCGTTCGCCTTGTTTCGGGCGTTTGACATTCTCAAACCAGCCCCGCTGAAGTCGATGGCCAGACTGCCGGGTGGATGGGGTGTGATTGCTGACGATGCCGGAGCGGCGGTCTACACCGCGGTGGTCATGTGGTGGTTGGGTCGGCAGCTCGGATAAACTCGCAACACGACGTGCGCGCATTTCTCGCGATCGACCTTCCAGCGACCGTCAAGCAGTCGCTGTCGACCGTGCAACAGCGCTTGGCCTCGTCACAGGCTGATGTGAAGTGGGTCGAGCCACACCAGCTGCATCTGACGCTGAAATTCCTCGACGAGATCTCGACCGTGCAGCAGACGGCTGCCGAATCGCTGGTGCGCCATCTGACCAGCCACCAACCGGTTTTCTCGATGAGCGTTGGGCCGGTGGGAGCGTTTCCATCGGCGCACGCGCCTCGGGTGCTGTGGGTGGGCGTCCAGGAAGGCCAACGACCATTGACCGCGCTCGCCCACGCGATCGAGCAGGCCAGCCCAGCCGCCGGGTGGCCTTCGGATGCGCGACCGTTTTCGCCACACATCACGCTGGGCCGAGTCAGGTCAGCTCGGAATCGGGTGGCGCTGGTGCGTCAGATGGAATCGTTGACGTGGAATCCGCCGCCGAGTTGGCCGGCGACCGCGGTGACGCTCTACGAAAGCCGCCTCGCATCGACCGGCCCCTGCTATACCGCCCTGGTCGTGATTCCGTTTTCACCCCGTACCACGGGAAGCTCTGTGTGAATGCTATACCGCTGTGGTACGGGGTTCATCATCGGCCGCTACGTGATGCGCGCTGTGCGTGTGGCTGTAGCGTCCGGCGGAGCCAGTCGAGCGCGGCTTGGGTGGCTTGGAACTTGATCGCGGCCCGGTCGCCGAGAAATTGAAACCGTCGCGTAGAGGATCCGGTCGGGCCGGCGAGTCCAAGGTACACCAAGCCGACCGGCTTGGTCAGTGTCGCTCCAGTCGGCCCGGCGATTCCGGTGATGGCCAGCCCAATGTCCGCGCCGGTCATTCGGCGCACCCCTTGAGCCATCGCTCGAGCGACCGGAGCGCTGACCGCGCCCACCCGACGCAGCAGCTCCGCAGAGACATGCAGGGTCTGAGTTTTGACCGTGTCCGCATAGGCCACGAGCCCCCCAACGAAGTATCGCGAGCTCCCGGGCACATCAGTGACCCGATCGGCGAGTAATCCACCGGTACACGACTCGGCCAGTGCCAGAGTCAGGCCATGAGTGACAAGCCCTTGGCCGACGACGCCTTCTAACGTATCCGTATTGGTGCCGTACACTGCGACGCCGAGCGCTCGGCGCAGCGACGCAGCGACACGGTGCAGCCGCCGGCTCGCGGCGCGTGGCGAATGGGTCGCGACGGTCAGCCGAATATCGACCGCCCGGAGATTCGGATACAGTCCAACTTGGACGTCACGCGGCACGCGCACCCGCCGAAGCATCGATTCGATCGAGAGCTCGACGACCCCGATCGTGCGCAGCGTCAACGTCTCAATCGCGCGCGGCGCGCCCACCCGACGCAACCGCCGGACTAGCTCGTGTTCGGTGATCGCTCGCATCTCGGCCGGAACGCCAGGCAAGGCCACGATGACGCGACCCTGATGCCGCAGCCACAGGCCCGGCGCTGTGCCAATGGGATTCGTCAGGGCGACTCCGCCGCGCGGCAACCACGCTTGCCGCAGCGCGGCCTGTTGTAGTCGACGGCGGCGCCGCGTATAAAACTGCCTGATGCGAGCAGCCACCGCGCGATGGAAGACCAACGACCGGCCAGTCGCTTGAGCCAGAGACTCCATGGTCGTGTCATCGAACGTGGGGCCCAGACCGCCGGTGATCACCACTAGCTGGGCGTGTGACAAGGCGTCGGTGATCGCTGCGATGATGTCAGGCGGGTCGTCGCCCACCGCGACATGGCGGCGGCAGGCAATGCCCAGTTCGGCCAATGTGCGAGACAAGTAGGCGACATTCGTATTGACTGTAGCGCCGCTGATCAACTCCGCCCCAATGGCCAACAGGTGGGCTTGCATGGGTGTATTATACCAAGGGGGGCTGCTTTACAATCGGAAGACGGCTCGCGTATAATGAATATCTTCACGTCGACTACGGATGGGCCCGAGCGGCCCCGCAGCGGCACAGCGCACGCAGCAAGCGCTGCACGATGAGGATACAGGAGGATCGGCATGGCGGTCAGAGAGCCAGAGAAAGGCCGGGAGCAGGAGAAGGAGCGCGGGGAGCGCCAAAAGGCGTTGGAGTTGACGCTCAGCCAGATCGAGAAGCAGTTCGGCAAGGGCTCGATCATGCGGTTGGGGCAAGATTCGAAGCTGGATATTCCGGCCCTGGGGACCGGAGCGCTCGCACTGGATGTGGCGCTGGGCATTGGTGGCGTCCCGCGCGGCCGGGTGGTGGAAATTTTTGGGCCAGAGTCGTCCGGAAAGACCACGTTGAGCTTGAGCATTCTGGCTGAAGCCCAGCGCGGGGGTGGGGTGGCGGCGTTTATCGATGCGGAGCATGCGTTGGACCCGAGTTATGCCCGGACGGTCGGGGTCAACTTGGATCAGTTACTGGTGTCGCAGCCAGATACCGGGGAGCAAGCGCTCGAGATCGCTGAATCGCTGGTCCGGTCCAATGCGGTCGACGCGATCGTCATCGATTCCGTGGCCGCGTTGGTGCCACGGGCCGAGATTGAAGGCGAGATGGGGGACCAGTTCATCGGGTTGCAAGCACGCCTGATGAGCCAGGCGCTGCGGAAACTCACGGCAGCGATCGCGCGGTCAAAAACCTGCTGCATTTTCATCAATCAGCTCCGCGAAAAGATCGGGGTCATGTTCGGCAATCCAGAGACGACACCCGGCGGCCGCGCGCTGAAATTCTACTCGTCGGTGCGGATCGATTTGCGACGGATTGAAAGCATCAAAGTCGGTGAGCGGGCGGTCGGCAACCGCGTGCGCGCGAAGGTTGTCAAAAATAAAGTGGCGGCCCCGTTTCGGCAGGCCGAGTTTGACATTCTGTTCGACGAGGGCATTTCAAAGGCGGGGAATGTGCTGGATGTCGGCGAGAGCGTTGGGGTGATTCAGCGTCAGGGGAGCTGGCTGTCCTTCGGCGACACCAAGCTGGGTCAGGGTCGAGAAGGCGCCCGGATGTTTCTGAGAGAGAATCCCAAACTGCTGCAACAACTCGAGCAACAGGTTCGACAGCGTGCGGTACAAGAAGCGGCCAAGCCAACCCAGGAGTCCGCCCGGGAGCCGGCCGCGTCCAGGTCGTAGGTGAGAGAACAGACCGCGCATGACGCGGAAGGACGAGGAGAATCTCCGATGCACACATCCCGATGGTCTAAAGTCACTGGGGGTCTGATTCTCGGTGGGGTCGTATTCGCTGGCGTGCTGACCAGCCGCAATGAACTCTGGTCCAGTAGCGCCAAACCCATGCCGCCGGGCGGCGGCCTGATGGCCGCCGCTCAGCCAGCGCCCACGGAAACGGCTGAGACGCTGCAAGCCGCGTTTATCCGGATCGCCAAGCAAGTGGGCCCGGCCGTGGTCAGCATTTCCACCGAGCAGATTGAGCGTGTGAAAAATTACATGCAACGGCACCCGTTCTTCGGATTTGGATCCGGCCCAGACACACCGTTCGACGATTTCTTCCGGCAATTCTATGGAGATTCCCCCCAGCAAGAGTTCCGCCGATTCGGGCTGGGGTCTGGGGTGATGATCGACGACCGGGGATATATTTTGACGAATGAGCATGTCGTAGCGGATGCCGAGAAAATTACCGTGACCTTGTCGGATGGTCGTGAACTCCAAGGCATGGTGAAGGGCAAAGATACCCGCTCGGATCTGGCGGTCGTGAAGATCGATACGAAGAAACTGATCGTGGCCGCGTTGGGTGATTCCAGCACGGTGCAGACCGGCCAGTGGGCGATCGCGCTGGGTAACCCGTTTGGGTTGATGGGCAGCGGGCCATCGACCCAGGCTACCGGCACCGAGCCGACATTGACCGTCGGGGTCGTGAGCGCCCTCAACCGACAGCTTCCACGGACCTCGCGGTTTGATCGGGACTATTCAGATCTGATCCAGACCGATGCGGCCATCAACCCTGGGAACAGCGGCGGTCCGCTCTTGAATCTGCAAGGCGAGGTGATTGGGATCAATGTGGCGATCCTCACTAGTTCACGTGGCTATGAAGGGGTGGGGTTTGCGATCCCGATCAACCGGGCGAAGAACATCCTGGACTCGCTCATTGAAGGTCGTCGGGTTGTCTACGGATGGCTCGGGGTGCAGATCCAGGACATCACCGAAGATGTGGCCGAGTACTACGGGTTGACCGACCGAGAAGGCGTGCTGGTGTTCCAGGTGCTCGAGGGGCCGGCCAAAAAATCCGGCCTGAAAGACGGGGACATCATCAAGGGATTCAGTGGGGAAGCGATCAAGCATTCACGGCAACTCATCGACCGAGTCAGCACGACCAAGGCCGGGCAACGCGTCCCGATCGAGATCCTGCGCGAGGGCAAGCGGCAAACCTTGCAGATTGAGATTGGCGAGCGGCCGAACGAAACCGAGTTGGCGTCAGCCGAGGCGACGTCGGAATCGTGGCGAGGCTTGAAGGTGGCTCCGCTGTCGCCGGATCTGTTGGAGCGGATGGAGTTGGCGCCGGGCACGACCGGGGTGGTGGTCACCGACGTGGAATCCGGATCGGTGGCCGAGCAGGCCGGGCTGCACGAGGGCGACCTGATCAACGAGATCAATCGCGCGCGGATTGAAAACGTCAACGACTACCGCGAGGCGATCGCGCAGGTGAAAGGCAACGCGCTCGTGCGCACCAATCGCGGGTATGTTGTCATCAAAGCCCAATGAGATCGCTGCGGCGCTCCATCGGTATTGCGCGACTCGGGTGCGATCGCGACAACAAGCGCTGACCTTTCTGTCCCGTCGAGGGGTGTCATCTCGAGCCGCCGACCAGCTCATTGCTCAGTGCGAGCGGCGCGGTGTGCTAGACGATCGTAGTTGCGCTCGCCTCTGGGCGGAACACTGGAGCCGGCGCGGCTATGCCTGGATCGCGATCCAGCAGCGGCTGATGCGCCAAGGGCTTGGCGAGGGGACGATCCACGCTGCGGCGAGGATCGTCGGCGGCCGCTCGAATGATGAGGACCGGGCTCGTCGCGTGTTGGCTGATGCGACCCGCCGACCAGTCGACTCAGCTCACTTCGTGCCGAGCACCTGCCTGCCGGTGCGCGGCAGCAGGCCGGCGGCATTCGGTGCGAGGCAGGGCGGCGTCCCGAGTAGAGTCGAGGGACGCCGCACCCCGGCGCAGCACGCGCGAATAGCGAGGACACTGGCGGCGCGTGGCTTTGACGCAGACCTGATCGAACACATCCTCAGCGAGTCAGCGGACTTCCTGCCACCGTCATGATGTCTTCTTCGCCGCATCGCGAACGCGATGCGGTTTCGTCGTCAATGCTCCATGATACAGAGCGGTGAACTTCGCGAACGATTTCTGAAATTCTTTGAAGCTCGGAGCCATACCCGGGTGCCGAGCGACGGGCTGATTCCGAGCGGGGATCCGACGGTATTGTTCACGTCGGCCGGAATGAATCAGTTTAAGGACTACTTCCTTGGCCGGCGCACCGATCTGCGCCGAGCCGCGAGCTGTCAGAAGTGTTTGCGCACCGGCGATCTGGACAACGTGGGCAAGACGCCGAGCCACCATTCGTTCTTTGAAATGCTGGGCAACTTTTCGTTCGGCGATTACTTCAAACGCGAGGCGATCCAATGGGGCTGGGAGTTTCTGACCGGCACCAACAATTTCGCCGGCAGCCAGCGCAGCGAGACCCCAGCGCTTTGTCTCCCCTTGAAGGCCGGACAGCTGTGGGTCAGCATCTATGAGCAGGATCAAGACGCCGCGACGTTGTGGCAACAGCTCGGCGTGCCGGCAGAGCGAATCGTTCGGTTCGGCCCAGCGGACAACTTCTGGCCGGCGAACGCCCCGACGGCCGGGCCGAACGGGCCATGCGGTCCGTGTTCAGAGATCTATTTTGATCCTGAGGGACAGGTGCGTGGGCCCAAGTCGGTCGAGATTTGGAATCTGGTGTTCACGCAGTTTGATCGTCAGTCTGACGGCAGCCTGAAGCCGTTGCCCAAGCCCAATATCGATACCGGCATGGGGCTGGAGCGGCTGACGCGCGTCATGCAGGGCGTGGAGACCGACTATGAGACCGATCTATTTGCTCCGATCGTGAGCGCGGTCAAGAACGCCTCCGGACCAAAGGCTGCGCGAGCCGGTGATCGTGCGATCATCGCCCAGCGAGCCGTGGCAGACTGTGTCCGGGCGCTGGTGTTCCTGATCAGCGAAGGGGCCAGGCCGTCCAACGAATCGCGTGGCTATGTGGTGCGGATGCTGACCCGCCGGGCCTACCGATTGGCCCGCACGACGCTGGACATTCCGCTTGGCGGGCCAGGCAGCGGGGTCGGTGTCTTGTTCCGGTTTGTCGATGCTGTCGTGGCGACGATGCCGTCGTTGCCGTATGGGGATGAGCTGAAGAAGAATCGGCAGATCGTCCAGGATGTGCTGCAACGGGAAGAGGCGCAGTTCGAGCAGACACTGCAGATCGGCACCGCTCGGCTTGAAGAGTTGATCACGACGCTGCGACGGGACGGACAGCAGACCATCCCAGGCGAAGAAGCGTTTAAGCTATACGACACGTACGGATTTCCGATCGAGCTGACGGCTGACATTGCACAAGAGTGCCAGTTCACCGTGGATCGTGACGGGTTTGATTCCGCGTTGGCCGCGCAACAGAAACGATCCCGCGACGCGAGCCAGTTCACCGGCGGGGTGTTTGTCACCGATGCGCTCGACGTGCGCGCCGCCATCCCTGGGCTGCCGGCTCGCGATCAACAGTTTGTCGGCTATGAGGCATTGACGACCGACACCGTCGTCAAAGGGTTGTGGGATGGTACCCGGTGGATCGACCAGGCTGCGGCCGGACAATCGGTTGGAATCGTGCTCGCCCACTCGCCATTCTATGGGGAATCCGGCGGTCAAATTGGCGATACCGGAGCGATCGAATCGCCGAGTGGCGTGGCTGAGGTCAGCCAAACCGTCTGGGCGCATGATGTGCTGGTGCACCAGGCGACGATCCGTCACGGCTTGCTGAAGGCGCAACAACCGGCCCGCGCGTCGATCGATCCGCGCCGGCGATTGCAAGTGGCGCGCAGCCATACCGCGACGCATCTGTTGCATTGGGCATTGCGCACGGTGCTCGGTCCGGAGGCGGTCCAGGCCGGCTCTGCGGTTGAGCCAGAACGAATCCGGTTTGATTTCTCGTCGCTGCATGGACTACACGAGGAGCAGCGGTATCAGGTCGAACAGCTCGTGTCCGCGCGCGTCGGACTGGTGGATGAGGTGCGCACCCACCAGATGCCGTTGGACCAGGCCAAGCAAGGCGGGGCGCTGGCGCTCTTTGGCGAGAAATACGGATCGATCGTGCGGGTCGTGACGATCGGCGACTATTCGAAAGAGCTGTGCGGCGGCACCCATGTGCCGCATACCGGGTTTGTTGGGTCGTTCCTGATCGTCGGGGAAAGCTCGATCGCGGCCGGCACCCGGCGCATTGAAGCCTTAGTCGGCGAGGCGGCGGCCGAGCGCCAAGCTCGCGAACGGCGGGTGTTGCATGCCGTGGCCAAACGACTCGGCCGGCAGGCGGAGGACGTCGTCGCCGGATTAGAGCAGCTGTTGGAGCAGCTCAAGCAGGCTGAGCAAGGGCGCAAGCTGCTGCAGCAGCAGGTGGCAAGGGTGCAGGCCCAGCGACTGATCGCTGACGCGAAACAGATCAACGGGATCCGCTTGGTCAGCTCGGTGATCCAGCAGGCGGATCGGGAGCTGTTGACGACGCTGGCTGACGCGATTCGAGCCGACCTGGCGCAGGACGGGGTGGTGGTGCTGGCTGCCAGCCAGGGACCAGCGACCGTCGCGTTTGTCATGGCGACGACGGATAATTTGGTCAAGCGGGTCCATGCCGGCCAGGTGCTGAAGGCGGTCGCTCCGCTGGCCAAGGGCAGCGGTGGGGGGCGGCCAGAGTTCGCCCAGGCCGGCGGCAAAGATCCGGCCGGGATTCCAGCGGCGATGAAGCGAGCCGAAGAGTTGATCCGAGAGGCGATCAAATGAAATTGATCTCAACGTCCGGACAAGTGTGGCAACGGCTGTGCGCGCGACAGACGCAGCGCCGGCGGCGGGTGGAAGAGAGTGTCCGCAAGATTGTCGATGACATCCAGCAGGATGGCGATGAGGCGGTGCTCCGCTACATGCGTCGCTTCGATGGCGTTGGTCTGACGACGAAGCAGCTGCGCGTGACCGAATCCGAGATCTCTGGCGCGTTCCAGCACCTGGACCCGAAGTTCGCCCTGCAACTCAAGAGCGCGATTCAAAATGTGCAGGCGTTTTACTCCCGGCCGCGTCCGAAGCCGTTTCGCGTCCTCGATGGAGATGGGGTGATTCTGGGCGAGAAGTTCGACCCGATCGAGCGGGTCGGCGTGTATATCCCTGGCGGGACCGCCAGCCTGGTGTCGACCGTGTACATGACCGTGATCCCGGCGCAGCGTGCCGGCGTCAAGCGGATCGTCCTGGCCACGCCGTCCAGGAAAGACGGCAGCGTCAACCCGCATATTCTCGCGGTGGCCAGCCTGCTGGATGTGGATGAGATCTACAAAGTCGGTGGCGCGCAGGCGATCGCGGCCATGGCATTCGGGACCAAGACGATTCCCAAGGTGGACAAGATTGTTGGGCCGGGCAACGCGTACGTCGCCGAAGCCAAGCGGCAACTGTTCGGGTTCGTGGATGTGGACACGATTGCCGGTCCGTCAGAGATCGCCGTCATCGCGAACCGGCACTCGAACGCGCAATACGTGATCGCCGATTTGCTCGGGGAAACCGAACACGCCGGTGGGTTGGGGTTTCTGATTACCACGTCGAAGTCGCTGGCCCGGTTGGCCCGCAAGCAGGTCCCCGGCGGGTACTGTATATTGGTGAAGAATCTTGAACAGGCCGCAGAGGTGGCCAATCGACTGGCGCCAGAGCACCTGGAGATCATGGTCCGTTCGCCGCAAAAGCTGATGAAGCGGATTACCCGAGCCGGGGCGATTTTCCTGGGCCCGTACTCGCCAGTGACGGTGGGCGACTATGTGGCCGGACCTAGCCATGTGCTGCCAACCGGTGGGGCGGCTGGCGCCTTCTCCGGGCTTGGGGTCGATGACTTTATCCGACGGACCCACTTCATCAGTTATACCAAGAAGGCGCTCGAGCGGGTGCGCGAGCCGCTGGAACAACTGACCGCCATTGAAGGTCTGCCGCGGCATTTCGACGCGGTGAAAATGAGGCTCAGCTGATGTCTCCTCCACGACACGCACGCGTTGAGCGCACGAGCAAAGAGACGCAGATCCGCGTGACGTTAAATCTGGACGGCGTCGGGAAGACCTCGGTGTCCACCGGGATTCCATTTCTCGATCACATGCTCACGTTGTTGGGCACGCACGGGCTGTGCGATCTGACGGTCAAGGCGACCGGGGATTTGCACATCGATCTGCACCACACCAATGAGGACATGGGCTTGGTGCTCGGACAAGCGCTGGATCAGGCCTTGGGCGACCGCACAGGAATCACGCGGTTCGGCCTGGCGTATGTCCCGATGGATGAAGCGCTGGCCCGGGTCGTGCTGGACATTTCTGGCCGGCCCAAGCTCATCTTCAAGGATGGAAGAAGCCGACGCTCCACGCCCGTGTTGTCATCGAGCACGACATACCAGTGGGGCGATGCAGAGCACTTCCTTGAGTCGCTGTGCCGGACGGCCAAGCTGACGCTGCACATCGATGTGTTGGCTGGCGCAGATTTTCACCACACCTGCGAGGCGGTGTTCAAGGCGCTGGGCCGAGCGCTGGAGCAAGCGACCCGGATTCATCCCCGCGTGAAAGGCATCCCGTCATCGAAAGGACGGTTGTAGCGGCGACATGATCGTGGTCGTGGATTACGGCATGGGGAATCTGCGCAGCGTCTCCAACGCGTTGGAGACGCTTGGCGCGTCGGTGACCGTCTCGGGCGATCCGGCCGAACTCGCACGGGCGCAGAAACTAATTCTACCTGGCGTCGGCGCATTTCCGGCCGCGATGCGTGAACTGACGATGCGTGGCCTGGTCGAGCCGGTGAAAGTCGCGATCGCGGCTGGCCGACCGTATCTGGGAATCTGTCTTGGTCTCCAACTGCTATTTGACCGCAGCGACGAGGCTGGCGGCGCAGAGGGCCTCAGCGTCTTGCCAGGCATCGTGAATCGGTTTCAGTCGATGGCCGCGCCAGGCGCTCTGAAGTTGCGGGTGCCACATATGGGGTGGAACCAAGTGACCAGAGGTCAGAGGTCAAAGGTCAGAGGTCAGGAATGTCCACTGTTGCGCGACATTCCAGAGGGGAGCTTTGTCTATTTCGTGCACTCGTACTATGCTCAGCCGGACGATCGTTCGATTGTGGCGCTCGAAACTGCGTATGGCGTCCAGTTTCCCGCGATGGTGTGGCGCGACAACCTGTACGCCACGCAGTTTCATCCGGAGAAGAGCCAGGCTGTCGGTCTACAGCTACTCAAGAACTTCGTTGATCTCTAGAAGGGGTCGGGGGCAGGAGACAGGAGGCGAGGAATGACATCTCCCGCCTTGCGCCCTGCGCCCCGCGCCCCAATCGAGATTCTGCCCGCGATTGATCTGCTCGACGGCAAGGTGGTTCGGCTGGCGCAAGGTCGCCGTGAGCAGGTGACCCGCTATTCCGACGACCCGGTGGCGATCGCCAGCCGCTGGGTGGCGGCCGGCGCCCGCTGGCTGCATGTGGTGGATCTCAATGGCGCATTTGACGGGACCTATCTCAACCTCCCTTGGGCGCGGCGAATCATCGAGACGTGCGGCGTCGCGGTCGAGCTCAGCGGCGGCATTCGAACGCAGCAGACGCTTGAACGCGTGATCGAGGCAGGCGCGGCACGAGTCATCCTGGGCACGAAGGCCTGCGAGGATCCAGCGTTTGTGCAGGCCGCGGCCCAGCGCTACGCAAGCAAGATCGCCGTGGCGATCGACGCGCGCGCCGGGCAGGTGGTGTCGCGAGGATGGGTCGCCCCGACCACCAAGACGCCGGCTGCCCTTGCTGGCGAGATGAAGGTCCTTGGGGTGCAGACGATTGTCTGCACCGATGTCAGCCGTGATGGCATGCTGCAGGGACCAAATCTGACCCTTCTGCAGCAGGTGCTCGCGGTCGGCGGCCTTGAGGTGATCGCATCTGGCGGGGTGTCATCGGTGACGGATCTTCAACAGCTCGCGACGCTGCAAGAACACGGCGTGATCGGTGTCATCATCGGCAAGGCGCTGTACGAGGGTACGATTGATCTTCGGAAAGCTATTGAAATGCTGAGCGGACAAGCTCCACATCCCACGTCCCAAGCACCAAAGAAGCACCAATGAGTCAAGCACCAAACCGCGGTAGGACTTGGAAGAACGGTCACGTCGGTCTGCCAAAGCCATCGTGGATTTGTGCCAGTCTCTTCCTCAAGATGTGGTGAATCGAGAGTTGGTCCGCCAGTTGCTGCGCGCTACGGCATCAGTAGGAGCGAATGACCAGGAGGCAAACGAGTCACTCAGCAAGAAAGATTTTGTCCATCGGGTCCGGATGGTTAGGAAAGAAGCGAAGGGGGCGCAGTCTTGGCTCGACCTTCTCCGTCAGGCGAACCCGACAGCGAATGGGACGATTACAAAGCTCCATCAAGAATCTCTCGAAGTGAGAAAGATCCTCTCTGTCATTGTCGAGCGATCAGGTGAGTTTGGAATTTGGTACTTGGGGCTTATTTGGAACTTGGGATGTGGTGCTTGGTGTTTGTGAAAAGCTAAGGGCATGCTTGCGAAACGGATCATTCCCTGTCTGGACGTCGACAAGGGCCGGGTGGTCAAGGGTGTGCGATTTGTGGATCTGAAAGACGCTGGCGACCCGGTGGAATCGGCCAAGGCGTACGATGTCGCCGGCGCCGACGAGCTGGTGTTTCTCGATATTACCGCCAGCCAGGAGCAGCGGGCGATCCTGCTGGATGTCGTCGCCAGGACCGCCGCGGTGGCATTTATGCCGCTGACCGTCGGCGGCGGGATCCGGACCCTGGACGATATCCGGAATCTGTTGAACGCTGGCGCCGACAAGGTCTCGCTCAACACCAGCGCTGTGCACCGGCCAGCCTTCATTAACGAAGCGGCGGACCGGTTCGGCGCCCAGTGCATCGTTGTGGCGATCGATGCCAAGCGGGTGCCTGGGGTTCACCCGGCCGACTGGCATGTGTATACTCATGGGGGTCGGCAGCCGACCGGACGCGAGGTGCGGACCTGGGCCGCTGAATCCCAATCGCGTGGAGCTGGGGAGATCCTCGTTACCAGCATGGATTGTGATGGCACAAAAGCCGGGTATGACGTGGAGCTGTTGAAGACGGTGACCGACGCGGTCAATATCCCGGTGGTGGCGTCAGGCGGGGCCGGCACGTTGGCGCATTTCTATGACGCGCTTACGACCGGCGGGGCCAGCGCGGTCTTGGCAGCGTCCTTGTTCCATTTTGGGGATCTGTCGATCACCGACGTGAAACGGTTTTTGAAAGGGAAAGGCGTTCCCGTGCGGCTCTAAGATGGCGACCCCAACACCCAAACAACCAGTCTATGCCGATCCGGCCGCCTTCTTGGAGCTGGTGCGTTTTGATTCGCAAGGGTTGATCCCAGCGGTGATCCAGGATGCAGCCAGTCGTCAGGTGCTCACGGTGTGTTATCTCAACGAAGCCGCGTTGCGTCGCAGTCTGGACACTGGGACGGTGCATCTGTTTCGTCGCTCACAAGGCCGTGTGATGCAGAAAGGCGAAACCTCTGGCCACCTTCAAGTGATTCAGCAGATCCTGGTCGATTGTGAGGGACGTTCGCTCGTCGTTATGGTTCGCCAGCAGGTGGCGGCGTGCCATGCCGGCTACTTCAGCTGTTATTTCCGACGCCTAGAGTCGGACGGTCGGATCACCACCGTGGGCCAACGCCTCTTCGACCCCACGACAGTGTATGGATCGTCGACCGAGCCGCAGCAATGATCCTGGCCGAGCGGGTGTTTGAGCCCTGCGGTCGACGGTTGACGAAGACGTCGCTGACCGTGACCGGCGGGTGGACCTCTCAACGACAGCGCGATCCCACCCGCCAGACCAACAAACGGATTACCTGGGGCTGGAGCGGCCAAGTGACCGCGGCCGTTCCGCTGGCTGTCGTCCTGTTTCTTGAGCAGGACCGAGCGCTCGAGTGGATCAAGCTTCCGTCGGTAGATGGGGCAGCAGAACTCCTAGTTGATTTCCAGCTTCGATCGTCTGGTGACCAGAGGAACAGCCTGGACGTGGTGTGGGGCCGGCCAGGCCAGGTGCTGCGTACGACGTTGGGGATGAGTGCGGATGACCTGCTCAACACGGTGACGTGTCTGACAGAGTCATTGCCTGAGCGATACACGGCGACCGCGATTCCCATGCTTGAAGTCGGGCCGGTGGCCGACGTGGTCTGCGGGGCGGTGGTGCTCCACCAACAAGATGTTCAGCTCGGATCGGATGGCATCTGGCGCGTGCCTGCCCCCCTCGTGGAGGGTCTGCCACCGATGCTGACACAGATTCTCACGACAGGCCCGACCGGTCGGGTCACTGTCCAGGATGTGCGACCATGAAGATTCGGCCATCTGAGGCGGAGTGTGCGGTGCTCGTATTTGGCCGATCGCGCAAGACAAGGTACACTATCTAACATGGAGGCTTCTCATGAGTCACCGATTAGAAGAAGTCGTCTTTCTTGTCGAAGAGGCACCGGAAGGCGGGTATACGGCTCATGGTCTTGGGATCAGTATTGTCACCGAAGCCGAGACGCTCGAGCAGTTGCGCCGTCAGGTTGTCGACGCCATGCGCTGCCACTTCGACGGACAACAGCATCACCCTCGTCTCATTCGGCTCCATCTGGTCAACGATGAGGTGCTGACTGCATGAAGATCCCCCGGAATATCGGGGGACCAGAGTTTGTCAAGGCACTCGCTCGGTACGGCTCCCGTGTCACGCGTCAGACAGGGGGAACACCATCTGACGGCTCCATCCCACGCATCGCTTCGGGTCGGCACCTTAAGTGCCATTGTGGCTGAAGTGGCCCAGCATCTCAAACGAGATCGGTCTGCTGTAATCCAAGAACTTTTGGGATGAGCGATGCCACAGAATGAATCGTAGGCCATAGACGATGCGTGTCCAACCATCTGCTCCAGAGTTTCTCCGGCTCGCTCGGCAGGGCAACGTGATCCCAGTGTGGGGCGAACTGTTGGCCGACCTGGAGACGCCGGTCAGCGCGTTCATGAAGCTCGACGACGGGCGGTTGAGTTTTCTGCTGGAGTCCGCGTCCGGCAACGAAAAAGTCGCCCGGTACTCGTTTTTGGGCAGTCGGCCTCGGACGCTGTTCACGAGCACCGGGCGGCATGTCGAGATCTCTGATCTGACGCCTGGTCAGCCCGCCAGCATCCACCGGTTTGAGACGCGGCAGGATCCGTTGACTGAGCTGGAGCGATGGCTGCAACGATTTCGATTCGTCCCGTCGCCAGGGTTGCCCAGATTTTGCGGCGGCCTGGTCGGGTATCTAGGGTATAACGTCGTGCAGTTTCTTGAGCGATTGCCCCAGCACCAGTTGGATGATCTACAGGTGCCGGACATGATGTTGATGCTGACCGATACGATGGTCGTCTTCGACCATGCGCAGCATCGACTCCTGTTGGTCGCCAACGCGCTCACGCATGGGCGATCACCGCGCGTCGTGTACCGCCAGGCGGTCCAGGCCATCCACGCGCTGGCCGCGCGGTTGCAGCGCCCGCTCCCTAGCGATGGGGTGGTCCGTCGACGATCTGCGCGACCAGCGGTACGTGTGCAGTCCAACGTGACTCGCGACGACTTTCTAACCATGGTCGCCCGGGCCAAAGAGTCTATCCGTGCCGGCGAGGTCATCCAACTGGTGCTGTCGCAACGGTGGCAACGGCCACTCGCGTGTCAACCGCTGGACATCTATCGAGCGCTGCGATCGCTGAATCCGTCGCCGTATATGTACCTGTTGCGGTTTGGCTCGTTGAGCCTGGTGGGGGCGTCCCCAGAGATGCTGGTCCGGTGCGAAGATGGCCAGTTGGAAACCCGGCCGATTGCCGGCACGCGGCGGCGCGGGGCCACTGAGCGCGAAGAAGGCCGGCTGATCCACCAACTGCGCACCAGTCCAAAAGAGCGAGCCGAGCATCTGATGCTGGTCGATCTGGGCCGCAACGATCTGGGCCGGGTCGCGCAGCCGGGCAGCGTGCAGACCCCAGAGCTGATGGTCGTCGAGAAATACTCGCATGTCCTGCATTTAGTCAGCAGCGTGACCGCTCGGTTGCGGCCTGGCAAGACGGCGTTTGACGTGCTGCGCGCCGCGTTTCCCGCCGGCACCGTGACCGGCGCGCCCAAGGTGCGGGCGATGGAGCTAATCGCTGAGCTGGAGCGGTCGGATCGTGCGACGTATGCCGGCGCGGTCGGCTATTTCAGTTTTTCCGGCAATATCGATACGTGCATTACGATCCGCACCGTGCTGATCAAGGATCGCATGGCCTATATTCAAGCCGGCGCCGGAATCGTGGCCGATTCGCACCCAGCGCGGGAGTATGAGGAAACGCTCAATAAGGCCACCGGGGTGCTCCAAGCGATCGACCTGGCCGAACGCGGGCTGCTCTAAATCCAAGATGATTCGTGTACAGGTGAACGAGTGTACTGGTGTACAGGTCGTCATCTCACCGCCCATCCCGTACACCCGTACACCAAGGAATCTTTGATATGATTCTCATGATCGATAATTACGACTCATTCACGTACAACCTCGTCCAGTATCTGAGCGAGCTCGGCGAAGCCTTGACCGTGAAGCGGAATGACCAGATCACCGTCGCTGGGATCCGGCGGCTGCGACCGACCAGCCTCGTCATCTCGCCAGGGCCTGGCCGGCCGACCGATGCCGGCGTCTCCAACGACGCGATCCGCGAATTTGCCGGCCAAATCCCGATCCTCGGCGTCTGTTTGGGTCATCAGTGCATCGGCGAAGTGTTCGGCGGCGAGGTCGTGCGGGCGAAGCGGCCGATGCACGGAAAAACGTCGTCCATCTATCACACCAACACCGGGCTGTTCCGCCGCTTGCCCCAGCCATTTGAAGCGACCCGGTATCATTCGCTGATCGTCAAACGACAGACGCTGCCGGAGACGCTCGTCATCACCGCGTGGACGAAGGAGCGGGACATCATGGGGCTGCAGCATCGGCGCTTGCCGGTGTACGGGGTGCAGTTTCATCCAGAGTCGATCATGACCACCGTCGGCAAAGATCTGTTGCGCAATTTCCTCGCGCTGGCGGCGCCGGCCCGTCGATCCGTATCCCGTCGCGCTCGCTAACCTGTCGCGATGTCGACCCGCTATGACCAGCCGCTCACCGCGGCCCAGATGCAGGACGTGTTGAGCGCGGTGATGACGGGCCGTATGCCGTCCGACCAGGTGAAGCAGTTTTTGACGACACTGGCTCGACGGGGTGAGACGGCTGAAGAGATCACAGCGGCCGTAGAGGTGTTGCGCACATACGCGGTTCGCCTGCCGCTGGCTCATCCGGACAGGCTGTGCGACACCTGTGGCACCGGCGGAGATGGCCAGAGCACCATCAACGTCTCGACGATCGCGGCCCTCGTGGCGGCTGCGGCTGGTGTGCGCATCGCAAAGCATGGCAATCGGGCGGCCTCCAGCCAATGCGGCAGCGCGGATGTGCTCGAAGCGCTGGGTGTCAATCTGGCCGCGTCACCGACCCAGGTGGCGCGTTGTATCGACGAAGTGGGATTTGGCTTTTGTTTTGCCCCGGTGTTCCATCCGGTGATGAAACAGGTGGCGTTGATCCGGCGGGAGCTGGGGATCCGCACGCTGTTTAATCTCGTCGGCCCGCTGGCGAATCCAGCCCGGCTCACCTACCAAGTCGTCGGGGTGTCAGAGGCCCGATTGGTCCGTCCGATGGCCGAGGCGCTCTTGCGATTGGGAATCCGTCGCGGCATGGTGGTCCACGGCAGCGACGGGCTGGATGAAGTGACGACCACCGGTCCAAGCCTGATCTGTGAGGTGGACGGTTCGCTGACCGAGCAGCAACTCGATCCACAGGCGCTAGGTCTTGCGCGGGCTGACCTGGCCATGCTGCGCGGCGGTGCGGCACCGGTCAATGCGGCCTATGCCACCGAGGTGTTGGCCGGCCTACCATCGCCCCGGCGTGATATGATTCTCCTTAATGCTGCGTGCGCCATCACCGTCGCCGGGGTCGCGCCGGATCTGGCCGGCGGCTTGGCCAGGGCGCGTGACGCGATCGATCGTGGCCGAGCCGCTGAAGTGTTGGAGCGTGTCAAGGAGCTCACCCATGCTGGATGAAATTGTGAACACGAAGCAGCGGGAGGTGGCTGAGGCAAAAGCCCGTCTGCCGCTGGAAGATCTCAAGGCCCGGGTCGCGAACTATCTGGCGGAACGCAGTTTTCGTCGCGCGCTCACACGACCTGGGTCGATCGCGCTGATCGCTGAACTCAAGCGCAAGTCGCCGTCCAAAGGCATGCTACGAGAACGGTTTGATCCGATCAGCTTGGCCCAGCAGCTCCAGGCGGCTGGCGCGTCGGCTCTGTCCGTCCTCACCGACGAGTTTTATTTTGGCGGCCATCTGGAGTTTCTGCGTGACGTCAAGCAGTTCACCGATGTGCCGGTCTTGCGGAAAGATTTCATCGTCGACCCGTATCAAATCTACGAAGCCGCGTTCTACCAGGCCGATGCGGCGCTGCTCATCGTGAGAATCCTCACCCAAGAAGCGTTGATTGCGTGTCTGCAGGCCGCGGACACCGTCGGGATCGAGCCGTTGGTCGAAGTCCACTCGGCTGAGGAGCTGCGCATGGCGTTGAGCGTCGGCGCCCATGTGATCGGGATCAATCATCGGGATTTGCAGACCTTTCAGATCGATCCGACACTGGCCGAGCAGCTGGTCCCCAAGATTCCAGCGGGCAAGCTCATCGTCGCGGAAAGTGGAATCCAGACCGCGCAAGATGTGCAGCGATTGAAGCAGCTCGGCGTGCACGCGGTGTTGATCGGCGAAGCGCTCATGACGGCGGCAGATCCCGCGGCCAAAGTGAAGCAACTGTTTGAGACAGAGGTCAGAGGTCAGAGGTCAGAGAACAGCTAAAGCAATCGATCTATCTGACTTCTGTCCGCTGACTTCTGACCTCTAGATCCACAATGGGACGCGTTTCCAACGACAACATTGACCAGGTGCTGCGCACGGTGCGCCGGCTGATCCGACGCTGGCAGGTGCCGGTGGTGACCCAGTACCGGCATGATCCGTTTACGACGCTGATCAGTTGTCTGCTGAGTTTGCGGACGAAAGATGCGGTGACTCGGGCCGCGTCCGAGCGATTGTTTGAACTCGCGCGCAGTCCGCAGCAGCTGGTGGCGCTGTCGGCCAGACAGATCGAGCGCGCGATCTATCCGGTGGCTTTCTATCGAACGAAAGCCAAGACGCTGCGTCAGGTGTGCCAGGTGCTGATCGACCGGTACGACGGGCAGGTGCCGGATGATCTGGACGAGCTGTTGACGCTGCGTGGGGTCGGGCGCAAAACCGCGAACCTGGTCATCACGCTCGCCTTCCACCAGGATGGTATTTGCGTCGATACCCATGTCCATCGGATTAGCAACCGATGGGGCTATGTCCGCACCAAGACACCGGAACAGACCGAGATGGCGTTGCGCCAGCGGCTGCCGCGCCGGCACTGGCAGACGTACAACGATCTGTTGGTGACGTTGGGCCAGAACCTGTGCCACCCAACGTCGCCGTGGTGCAGCCGGTGTCCGCTGACCACGCAGTGTCCGAAGCTCGGCGTCCGCCATTCGAGGTGACGGAGGCGTTCCGAATAGTACCGCCTAGCTTCCGGCAGGTGAACCCACTAGGCGGTACTATTCGGAACGCCTCCGGAATTGCACGGACGGAATGAGATGACCCGGAATTCTGAATTCCGGCGAATTCCGGAATTCCGGGAATTCCGGTGACACAATACATAACTGACAGATACGTATTGTGGCACCGGAATAGAGGAGGAGCGCATGGTGTGGATCGTGCTAGGAATCGTGGTGGTCATCGGGTTGTGGGCGGTGGCCACGTACAACGGCTTAGTGCAGTTGCGGCTGCAGGGTGACAATGCGTGGTCGGACATCAGCGTGCAGCTCAAGCGCCGGTATGACCTGATCCCCAACCTGGTCGAGACGGTCAAAGGGTATGCGGGGCATGAGCAGAAGGTGTTCCAGCAGGTGACCGAGGCCCGCTCGCGCGCGATTCAGGCCACCAGCCCGCAAGACAAATCCGCGGCTGAGGGGATGCTGACCGGCACGCTGAAGTCGCTGTTCGCTGTCGCGGAGAACTACCCGCAGCTGCGCGCCAACGAGAATTTCCTTGGGCTGCAGCAGTCGCTGTCACAGATCGAAGAGGCGGTGCAGAGCGCGCGCCGGTACTACAACGCGGTAGTCCGGGACTACAACACCAAACTCACGGTGATCCCAGACCGGTTTGTCGCCGGGCTCGGCGGATTTACCCCCAAGGAGTTTTTCCAGCTTGACAGTGCGGAAGAAGCGAAAGCCCCAAAAGTGTCGTTCTCGTGAAGCCAGACCACAGACGTCAGACCTCAGGAACGACCAAAGCCGGAACAACAGCGATGCTCGTACGTGTGCTTTTGCTTTTACTGACGTCTGATGTCTGACGTCTGATGCGCGCATGCCTTCGGTTGACGGCGTGTTTACTGTGCCTGACATGGGCGACGGCGGCGCACGCGTGGGAGATCGCGCGGTTCGATGTCACCGTCGCGATCGCGCCTGATTCCACCGCTGACGTTACTGAAACGATCGTCGCCTCCTTCGACGAACCCCGCCATGGGATCTACCGCGATATTCCGATTCACTACACTGACCGGGCCGGGCAGCATTTCCGGTTGCGGCTGCGCGTGCTGAGTCTCCTCGATGACCAGGGCCACCCGTGGCCGTATCGACTCGAGACGACCGGCCGGTATCAACGGATCCGCATCGGTGATCCGAGTCGTGTCGTCGACGGGCAGCAGGTGTATGAGATTCGCTATCGCGTGTCGCGCGGCGCGGTGCGGCTGTTTCCGGATCATGATGAATGCTACTGGAATCTGACCGGCAACGAATGGGCGGTGCCGATCCGGCAGATACGCGCCGAGATTCGGCTGCCGCAGCCGGTGCAGCAGCTTCGAGCGGTTGCGTACGTCGGCGCCTATGGCTCCACCGAGCAGCTGCGCGAGCTGGAGCTGCGGCCGAATGGGGTGGTCATCGCTCCGACCAGAGCCCTGGGCAACTATGAAGGCGTGACCGCGGCTGTGGGATGGGAGAAAGGGATCGTTCATCCTCCGTCAGCCGGCCAGGTGGTCGTGTGGTGGGCGCAAGATAACTGGATCTATGGGTTACCGCTGGTGGTCTTGGCGGTGATGCTCTGGCTGTGGTCGGTGAAGGGACGTGATCCCCGGCTGCCACGCTCGCGCGTGGTCGAATACCAGCCACCGGCCGGATTGACTCCGGCTGAAGCCGGGACGTTGTTCGATCAGCGGGTCGATCTACGGGATATCACCTCAACGGTCATCGACCTGGCGGTCCGCGGCTATCTGCGGATCGAGCCAGAGGCTGGTGGGGTGCTGCATCGTGCCGACTACCAGCTGGTCAATCTTAAGCCATGGGCCGACGATCCAGCGCTCAAGCCACACGAGCGGCTCATCCTGGATGGGCTGTTCGATCAGCCACTGGCCAGCGTTCGTTTGTCAGATCTTGATGAGACGTTCTATCAGCACTTGCCGGCCATCCGTGACACCCTGTACACGACGCTGATCCAGACCGGCCAGTTGGATGGGAATCCGGATCAGGTGCGCCACGGCTATCTCATCGGCGGGGTGGCACTCGGCCTGGTCCTGTGGTGGGGGCTCAGAGCGCTGCACCCGTGGCATCAGTTGCCTCCGCTGCCGATCCTGTTCGCGGCAATCAGTTCGGGCGCGATCGTGTGCGCGTTGAGCGCGAGCATGCCGCGTCGGACAGTCCTTGGCGCGGCGACGACCGACCAGGTGCTCGGGTTTGTGGAATTCTTGCAGCGGACCGACCAGGATCGGATCCGGCGCATGAACGACCCCAGCCTGTTCGAGCGGTGTTTGCCATATGCGCTGGCGTTTGGCGTGGCGGCTCGATGGGCGAAGCTGTTCGAAGGAATCTACACCACGCCACCGTCCTGGTATGTGACCGATCATGGCGGATTTTCTTCCATGCGGTTCACGCATGAATTGGATCGCACGACCAGCCGGATGCAAACCTCGTTTACCTCACAGCCACGCGCCAGTGGCGGATCGTCCGGGTCCTGGGGCGGGGGAGGGTTTGGGGGCGGATCCTCTGGTGGGGGCGGCGGGGGCGGCGGTGGTGGGTCGTGGTGATTGCAAAGTGACAGTCACTTCCGGCCCGGAAGTGACTGTCACTTTGTGCCAAAACCGCGCACAGCGACGAACCGTTATGCTACAATTCACCCCATGAGTCTACGCTCGCCAGTGACGGTGACCGATCTGCCGGTGTCCGAGCGGC
>JAHFGT010000031.1 GCA_023247275.1 Candidatus Omnitrophota bacterium
CTCTCCCTCTCAAACCCGCCCCCTGCCAGCTCGTAAGACCTCCTCGACACCGTAGTCGATTCGCAGTTCAGCTCAAGCAGATTTATGGGGTATAGACAGTTTGATGAGGTTGTTCTACAGCCTCCATCTCTGAACCGGCTATTCCCAAGGAGCTAGGGACTAGGCGTGGAAATTGCTTAGCTCCTACTTAGGGGGTCGGCGCCATCCAAATTTTAATTGACTTATCATCCTTCCATTTCCTATAATGACCAGCTAACAAGAATTGTAGCTGGATGATATGTTAATTATTAGGTTATGCTTTGAAAATTGTAACGTAATCTATTGATGAATTGGTCATGTAAAAAAACAGGTGAGGAACCTGGGAATGTTATTCGTAGCAAGTAACGGATAGGGAGGTGAGTGCGATGGTGAAGAATCTTCGGAGTCAAAAAGGCGCGGCCTTGGTGGAGTATGCCTTGCTCGTGGCGCTGATTGCGCTGGTCGTGTTTACGTTGGTGCAGGGCGTCGGCAAGAACGTGAAGGATATCTTCCAGCAAGCCCAGACCGATATCAAGAAACAGTAATTTTCAGGCAATTGCGTTTCACAGCTCAGGCACGGCACGCATAGGTCCGCTTGGGGTACTCCCCAAGCGGACTCTGCTGCACCAGATGCCTCAGGTGACATCCGACAAGATGGTCCAAACGACGTCGACGGCTCGAGCACGCTCTGCAAGTCCCAGTGATGCTGGGGGTGTCATCATTGAGTTCGCCGTTATTCTGCCGTTGCTCTTAATGCTGGCAGTTGGGATCATTGATGTCAGCGCGCTATTGAGATCAAAGCATATTATGGCCATGGCGGCCCGAGAAGCTGCACGAGTGGCATCAGTCATGCCGGCCCTGCAACTGGACGATGCTCGTGTGATGCCGGTGCTGGACAATATCATGCGGCAGGGCGGGTTTGACCCAGCCAATTCGGCAAAGGCGTATGTCCGCCAAATCCGATTTACGCCGCCACTTGAGCCTGGCGACCCGGTCACCGTCAAGATCCAGCATGTGGCGACCCCAGCAACTCGGACCTCGTTGGTTGTCCAGCCTGGCTTGACGCTGGAGTCACAATCGACGATGCGGTATGAGATGCGCAGTGCGGCGATTGGCAACCCATCTCTGCCGCCAGCCGCCCCGCCAAAAACACCGCCGCCAGCCTCAACGCCACCGCCTTCTCCGCCCAAGCGGCCGCCTCCGCGGGTGACGCCGCCGGCGCCGCCGGTCAAGCCGCCATCACCTCCGGCGCCGCCAAAGCCGCCCGCACCACCGAAATTCGAAACCTAATGGATCGTTCGGACCGCGGGGCCGCGGTGGTTGAGACAGCGATTGCGATCGTGCTGTTCATGCTCCTGATATTTGGCATCATCGAATTTGGACGAGGCTGGTTCTTGTCGAATTTGCTGAACCAGTCGGTGCGGTCGGCCGCGCGGCTGGCCGCGGTCAAACCCAATCTTGCGCAGAATGACAAGGCTGTCCTGCAGCGGATCGATGATCTGTTAAAGGCCGGAGGATTGTCCGCTGAGAGTAGATCGTTGACGTTTGTTCCACCGCTACAGACTGGTGGATTGGTACGCATTATGGCCGATATGAAGTTTATGCCCATTGTGGCTCCATGGGCAGGCGGGAAAGTGACTATCCCCCTGCATGCAGAAGTCGTGACACGGTATGAAATGTAGTTGACCAAAAGGACCCCACATGTCAAAGCAGTCAACGCGGATCATGTTAGCCACAGCCATTGCGGCAGGCCTGTTGGTGGCGATCGCCCTGAATCGAATGCTCACCAGCCAGCCACGGGCCGAAGCCCAGGGCCCGCATGATTCAGCGCTGATCGTGGCGCGCGGGGCGTTGGCCCGTGGCGCGGTGTTGACGCTGAATGACGTCAGCGTCCATACCATGCCAGCGAGCGAGGTGCCTGCCGATGCGTTCAGTCGCCCGCAGCAGGTGGTCGGCCGGGTGGTGAAGCAGCCGATTCCAGAGGGGGAACCGATCCTGGATAGCGCGCTGCTCGGCGCTCAACGAACGTCGCTTCTGGATCAGCGATTACTGGAAGGATATCGAGCGATTGGCGTCTTTATTGATTCGCGGGGCGGAATTCAGCGGTTCCTGCATCCGGGTGACCGGGTTGATGTGGTGGTGACGACTGATGCGGCCGGAATCGGATCCTCGTCGAAACTCCTCCTGCAGGATGTAGAGATCCTCGAACTCCCAGGAGCGGATGCCGGCGGGAAAGAGTCGTCGAGCACCGCTGAATCGGTTCCGGTGGTATTGGCCGTGACCCCATGGGATGCGGAGAAGCTGGCGCTGGCGATGCAGATCGGCAGTATTCAACTCTTGGCTCGCGGCGGCGCTGATCGGAGCCTGAGCCAGACCTCTGGCGTGACGCCAGACACGCTGCTGCCGGTGCATACGGCCTTGCCATCTCATCTGGCGTCGGGTGTCGGCACGACCAACGAGCCAGAAGGCTCTGCGACCTATCGTCCGGTTGAAGTCATCAAAGGTCAGGAACGGTTTCGCGAACGGTTTATCGTCGGACCAGAAGGCGCTCACCACGTTGAGGACGATCGGCAGGCTGCTGTGCGGCCAGGAGCAACCACCCCATGAATCGGACCACCAGAGCTGCAACCCTTCACCGCATTGCGGCGGCCGCCTTGGTCGGCTGGCTTGCGCTCGCGTCGTACGCCCAGGCTCAGGAGCTGCAGATGACCGAGTTCCCACCGCCAGGGCCAACCAAGTCGGTTGATCTGGTTGCCGGCCACTCCTCGGTGCTTCGATTTCCTGAGCCGATTGAGCGGGCGTCGATCAACAACGCGGAGATCGCCGACGTGGTGGTCATCTCACCGACGCAGTTGTTGATTAATGGGAAGCAGCCTGGGTCGACGAGCCTAGTGATTTGGCGCGAAGGTGAAAATCAGTTGATGACTGTCAAGGTTGGGGCTGACTTAGATACGATCCGTCAAAGCCTCGTCGAGTTCTTACCAGGTCAGCGGATCGACGTTGAAGGAGCCGGCAGCGCGATTGTGCTGTCAGGCCGGGTCCTGTCGCAGGCGGTGGCAGACCAGGCGGTGGCGATTGCCAAGGTCTACAACGAGCACGTCATCAATTTGATGACCATGGAGCAGGCGCCGTTGGAGCAACTGCTGCATCAGATCGTGCCGGATGAGCGCTTGACCGCGTACAAGAGCGACAAGTCGGTAATCCTCACCGGGAGCGCCCATCATCCGGCGAATGTCACCAAAGCGGTGGAGGCGATTGGCACGACCGCGGAGAAAGTGGTCAACCTCGTCGATGTGACCGACCAGAAACAGGTCTTGATTGAGGTGCGGTTTGCTGAAGTGAACCGTTCGCTCACCAAGAACTTCGGATTCGATTGGAATGTGCAAGGACCGGATTACACCGGCACGTCGTTCGCTGGCGGGGTGTTGCCACCCCAGACACCCTCCACGCCGCAATTCATGCGGATCGATCCGAAAGATCTGGCGTTATCGACGCAGGCGACCCATCTGTTCGAGTTGCGGCGCGGCACGGATATCAATGTCATTCTCCGCGCGCTGCAGGAAAAAGGGCTCATCCGGATTCTGGCCGAACCCAACTTGCTGACGATGACTGGGGAGGAAGCGAACTTCCTCGCTGGCGGTGAATTCCCGATCGCGGTGGTGCAATCGACTGGGGGGGTGGGGGCGGGTGCGGTCACGGTCGAGTTTAAAGAGTTCGGAATCCGCCTCCGATTCAAGCCGGACGTTGCCAGCGATGACAGCATCCGTATGCAGGTCGAGCCTGAAGTTAGTGTCCTGGATTTCGGGCCGGCGGCCATTCGGCTGAGCGGATTTCAGATCCCAGCATTGGTGACGCGGCGCGCGAAGACGACCGTCCAGCTCCGGTCAGGAGAAAGCCTGGTGATCGGTGGACTGATTTCACAGACCGACAACAAGACGAATAGCCAGGTGCCGATCCTTGGGAGCATTCCGATTCTTGGCCAACTGTTCTCCAGCGAACGGTTTCAGAAGCAAGAGACCGAACTGCTCGTCTTGGTCACGCCTCGGCTGATGCGTCCATCGACGGTGAACCTGGCGGCAAACTATAGCGATATGGGCAAGGTCAGCGATGGGCTCAAGGCGCAGATGGCCCCACCTCCCTATCCGGAAGAGCGTGCGGATGCCATTCGGCAGGCGATCCGCGCAGCGGCAGAACAGGCCCAACAAGCTGCAGAGCCGGCCCCGATGCTCGTGCAGCCGACCGCGGCACCCGCAACAGCGCCGATGACGCCTACAGCACCACCCGCAGGACCGGCGATGGAGGAACCACCAGCGACGAGTGCTGCGCCATTCGAATCGCCTGCGACAGCACCAGGGACCGGGGCTGATACCGCAGGCCCGCCGGCCGGACCTGCGGCCCCATCGCCTGAAGAGCCAGCGACCTCATTTCGTTTTCCTGAGACAGTCCCTGAGGAGTCGACCCACTAAACAGGATTCCCATGCGACGGTCCTGGTCCCAGCAGCAGGGGATGGTGTTGGTGTTGACGGCGGTTGCGATTACCACGCTGCTCGGGATTGCGGCGTTGGCGATCGACGCGGCCTACCTCATGGAGCTCAAAGCCGAGCTCCAAAATGCGGCTGATGCGGTGTCGCTGGCCGCAACCTCTGGCCTGGCGGTCGATGAGCCCACCGCGCGACAGCGGGCGCAAGCGTACGCGCAGTTAAACCGGGTCCTCAACCAGCCGATCACGATCGATCAGCGTGAAGTTACCTTCGGCCAGTGGGACTTTACGACATCCAAATTCCTGGAGTTCACGGCAGCGCCCAATAGCGTCCGCGTCTCGGTGCGGCTGACGGATACGGCCAATTCCACCAGTTTGTTTTTCGCGCCAATGCTTGGCACGAAGAACGCCGATGTGATGGCAACCGCAACCGCATCACTGGGCAGCCGCAATATCGTCCTGGCACTCGACCGGTCCAGTTCCATGGACCGTGATCCGGTGCCGCCTGGGCAACCGCTGCAACCGATTACAGCGACGAAAGAGGCCGCAAAAGATTTCTTAGATCTGCTCCGACGCTTTCCCATCACCGGGGACAAGATGGGGTTGGTCTATTACGCGACGCAGGCGACGGTGGATGCGCAGCTGACCGAGAACGTTCAGAGCGTGAAACAGGCGATTGATCAACGCACCGCGGCACCAGCCGACTCGTCGGGTTGTACCAATATTGCGGACGCGTTGCGGACGGCTGGCGGTGAGGTGGGATCATCCCGAGCGAACAGGAGGGGTCTGAAAGTTGTGGTCCTGCTCTCGGACGGCGTGACGAATACACGGATCTTCGGCAATACCACGCCATGCGAGGATCTAGGTACGGCGTCACCAAACGAGTCTGAGAAGCAGGCGATGGATCAGGCCACAGCGCTCGCCAACGCTGGGGTCGTGCTGTATACCATCAGCCTTGGCGTGCAGACGAATCAGGGGTTCATGAACAAGATGGCCGTCAAGACCGGGGGCGAGCATTTCTTCTCGCCGACCACGAAGCAGTTGGACAAGATCTTTGCGACGATTTCTGCGCGGATTCCCGTCGTCCTGGTAGAATAAATGATGACCAAAACTGGTCGGGTCATTCAACTCCAAGTCCTCAGCCACGATGAGGGGTTTCTGCAGCGGTTGTTCACCGTCGCGGCATCGAGCGGGCGGATTGGCGATGCGGTGTGCGAGCCGGTGCGCGTTCAGCGGCTGGAGCCCTCCACGCCGGACAAGGTCCTGGTCATCGATCTGGATTCGCTGTCCGAGCCGGCCTTGCAGGAGATCATCCAGTTTCGCGAATCCGGCGGGCGGGCGTGGATTGCGGTGACGTATCAGCAGCCGTCGTCAGAGCGGCTGCTGCATGCCATGCGAGCCGGCGCCAACGATTACCTCAGCTATTCGCCGAGCATCGAGGAGTTTCGCGCGGTGATGGCCCGCGCGGCGCGTGGTCAGCCAGACACCATCCCTCTCCAGGCCCCAGGGCGGATTATCAGCGTCTTCAGCAACAAGGGCGGGGTAGGCACGACCATGGTCGCGATTAACGCCGCCGCTTCGCTGGCCGCGCTGCAGCGCGAGCCGGTGGTGGTCGTGGATCTGGTGCTCCAGCACGGGGATATCGCGCTCTTTCTCGATAGTCTGACCAATTGCAGCGTCGTCAGTTTGGTCAAAGAGCTGGACCGGGCTGATGCCAGTTTTCTGCGCAGCATCCTGCCACGGCACGAGGCTGGGATGTATGTGCTGCCAGCGCCGTCCGCGGCCGATGAAGCCGAACTGATCAGCTCAGCCCAGGTCAATCAATTGCTAGCGGCATTGCGAACTGCGTTCGCTGCGGTGGTCATTGACGCGGGCAACGAGTTCAATGACCAGACGCTGGCCGCGTTGGATGTGTCCGACCAGGTGGTGCTCGTCACCTTGCCAAACTTGCCATCAATCCGCAATACGCGTCGGGGGCTGGAGTTGTTTGAGCGATTACATTATGACCCAAGCAAACTCATCGTCACGGTGAATCGTGCCGATGCGCAGGATCCCTTGGGTCGCGAAACGATGGAAGAGGCGCTGGGCCGGCCGATCCAATGGAACATCCCCAACGATTATGCGACGGTCGTGAAAGCGGTCAATCACGGGACGGCGCTGCGCCTGTTGAAGTCAGGCCGGCGGTTGGCGGATAACATCGATCGGTTTGTGAAGACCCACTTGTTGCGCGACAGGCCCGAACCGCCGCACTCGGCTGCTCGCCCGGCAGTGTGGCGGCAGATCTTTGGAGTCGCCCGCGCGATGACCCGCGGGTTCGTCGGAATCTGGCGCCATGGGACTACGTGACCGATTAAGTCGTAGCGGCACACCGGTGCTGGTGCCTGAGTCCGCCCCAGCAGCCGTTACCCCGCCGCCATTGGCTCGCTCGATCGAGGAGCTCGGCCGTCGAAGCGCACGCTACCAGCAGATTAAATTCACGCTGCACCAACGGCTGATCGATCAGATCGATTTAGCCAAGCTGCCCACCAGTGATTCGCCGGCCGCTCGTCGACAGATTCGTGAGTTGCTCGAGCGCCTGATCGAGGAAGACAACCCACCGCTCAGTCAAGAGGAGCGGTCGCAGCTCCTCGAGGATTTGGAGCATGAAACATTCGGCTTGGGGCCGATCGAGCCGTTGCTGCGTGATCCGACCATCGATGATGTGCTGGTCAACCGGTATGATGATGTGTATGTCGAGCGGTTTGGGCGGCTGCAGAAGACCGATATCATGTTTCGGGACAATGCCCATCTGTTGCAGGTGATTGAGCGGATTGTCAGTAAAGTCGGCCGGCGGATCGATGAGTCCTCCCCCATGGTCGATGCCCGCTTGCCGGATGGTTCCCGTGTCAACGCGATTATTCCGCCCTTATCGGTGGATGGGTGTGCGCTGTCGATTCGACGCTCCAAGCAGCAGCCAATGGCAATTGATGATTTATTGCGATTAGGGTCGATGGATCGGCTGATCGCATCACTGCTCGAGGCGGTGGTGAAGGCTCGGCTGAATGTCCTCATTTCCGGCGGATCCGGCTCAGGCAAGACCACGCTGCTCAACGCGCTCATCGGCTACATCGGTCAATCGGAGCGCATTGTCTCCATTGAAGATACCGTCGAGTTGCGGCCGCGCGGCCTGCACATCGTCCGCCTGGAGACCCGCCCGCCGAACATTGAAGGGCAGGGGGAAGTGACGCAACGAGACCTGGTGCGCAATGCGCTACGGATGCGGCCTGACCGTATTATCGTCGGCGAGGTACGCGGCGCGGAAGCCTTGGACATGCTCCAGGCCATGAACACCGGTCACAAAGGATCCTTGACGACAATCCATGCCAATAGTCCGCGAGATGCCTTAGCCCGTTTGGAAACCATGATCTTGCTGGCGGGCGTCAATCTGACTAGTGAGGCGATGCGCCGCCAGATCAGTTCAGCGATCGATCTGATTATCCAACTCAACCGGTTCCATGATGGCACCCGTCGTGTCGTCAGTATCTGTGAAGTCGTCGGAATGGAAGAGCAAATCGTCAAACTGCAAGAGATCGTTAAGTACGAACAATCGAAGAACGCCACCGGTGATGGCGTGCGCGGAGACTATGTCTCCACCGGGGTGTTGCCGGTGTTCCTCGAGGATCTGCAGCGCAGCGGGGTCCCGGTGCCCATTCAATTCTTTCAATCGGGTCAGGCCCGATTATCCGGACGGGGCTGATGTTCGAGTGGCTCGGTCGCTGGCTACTGGCAGGGGTGGGAGGAGGCGCGGCGGGAATTGCCGTGTGGCGGACCTGGGACATGGTCTGGAGCCGCTCGGCGCACACCAAGCTGCAGGAGCAATTGCGGCGTATCCTCGGCGGCGGTGATGCTGCGACCAGGGGGCTGACGCTCCGACAAAATCCGTACAGCGAGCTGCAACTGTTGCGGCGGGCGATTGCGCAGTTTTCCGTGATGTCGCACCTCGCGACGTTTCTGGAGCAGGCCGGCTCGCGGATGAATGTGAGCAGCTACTTACTGGCCCACGGGTGCTCGGCGCTGGCCGGGCTCATTGTGTCCCTGCTGATTGGATGGCCAGTGCTGATCTGTTTCGGTGTGATGATCGCTACCGGATGCCTTCCCTGGCTGATGATGCAGGCCAAGCGCGCCCGCCGTTTTCGCAACATCACCGAGCAGCTTCCGGACGCGGTTCGATTGATGGCGTCAGCGCTGCGCGCCGGCCTCGGGCTTGACGCCGGGCTCAATATCGTGGCGTCAGAGCTCCCGGATCCGATCCGGACCGAGTTTACCCGGTTGATGAACGAATCCCGTCTCTACGCGGATATGCGGGAAGCGTTGCGCCGGCTTGCCGAACGGCTGCCGATCCCAGATATCCAGCTCTTCGCGGCCTCGGCGGCGCTGCACCGAGAGGTCGGCGGCAACTTTGCCAGCATGTTGGATCAGCTCGAGCGCACGATTCGCGACCGGTTTCAACTGTATCGGGAATTGAAGGCGCTGACCGCTGAGAGCCGGCTCTCCGGGTGGGTCTTGGGGGCGCTGCCGCTGGTGGTTGGCGTGGCCTTATTTCTCCTCAATCGTACCTATTATCACGTGCTCTTCACCGACCCGACCGGAACGCGTCTGTTGTGGGCCGCGGTGGCACTCCAGGTGGTTGGGTTTGGGGTCATCTACCGAATGACCAACCCAAGGTTTCGATAAGCGAGCGATGGGCACTTGGCTCGTGAGTGGGACAGGATTCCTCAGTGTCTTTTGTTTGGTCTGCGCGGCCTGGATGATCATCGGCGAGCTGCGCGACCCGGCCCGGCGTCGATTGCTGGCGCATGTGTTGCCTGGGGCTCATCAGGGTGCGGCCAACCAACCCGCACGCTGGTCCACGACGGTCGCGACCGCTGCGCAACGTAGCGTTGAGGCCGTTCGTCGAACCTTGCTCCTCAATCCCTACCAGCGCGCACCAGGATTTCGCCGGGTGCGCCACAAACTCGGACTGCTGGGGCTGGTCGTGGTGGGAGCCATCTCGGCGGCCTGGGCGTTGTGGTTCTGGGCGGCCAGGTGGAGTTCCTCAACTGCGTGGCCATGGGCGGCGGCGTTGATTGGGGCCTGGGCTGGAGCATGGATTGTCGTCCGGTGCTGGGCCAAATGGCATGCCCGTCGCTGGACAGAAGAGTTGTACCATGGCCTCATTGACGTATTGGATCTCTGGGTGTTGTGTTTGGACGCTGGAATGAGTTTCCAGGCCGCGCTGGCCCGGGTGGCGCAAGATCAACGGCTTGCAGCGCCAGCGCTGCGTGAAGAGCTCCAATTGACCAACCAAGAGATCCTGGCTGGGTGCCCACGCGAGCAAGCGCTGCGCAATTTATCCCGACGATGTGGCAGCTCAATCGAACTGCGAGCCTTGGTGTCGCACATCGTCCAGTCGGAAAAGCTAGGTAGTAGCTTGGCCCGAACGCTGCGGGTCTATGCGAGTACGCTACGGTTCAATCGGCATCAGGATATGAAGGAGCGAATCCAGCAATTGCCCGTCAAACTCGCCTTCCCACTGGTCTTCCTCATTCTGCCGTGTTTGTTTGTGGTGATCCTCGGCCCGGCCATGCTGCGGATCTACCAAGTCTTGGGAAATCGGTAAGATCCTACCGCGCTGACTGGCTCGCCGATTCTTCCAGCGCCTTGAGCTGGTCTGTTAGGTTCCCCTCTAAATCGAGCGCTCGCAGTAGCTGCAGCGTTCGCAGCAGTTCTCGTCGTCTTGCCTGGCGGACGCTGGTTTGGAGATCATGCTCAGGGGCCAGCGTTTCCGCGACGTGCTGCGCGTAGGTCCGCTGGGTGGCCAGGTCCCATGGAAACTGCAGCAGATACTGCGCAGCTGATTCGCGCAGTCGCTCAGGCTCGCCGGCTTGGTCGGCGAGCGCCACCATTCGGCCCATGGCCTGTCGTCGGACAAACAGCATCGACTCAACGAATTGACCGGTGTCTTCCTCTAATACGTCAGGCGGGGTGTCCACGTCCCAGACCAGCAGTCGCTGGTACTCATTCATCGCTGCCTGCCAGGACTTCGTGGCCTCAAACGCTTGGGCAAGGATCAACGGCGAGCGCGCTAATCCTTTCAGCGTGCTGAGGTAGCCGATGGCCGCTTCGACATGGCCCTGCTGGTATTCCAGCAGTCCCAGCAGTTGCACCAACTCATCATGGTGCTTCAGGGTTCCCTGCGTATACAACGATTCCAGGAACTGCCGCAACGGCTCTCGTTGGTTCACATCCAGCATGAGCCAGGACAGTTCGCGGAGCACCTCGTCGTCGGTGAAGTCATGTTTGGTGAAGGCGACGCCAGCTCGGGTCAGCGCGGCCAGGTCTTGCGCGCGTGCCAGCGGTTCGCGCTGGCGGCTCCAAGAGGTCCGCACGTATATATGCGCAACGTCGAAGAAGAATTCCGGTGCGAGCGTGACCGCCGCTTGCAGATGCGCCAGCGCGCGATCGCGATCCGCCGGCTCATCGGAGACATGGTAGGGCAGGTGCAGTTCGTGATGGAGATAGGCGCGTGTCAATCGCTGGAGTCGCTGCTGCTGGTCCTCGGGCAGTTGGGCAAACCGCTCTGGCGGTAAGACGATTCCAATGATGGCCAGCTCGTGTTTCCATCGGGGCAGGAACTGCTCGATCGGATGATCGACCCAGATATCCTCGGTGGCGACGTCGTAGACGATGAAGCTCTCCAGCGCCTCGTCGTATCCGAGCACCGCCAGAACATGGTGGGGAACATACAGCAGGACCGGGATACGCTGATCGAGCCATTGCTTCACATCCTCGACGCTCGCCAGCGGCAGGATCCAGTGTTGGAGTCCGCGGCGTTGGACGTACCACGCGGTATCGGTCAGCGTGGTGCCGATATCCGCGGCGGTGATCTGTTGCCCAATGGCCTTCGCCGACACCGGCACGCCCCAGTACTGTAACACCAGGCTCAGCGAGTTGGGCATGCAGTACGCGGACTTGAACTCGGTGCGCGTTTCAATCCCCGGAATCACATACCGCTTCGCATGCGGCGGCGCCTGGTCCAAGGCATTGAGGAATCGCTGGGCCGTGGCGACGAGCGCTTGTTGCGACGTAAAGGTCGTGACGACCTTGCTGAACGCGGCGCGCGCCTGATCATTGTGTTGGCGCTTGCGGAGTAAGAGAGCCACGTGGAACTGCAGATACGAGCTGGTCTCATCGTCCGGCCGCTGGGCAATCCCCAATTCATACCACTGTTGAGCCGCCGCCAGGTGGCCACGCTTTTCCAGCCGTTGGCCAAGGAGCAGGCAGTCGTAGCTGAACCGGCCGGTGTAGGCCATGAAGCTCAAGATCATGCCGAGTACTGTGGTCATCACCAGGCCGCTGGTTAGCAGCCGTGGTCGCCAGTCGGCGTCGGCTAGCTGGGCGAACCAGAACGCGCCGAGTAGACTCGTCGCCAACTGGCCGCACCAGACAATGACCATCAGCGGCAAGAGGTGGCTGGGATCAAACCGAGCGGCGGCATGAAACGCCGGGACGGTCACCAACAACGTCCAGAACGTGGTGCCCACGTAGTAGCTCAACACCAGACCACCGACCGCCCAACCCACCTGTCGGGCTGATGGCTGGGGAGTGCGCGCACATACCCGCACGCCCATCGCTGCGCCGAGCACGGCAAAGTCGAATAGCAGACCGCCAAGTTGAAGCAACACGTGGAATCGTCCTGCAATGGACGGAAACAGCGTGCTGATCAATTGGTCCATGCCGAGCAGGTACGCGACACCGACCGCAGTGCCAACCTGGCTGGCAAGGAGCGCGATACCGCACACCCCCCAGCAGATGGTGCCCAAGCTGGTCTGCGCCCCAAGCCGCCGGAGGCGAACCAATGGCGGATCCTGTCGTAGCAGCCACGCGTTGGCCAGCCCGACGATGATGTTGAGGCACAGGGTTAGTCCAGCGATGACCAGCCAGTCAAGCGGCTGCACGAGGAGACCAAGCAGTATGAAGACACTGATCCCGCCGACGATGAGGACACGAGTCGCGGCAGAGCGATGGCCGGTACCGGCCAGGGCAACCGCCGTGCACAGGCTCCCCCCGAGCGGTGTGGCCACCAGTGTGAGGAGCACCGCATGCCATGGGCGCATGGCAGCAACGCGTGTCTTCATGGATCGCCACGCGGGTAAGAGAGCTGCTGCCGGGCGAGTGCGCGATGCACCGGATCGATCGCGGTGAGTTCAACCCAGCGCCACTCGGCTTGGGCCTGCGCAGTCTGTCCCAAGGCTTCAAGCGCCAGCGCCAGCTCAGCCCGAAGTTCCGGATTGGCCAACGAGCTGTCAAGCGCCCGGCGCAGGTCGTGGACGGCTTGGTGTGGCCGGCCCAACGCTCTCTCGACCCGGCCAGAGAGACCCCAATACCGCGCGGCATTTGATCCAGAGCGATCCTCGATCGTCTCTAACACCTCATGAGCCAACGCAGGACGTTGGAGTTCCAACAGCGTCTCGGCCCATCGGAGTCGATGCACCTCATTGTGCGGTTCCAGCGCACTCCACTCGCGTTCCATGGCGGCCAGCTGTTCGAGGGCTCCGGATCGTCGACACACTTCGGTGAGTTTCGCCAGATAGCCTGGATGATCCGGATACCGGTCATGCAACAGCTCATAGGCGCGTCGAATCGTCGGCTGCTGGGCAGGATCCTGCATCTCCAGCGTGTCAGCTAGTCGTTCGACGACGCTGGTAGAGAACGCGGGCAGATTGTCGAGATTGAGCGATGGCTCAGCTCGTGCGAGCACGGCATGAGCTCGGGCGGGATGTTTCCAGTTGGCAAACGCTTCCATCAGGTCATGGTGTTGAAGGGGCAGGCGCGCCTCGACAATGTCGCGCTCGGGCGCTTCGATCGTCAGTCGGGTGACCTGGACATACGGTAGGATCCATGCAGCGTTCGGGTCATCGGCGAGTGCTGTGGCATAATAGTCGAGCGCAAGAATCGGATCCCCCGCGTGGAAGGCTAATTCTCCCAGGAGAAACGCCCGGCGCGCGATTGGCGTTGCGGTCGGCTGGCCGGCTGGCCCAAGCCTGGCGACCAATCCATGATGATCTGCCAACGCCTGGTCGATTTCGAATCCCGTGGCGCGCGCCAGCAGACCGCCGCGCAGCCAGGCGAGCCGGCGCGTGCTCTTTTCTTCAGTGTCTGAGAAGATCGCCTTGGCCTGTGTCCGCCGATCGTGCCGCTGAATCCACGCCGGTTCATTGTCGTAGTCATAATAGAGGAACGTGCCCCACGCTGGTTCATAGCCCACCACGCACCACCAGGCCTCTCCAAACTGTGCCAGCATCGGCCGGCCAGCCTGCAGCGAGCGTTTGACATCGTCCAGGGAGACGGACTCCAGCGTCACAGGAACGCCGAGGGCTTGCGCATAGGCCTGGACTTCGAACAAGCTGGTGAGTGAGGGCAGGATGATCCGCTGCTGCGAGAGCGACACGGTGCGCAGCTGGGTCAGAAGATGTCGGGATCCTTGCGGCGTCGGCTGCCCGCTGCCGACCAAACTGAGGAAGCTGCGCCAGTCAGCATTCAGATAGTCGGCAGATTCAACGACCGGGGCACATGGCTCGACAAGAGCGAGTGGCGCTGGCCCGGCCGTCGCTCGATCATGCAGGATCGCTCGAGCTTGCCGCGCGCGTCGTTGTCCGGGAACATCTATCGGCAAGGATGCGAGCTGGCGATAGAGCGCTACCGCGGCCGGTTCATGACCAAGGCTGGCTTGGATCCAGCCCATGTGCCACAACGCTTCAGCCCGCTCTTCCGTGCGCGGATAGATCGTCAGATACCGTTGCCAGTTGACCAGCGCGGCTTGCCGCTGGCTGACCTCAGACGCCGCTTCCTGATGGAGGGCGCTGGACCGATACACCAGTGCCGGGTCTCCTGTGGCGATGGCCAACTGCAGAAAGTTCAGCAGAAAGATACCGCAGCAAGCCAGGGTGCGTAGGAGCAGGCCGGAACGCTGCGGCGCGATACCGATGTAGTATCCGTAGAGAAGGATCGGAGCGAGCATGACCATCAATTGGGTCATCGCTGCCGTGGTGTACTGGGGGAACAGTCGAATCGACTCAGGGAACGCCACGGCATAGCCCCACAGCAGCAACGTGGTGAGTGTGGCAACAGCCACGGTGGCCAGATTGAGGCCAAGCACATAGTTGAGGATGACCGCGCCGGTGATTCGTCCGAACCGTCGCCGCCAACACCAGCCGATGAACAACCCCATGACGCTGCCTGGCAGCGCCCAGATCAATGTCCACGGTGAGAGCACCACGCGGGTGGAGATTTGCAGGGCCCGCATGATTGCTGAGATCAGGGCGACGGCGGTCAGCGTGAGGGCGTATCCGAGGATCGCACAGCCGAGGAGAGTTGGAATTGTTGTCCGCCAGCTTGGAACAGTCTGGCGCGTGGTGTTCCTTGAAATGAACGGTCCGTGTTGCCATGCCATGCGCAAGACGCCGGCACAGGCTATACCTCCGCAGAGCGACCAGAACAGCTGTACCCATAGCAGGTGCGTCATCGCGACCGGATGCCGGATGATCCACCACTCTCCAAGCCCCCAGAGCAGCACAGATCCGAGCAGCCATGGCCGCGCAGCGCGGCGCGCAGGCGTGGCCATGACGCAGAGCAGCCAAACCGCTCCAGCCACCGGGGTCGCCCAGAATCCCAGGACCCCGCATCGCCACAGTGCGCTAATCGGTACCAATTCTGGCCGGCGCCTTGCGGAATGTTGGCGGACTCGTGTTGAGCGATGAAGGAGGACAGGTGCTGTCATCGATTCACATATGAAGCAAGTATACCTGACGCCGGCGCTCCGACTGAGCAAAGCTAGCTGCGTTGTGTTACAGTTGCCAGTGCGATGAAATTGTCCATTATCGTGCCGACGTACAACGAACAACAGACGGTTGAGCAGGTGATTCAGGCCGTCTTGGCCGCCCCACTCCCGATTCCCTATGAGCTGGTCCTCATCGATGATCACAGCGAGGATCACACCTTGGCGATCGAGCGGCGCCTTCAACAGCTGCTGGGTGAAGATCGAGTCCGTGTCGTGTGCAACTCGAGCAATCGTGGCAAGGGTCATTGCATCCGGCAGGGGCTCGCGGTGGCCACGGGGGAGCTGGTGATCATTCAGGACGGTGACTTGGAATATCGGCCGGCGGATATTCCGCAGTTGCTGGCGCCGATTCTTGCGGGCAGGGCGGCCGTGGTCTACGGCAGCCGATTCCTCCACCATCAGTGGCCGCACGGCATGCGCTGGCCGAACGTGCTCGCCAACCGGTTGTTGACCTGGCTAACCAACCGCTTGTACAGACTCCACCTGACCGATATGGAAACCGGCTATAAAATTGTTCCTCGCGAGCTGGTGATGCAACTGGGACTCTGCGCTGAGCGGTTTGAATTCGAGCCGGAAATCACCGCTCGGCTTGCGCGCCAAGGTGTTCCCATTACTGAAGTCCCGATTGCCTATGAGGCCCGCGGTGTCGGTTGCGGGAAGAAAATCCGTCCGTGGGATTTTTTCATCGCCGTGCAGGTGTTATGGTCTGTTCGGTTTGCACGATAAAATTATCTTGACGCAGGTGCCAGGCGTGTATACTATCTATAAAGCCTATAGGGATACTATACAATGTATGCTATCTCAAAGAAGTCTAAATATGCGCTCAGAGCGCTGTTTGAGCTTGCCCGGCGCTACCACCAGGGGCCTGTGCTGATCGCTGAGTTGTCAAAACATCAGCGCATCCCAAAGAAATTCCTTGAGCTGATTCTGCTCGAGCTCCGCAACCAGGGGATGTTGGGGAGCAAGAAAGGCAAGGGAGGCGGCTATTTCCTGGCCAGGGCACCGAGCACCATCAGCCTCGGGGAAATCATTCGAGCGCTCGACGGGTCGCTGGCGCCTGTGCCGTGCGTCAGCCAGACCGCTTATCGCACCTGCGAGGAGTGTGAAGATGAAGCCACGTGTGGAATTCGTGTGGTGATGCAGGAAGTTCGTGACACCACGGCAGAGATTCTGGACCGGGAAAACCTAGCTGATATGCTGCGACGTGAAGAGCGGCTTGAACAGCGGCGAAGTAAGGTACCAGTCTACGCCATCTAATTTTTTTGCGCCATATACTCTACTCAATTGATAGACTGAATAGATACATTGAGAGATCGATGCGCGTTCCGTGGTGCATGATCGCGAGGCAAAAACGATGATGAGCATTCGACGATCAACCAACCTGATTGGCGCCCTGGTGCTCGCGGGGAGTCTGTGCGCAGTGGCGTCTGCCCAGAAGGGTCAGACGCTGCTCAACGTCTCCTATGATCCGACGCGGGAATTGTACCAAGACTACAACGCCGCGTTCGCAAGATACTGGAAGACGAAAACCGGCGAGGACATCACGATCCATCAGTCGCATAGCGGATCCGGCAAGCAGGCACGGGCTGTCATCGACGGGCTGGAGGCTGATGTAGTGACCTTGGCCTTGGCCTATGATATCGATGCCATCGCTCAGAAAGGCGATCTCCTTCCCACCAACTGGCAGACCCGTCTGCCGCACAACAGCGCGCCATACACCTCCACGATCGTCTTTCTCGTACGCCACGGAAACCCGAAACAGATCACAGACTGGGACGATCTGGTGCGGCCGGGTGTTGTGGTCATTACGCCAAATCCAAAGACGTCAGGGGGAGCGCGCTGGAATTACTTGGCGGCGTGGGGGTCTGCGTTGAAACACCATGGCAACGATGCGGCCGCGGCGAAGGAGTTTGTGACGAAGCTTTACAAGCATGTACCGGTGCTTGATACTGGGGCGCGCGGAGCCACGGTGACGTTTGTGGAGCGAGGAATCGGGGATGTCCTGATCGCGTGGGAGAACGAGGCGCTCCTCGCCGTGCGGGAGTTAGACCAGGGACAGTTTGAGATCGTGGCTCCATCGCTGAGCATCGTGGCTGAGCCACCAGTCACGCTGGTGGATCGAGTGGTGGACCGGCGAGGGACACGGGCGATCGCGCAGGCGTATCTGGACTATCTCTATTCGGAGGAAGGCCAAGAGATCGCAGCGAAGCACTACTACCGTCCTCGTCTACAGGCTGTTGCGGCGAAATATGCCACCCAGTTTCCGCAAATCGAACTGTTCACCCTGGCTGAACTCTTCGGGGATTGGCAGCAGACGCAGCAGGTTCACTTTAGCGACGGCGGCGTGTTTGATCAGATGTATCAGCCAGGGCAGTAGAACGTCGCGGGACGATGAGCGCGATCAGAGGCCGCCGACATCGGGTCATCCCGGGGTTCGGCTTGACGCTGGGTGTAACCCTGCTCTATCTCAGTCTCATCGTCTTGATTCCATTGTCGGCGACGTTCTTGAAAGCCTCGACAGCTGGGTGGAGTGCGTGTTGGCACACGGTGACCGAACCGCGTGCGCTCGCGTCGTACCGGTTGAGTTTTGGGGCGGCCTTCATTGGCGCGGCCGTGAACGCGATCATGGGTCTTGTGGTGGCCTGGGTGCTGGTCCGCTATCAATTTCCCGGGCGGCGAATCATCGACGCCCTGGTCGACTTGCCATTTGCGCTGCCCACCGCTGTGGCTGGAATCACGCTGACGACTGTGCTCAGCGTCCATGGATGGATCGGCCGGTATCTCGAGCCGTTGGGGATCACCGCCGCGTTCTCGCCGCTGGGTGTCGTGATCGCGTTAATCTTCATCGGGCTGCCGTTCGTCGTCAGAACGGTTCAGCCAGTCCTCCAGGCGCTTGACCCTGAACTCGAAGAAGCGGCTGCGAGTCTTGGGGCCGGTCGGTGGCAGACGTTCGCGCGGGTCATCATTCCAGAACTGTGGCCAGCCCTGTTAACCGGATTCGCGCTCGCATTCGCCAGGGCCATCGGGGAGTACGGGTCGGTGGTGTTTATCTCGGGTAACATGCCGATGCGGACAGAGATTACGCCGCTGTTGATCATCACGAAACTGGAACAGTACGACTACGCAGGTGCCACGGCCATTGGGGTGTTCATGTTGCTCGTGTCGTTTGCGCTGCTACTGGTCATTAACCTGCTCCAATGGTGGAGCGGCAAACGCCATGCGTAAGCCGCATGTGGCAGAACCGACCGCGGTGCGTTGGGGTGTGATGGCGGTCGCGCTGGTGTTCCTGATCCTGTTCCTGGTCGTGCCATTAGCTGCCGTGTTTACTGAAGCGTTCCGGAAAGGCGTGGGTGTGTATCTTGCTGCACTGCGTGAGCCGGACGCGTTGGCGGCCATTCGGTTGACCCTGTTAACCGCCGTCATCACGGTGCCGCTGAATCTGGTGTTCGGCGTCGTCGCCGCGTGGGCGATCGCCAAATTTGAATTTCCCGGCAAGCAGCTCTTGATCACGTTGATTGATCTGCCGTTTTCCGTCTCCCCGGTGGTGGCTGGGTTGATCTATGTGCTGTTGTTCGGTCGACAAGGCTGGTTCGGTCCCTGGCTGACGGCGCACCACATCAAGATGGTCTTTGCCGTTCCGGGCATTGTGCTCGCGACAATGTTCGTGACCTGTCCGTTTGTGGCGCGCGAGCTCATCCCGTTGATGCAGGCGCAAGGCACCGACGATGAAGAAGCTGCACGGGTGTTGGGCGCCAGTGGTTGGCAGATCTTCTGGCGGGTCACGCTGCCCAATATTACCTGGGGGTTGCTGTACGGCGTCATTCTCTGCAATGCCAGAGCCATGGGGGAGTTTGGGGCGGTGTCGGTGGTCTCAGGACATATCCGCGGGCAGACCAACACGATCCCGTTGCATGTGGAGATCTTGTACAACGAATACCATGCGGCCGCAGCCTTCGCGGTGGCGTCCCTCTTGGCGCTCTTGGCGTTGATCACCTTGGCCGCGAAGACGGTCGTCGAGCGGAAAGCGCGCCAGTCGCTGAAGGGATTCGTACATGAGTATTGAGATCCAACATGTCACGAAAATCTTCGGCGACTTCGCCGCGTTGAAGGACGTCAGCTTGACGGTGCCGGCAGGAGAGCTGGTGGCGTTACTCGGTCCATCAGGGTCAGGGAAGACCACACTGCTGCGAATCATCGCCGGCTTGGAAGTGCCAGATCAGGGCACGGTGCTGTTTGATTCGCAAGATGCGACCGCACGCAGCGCGCGCGACCGGCGAGTCGGGTTCGTTTTTCAGCACTATGCGTTGTTCCGGCACATGACCGTGTTCGAGAACGTGGCGTTCGGGCTTCGGGTCAAACCGCGTCACGAGCGGCCGGCAGCGGCTGAGATTGCCACGCGCGTGCGCGAGTTGCTGACGCTGGTTCAGCTTGAGCGTCTGGCGGAGCGATATCCATCGCAGCTATCGGGTGGACAGCGGCAACGGGTGGCGCTGGCTCGGGCACTGGCGGTGCAGCCCAAAATCCTGCTGCTCGACGAGCCGTTCGGTGCGCTGGATGCGAAGGTCAGGCAAGAGTTACGTCGCTGGCTGCGCCGGCTGCATGACGAGATTGGAATCACCAGCGTCTTTGTGACCCATGACCAGGACGAGGCGCTGGAGGTTGCGGATCGTGTGGTCATCCTTCACGAGGGCTGCGTCGAGCAAGAGGGTTCACCGGAGCAAGTGTACGAGCACCCCGCGACCCCGTTCGTCTACCGGTTTCTCGGGAATGTGAATCTGTTCCATGGCCGAGTCGAAGGCAGCCAAGTGCACTTAGGCGAATTCAGCATGGAAGCCCCTGCGGGCATGGGCCAGGCTGCGACGCCGGCTGTGGCGTACGCCCGCCCGCACTTACTGGACATTGATCACCAGCCGCCAAGCGGCCGGCCCCATTTTCAAGCGACTATTGCGCACATCAATGCGGCCGGGGCGGTGGTCAAGATCGAACTGACCACGGGTTCAGGCGCGATCGTGAATGTCGAGATGCCGCATGAACGCTATCGGCACCTCAAATTGCGCAAAGGGATCCACGTGTTCGTCAGTGTCAAGGACATGAAGCTGTTTACGCAAGCTCACAGCACGCTGGGAGGGGGGATTTGATGAACCGCGCGAAGATCGCGTCGAATGTACTCGAGCTGATCGGAGGTACGCCGATCGTCCGGCTCAATCGGATCGCGGATTCCTCCATGGCGATGATCTTCGCAAAGCTCGAATCCCGCAATCCAGGCGGCAGTGTGAAAGACCGGATCGCCCTGGCGATGATTGAGGACGCTGAGTCCCGCGGCCAGCTCAAGCCTGGAACGGTCATCATCGAACCGACCAGCGGGAATACCGGCATCGGGTTGGCCATGGTGGGTGCGGTCAAAGGCTACCAGGTGATCTTGACGATGCCGGAGACGATGAGTGCTGAGCGGGTGGCGCTGCTCAAAAGCTACGGAGCAGAAATCGTCTTGACCCCAGCCGAAGACGGAATGATCGGCGCAGTCCGCAAAGCCGAGGAGCTGCTCAAGCGCACGCCCAACGCGTTGATGCCGCAACAATTTCAAAACCCTGCGAATCCCGAGATTCACCGTCGGACCACCGCTCAGGAGATTCTTGAGTGTTTGCCGAATGGACTTGACGCTTTTGTTGCAGGCGTTGGCACCGGAGGAACCATCACTGGCGTTGGAGAAATGCTCAAGCGAACCTATGCCCATCTGCGCGTGATCGCTGTTGAGCCCAAAGGGTCACCGGTGCTGTCCGGTGGAGACGCTGGCCCGCATCTGATTCAGGGCCTTGGCGCTGGGTTTATCCCGAAGGTCCTGAATCGCTCGGTCATTGACGAGATTGTTCCCGTGAGCGATGAAGAGGCGTACCACATGTCCAAACGCCTCAATCGTCTCGAGGGGTTGTCGGTCGGACTGTCGTCCGGAGCAGCCTGCGTGGCTGCGCTTCAGATGGCTCAACGGCTTGGCGCCAACAAAACAGTGGTGGTCATATTTCCAGATTCGGGCGAGCGGTACTTCAGCGCCGACACGTATTTTCAATCCGAGTGAGTTCAGCCCCCTCCGTGTCATCTCCTGAGACGTTACGCTGAATTAACGTCTACGTAACGTCGTCGTAACCTCCATCAGGTCTACTGATTGTCACGCGATGTCCGACCATCGAAAGGTTCTGTGGAGTCGAACAATACACAAGGTGCCGACACATGGGTGTCTCGATTCGTCAGCTCCAACAGGTGTTGTGCGAGCGGACCGAGGAATTTCGGGTCCTGCGGCAGATCATCGAGGCGGTGAACAGCACGCTAGATCTCCAAGGGGTTCTGCAACGGATCCTGGAACTGGTGTCACAGGTGACCTCGGCGGATGCCTGCCTACTGTATCTGCTCGATGAGCCGGCTCAGCGGCTGGAGCTTCGGGCGTCGAGGCCACC